>CALGYY010000047.1 GCA_937934705.1 uncultured Bacteroidota bacterium
ACCGCACGCGGCAGTGGCCTGTGGGACGGGAGTGTAAGCTGTCGGCGGTTTCACGAGGGCGCAGCCCGACGTGAAAATTGCCTTAGGGCGAGAAAAAAGCGCTTTTGTTACTTTTGGCGCGACAAAAGTAAGGCAATGAAAAACTGAACTTTCAGATTGCTCAGGAGTGAATTCCAGACCACTGAATAATGACCTGAACAAAAAGGAAAAGGTTCGGGTGCGGAAGACTCCCGAACCTTATGATGCTTTTAAAGCGATCACTCAATTTTTATATTCCTTTTATCAAATCCAGCTATTTCAGTATCCCCGGATTTTTTTTCTTCTGAATAATCCTGAACCTCATATTCAACAGCAGCGCGACCAGATAAACGATAAAAAAAGCATAGGCAAAGTACTGGGTGATGTTGCCCAGATAATCGCCGAAACGGACATAGAAGGTCTTTCTGTTTGTGGCATTAAGTGTATGGCTGATCACACGGGGTTCCCAGTAAGAAGTGGCCATCAGAATATCACCGCGTTGGTTGATAAAGGCGGAAATCCCGGTATTTGCTGAACGGGCAATGCTTCTGCGCGTTTCAATGGCTCTCAGTCTTGCATATTGGAGATGCTGACGGTGACCGGGCGTGTCTTCCCACCAGCCATCATTGGTGATAATGAAAATCAGTTGCGCCCCGTTTCGGATATAGCCAGTCACAAAATCACCATAGATGGACTCATAACAAATCACCGGTGCCACTTTGATTTCATCGCTGGCCGGGCCCAGGGCGCTGCGCACATCCTGTGTCAGATGGCTCCCGGTCATCCCGCCGAGATCGATCGCAAATTTTTCCAGCGGCTTCAGTAATTTGGGAAAGGGCATCTTTTCTACTCCCGGGACAAGTTTCGACTTATGATAGAGCTGAGCATTATAAGAAGAGTCCAGATACATGGCTGTATTGCACACATCATAATGATACTGGCCATCGCCAGAGAGACGAGCCGTTTCCGTGATCTTCTCTCCCTTATCATAAATCACATAGGAGGATATCCCGATCACCACCTTTAACTGCGGAAAATCAGCGATCAGGGCCTTCAGGCTGTCAATACTTTGTGATTCGTTGAGTTCATCTTCAACAATCCCTTCAGGTATGGCAGTTTCAGGACATACCAGGTAGTCTGTCTCCGAATCCACTTTCTCCCTGGCCAGGCTGATGATGCGGTCCAGCTGCTGCTGGGAGGTCATCCCTCCGAATTTTTCGTTGTACGGATCAATGTTGGGTTGAACAACGACAATATTGACCGGGCTCCCTTTTTCACGATAGGCGTGATAAATCACCTGCGACAGAATAATGGGCACGACGAGTAATACAGCTGCGGAAGAACCAAAGAGCAACACCCGGCTTTTAACTTTTACGAGTCCAAATGCAAATTTCAGTGCCAGATAGATGAGTATGTTCACGCCCAACACCCATGCCGTACCCCCCAGTGTTCCCGTATAGGCATACCATTGTACCCAGGATGGATAAGCTGCAAATCCGTTTCCCAGGTTCAGCCATGACCATGTCAGGTCCCAGTCAAGATGCAGATATTCAAAAGTGATCCAGAAAAAAATGAGTACATAATAACCTCTTCTTCCTTTGAAGAGATTTCGTCGCAGCATATGGTAAAAGTGGAACACCAAGGCCATAAAGAGCGCGTTGAATACAACAGCCATGATGACGCCAAACAGGGTTGAATAATAAATCCACCAGGTAGTCAGCAGATTCCAGATAAAAAAGGCGAGATAGGCATACAGAAAAAAACTGCCTCGTTTAAAATTATGCCTGTTTTGGGTGATATAATCCTCAGCAAAAAGCAATGGAATAAATGCAATGAAGAGCAGTCCGGGAAACCCCCTTGCAGGCCAGCTTAGCCAAAGCAGCAGTCCGGTCAGAACAGCCAGTAGTATGAGGTGAATTTTCTTCATGTTTTGTCGTCACCAAAATTACTAAAAATCAACGATCAGTCCTCCAGCCGAAAGCCGATGTTCTGATTCCCACCATAAAGAACAAACCCCAGGAATCAGAAGCTGCCACCTTTTGATTTCTGAACGAAAGCTCAGCTTCTGCCCGGAGGTTCATTGCCGGATTGATGATACAAGCGGCCCTCAGCGCACCATAGAGGGTCAGGGATCGTATACCCTGTCCGATGCTGTTATAATACTGTTGCACCGGGACATTATCAAGTTCGGGGAAGTATGAGTCAAAGGTTGATTGAAAAATGTCGGCCCCAAAATGTGTTCCCGCGGAATCCCGACCCTGTTGCAGCCACATGAACTGCACTTCCGAATACCATCGTTTATGGTGATAGCGGATAAAAAAGAGGAACTCCGAAAAGTTGGCTCCTGCCGGGTGCGCCAGGGGTTCGTTGTAGTGCGCGTAATTCACATTCGACAGGCGGTGACTGTATGTATAAGGCCGGGCGGCATTGTATTCGGCCTGTACACCCATTCCTTTGAGGCCGAAAATATCATAAGCACTGAATCCGAGTTGCCAGGCCTGCTTGTTGGTCCAGTAACCGTAAACGTCCCCGCTGTCGGCAGATCCGAACCATTGCCTGATCCTGTTTACACTGCCTGAGCTGAACTCGCCAATGATAATATCATCCATCAGGAACTGACCGTAGAAGAAATTCTTCCGTCCCACTTTTACCTTCAAACTAACTCCCATCAGACTGTTGTCGGGACTCCCTATGGCAAACTCAACGGGACGGTAAAAAATAAACGGATTGATATAGTTGACATCAAATCCTCTTTTCGAAACGCTGTCGCCGGCCTGCCAGATAATGGCTTCAAAAAAGCCGATGTTTACCCGCTTATGTATATCCCAACTCAGAAAATGAAAGCTGCCGTATTTGGTCCGCATCTGGTCCCAGCGCCCTGAAGAGGTCATGCGCATGTCTTTCATCTGAGCATATAGGTTGACATATTTAATTTTCCAAACGGAAGTGGTGATTTTAATATAGGGATAGCTGAATGATCCATCGGAGATGAAAAAACTGCGGTAGCCATCCCCCCAGAAATTACGCCCCATGCCGGCTTCCACATTGAAATGCCTGAGGAAATTGTAATTGATCCAGCCTGCGCCGTCCCACGAGTAATATCCACCCAGAGCTGATCTGTGCGCATATCCCATGGCCGGCAGCACCCGTGTGGCTTTCACTTTCTCATTCAGTGCGGCCGGCAGGCTGGTTTGATTGAAGCGCACATAGCCCCCGGCAGAAAAGGATTTTCCGGCATCTACAGCGGTTTTTAGTCCGAGCCCCCCGCCCCCTGTAATACCATTTCCTTTCACTTCTACGCCGGCATACAAATCAATCAATGGATCTAATTTTATGCTGGTCTTACCCCATTTCAGGTCGAGGATATGGGAACTGACTTTCCGCGGCTTCAGGATGCCCATATACAGAAGGTCGCTGATACTGTCATCAGCATTGATCCGTACCTGCTTTTCCATAGCCGGCAGAATGGCGGCAAAGCGGCTCTCCCCGGCCACACTCCATTCAGCACGCACTGTTTCACGCGGGCCCCAGAACAACTCCCGGTATGCCTGCTGAGCTTTCAGTCCGAAAGGTATAAGCATCCAAAGGAGGCCGGCAGGGATCAGATATGTCAGGGTCCTTCTCATCCTTACCAGTCGAAATATTGATTCATAAAACTTGTTTTCAGGCCCAGGCTCAGCAAAAGATTGTTCTGGTTTTGAAGCGCTGACGTATAGTTACGGTATGCGATACCGATCTCTCCACTCAATCCGTATCGCGGATTGAGGAGGTAACCGAACCTGAAACCTGCATGGTTCAGCTGGTACTGCACACCTTGTCCCGTATGGTTTCCGACGGAATTATAAGCATTTTCAGCCCTGGTATCAGAAAGAAAAATATCCGAGCCCCAATGCGTATCACCCTCATCACCACCCCCTGAAGCCCATTGATATTGCATACCCGCGTAGAAGCGCTTGTAGCGGTAATTCAGCAACAACAATGCTTCCGAAAAGTTCGCGCCCAGCGGATGTGCCAGTGCCTGATTGTTGTGCGTATAGCTTTGCAAAGCATCCTGATGTCCGTATGTATATGGCCTTACACGGTTAAATTCGGTTTGTAACATCAGATTGGGGAGGCCGGCCACATGGAAGTATTTCAGTCCGATTTGCCATCCCGTTTTTGTCTTCTGGTAGGTCCAGACCGAGGGCTTTCTGAAATGGATATCATCCACCACAAATTGTCCGTACACCTGAACAGAGCGGCTGGGCCGAAACGAAACATTCGTTCCGATGATGACGTTGTTCCTGTCATAAAGAGAATAGCGGATCGTATTGAGAAACAGAACAGGGATCCACTGATTGATATTGAAAGCCGGATCCTTCAGTCCGCGTGATTTCCAGATCACGCCCTCAAAGAGTCCGAGCTGCATCCATTTTGTCACATGAATGCTCAGGTAATTGAAGGTCGCACCCTTTTTCTGGTAACCATTGTACCAAATGACCGGCGCATCAAGCACGCTATCCGTATCCAGGTTCTGATAGCCCGCGAAGAGGCTGACATACTCGAATCGGTTGAAGCGGGCTGATATTTTAAGGAAGGGATAATTGTAACTGTTATCCGACAACATGAGTGAGCGGTATCCGTCGCCGAAAAAATTCTTGCCATAGCCCAGTTGCAGGTTCAGGAAGCGCCATGGGTTATATGAAACCCAGGCAGTAGCCAGTCCAAAGTCATAGGCATCAGCTTTGAAATCCTTCACGCGGTTCATGCCCGGCACCACCTGGTAATGCTGAACAAAGTCACCGATCCAGGACGAGAAGCGCGCCTGGGATTCCAGGTATGAAGAATAGAAAGACAAGTGGTGTCCGAAGCCTCCCGATAGCTGAAGGCCACGGCCGTTGCTGTACAGCATTTTCTGATCCATGAGATCATAGCCTGCGCTCAGGTCCAGTAAAGGATCGGCAGCAATATAAAACCCGGAAGTGTCGGCCCGGAGGAAGTGTTCATAGAGGATTTTCCTGACGATCCACCGCTTTCCTTTTCCTTCGAGTCTGGCGCCCGGGGCCCAGAGGGAATCGGATCGTGAGACCGTGAATTCACTCCCGCTGACGAGTGGTTTGATGGAGGTGTGAACACCCCTGGCGTCGGGGCTGAATGAGGCCTCAAGATATAGAGTTCTGCTCTTTTCCAGGGGAATCAGGGTCTGACCGGTAGTTTGAATAACCGGAAAGACAAGAACAAACAAAATCCACCTGAAAGCGGCCTTCATGAGGGTCATTTCAGCAAAAATAAACAAAAAAGCCGGGCAGTGCCCGGCCTCAGAATCCCGTTCGGATTATTCCTGCGCGGTAAGGGGATCAACAAATACCCTTGCCTTCATTTCACGATCAAGTAAAAGCAGGCCGTGTCCCTTACCTTCAACGATCTTCAACTGCTCCAGGATCTCTGTTGCAGAAGCTTCTTCTTCCACCTGCTCTTTAACGAACCATTGCAGGAAGTTGGCTGATGCATGGTCTCTTTCCTGAAGTGCCAGGTCAAGCAGATTGTGAATCAGTTTGGTCACATGCTGCTCATGCTTCAGTGTTGCTTCAAAAACCCCGATGGCGCCCTTCCAGTTGGAATCGGGTTTGGCAATTGCCTGAAGGGTGACTTTCCCGCCGCGTTCGTGTACAAAGCTGTACATCATCATCGCGTGGGCATTCTCTTCTTTTACCTGGATATTCATCCAGTTGGCAAAACCATTCAGGTTACTGTCAGTAAAATAAGCGGCCATCTGCAGATACAGGTATGAAGAATACAATTCTGCATTGATCTGGTCATTGAAAGCCTTTTCCATTTTTTTGCTTAACATATATTAATCTCCTATAATTAAATTCATTTTGTGATGCAAATATACAAAAAAATGGCTTACGGATGGCCTAAAAAGGGATGAAAAAGGCTGTTCCTATGATGTTATCACCGGCTCCTCATGAAGCCAAAATACCTGTCCTGCAGGTTCAGCAGGATTAGCCTTTCAGGGCATTGGCACCTGAGATGATCTCCAGGATTTCTTTTGTGATAGAGGCCTGCCGGGCTTTGTTATAAGTGAGCCGGAGTTCCTTGAGTATATTGTCGGCGTTGTCGGTGGCTTTGTGCATGGCAGTCATACGGGCACCATGCTCTGATGCAAACGAATCAAGAAGGGCCTTATAAACCTGGACTTTAAGTGTTTTCGGAACCAGTTCGCTGACGATGGAGGCTTGATCGGGCTCAAAAATATACTCTGTCTGATCAATTTTGTTACCGGCCTCCTTCACCTCGGGAACAGGCAGGTATTGCTCGCAGACGAGGGTTTGCACGGCCGCATTGCGAAACTGGTTATAGATGATTTCGATACGGTCATACTGCCCGTCCACAAAAGCTTTCATCAGCATTGAAGAGATCTGCAGTGAGTTCTCATAGGTCAGTTGATCGAAGATCTGGTTATTTTGTCCGACAATCTGAAACTTACGGCGCTGGAAATACTCTCCGCCTTTTTTTCCGATACACAGGAGTGACATCTGGCCGTTTTTCTGCTGTTCGGGATACTTTTCCCTGATGGTTTGCAGGGCCAGCTTGATGACATTTGAATTGAAAGCTCCGCATAAACCACGGTTAGAGGTCACAATGACCAGGAGAACATGATTGAGTTTGTTCTGCCTGAAATATACGGCTTCTTCTGCTGTGCCCACACTGGACTTCAGCCGGCTGAGGATTTCATTCAGCTTGGCTGAATAAGGGCGCAGCTTCAGGATAGAGGTTTGCGCACGCCTCAGCTTCGCGGCCGAAACCATCTTCATTGCACTGGTGATCTGCTTGGTGGAGATCACCGAGTTAATCCTGGTCCTGACTTCTTTTAAACTCGGCATGTTGTTATGACCTTATCTTCAAATCTATTTTTCGTATTTCGCAGCGATTTCCCTGGCTACTTTGTTCAGCACAGCGATAATCTCATCTGTGAGCTGACCGGCAGCAAGTCCATCGAGGATTTCTTTATGAAAGGTGTCGAGGTGGTGCAGGAAGCTTTCCTGAAAATCGGCCACACTTTTCACCGGCACTTTCTGCAACAAACCTTTGGTTCCGCAGTAGATGATGGCGATCTGGTGCGCCACCTTCATGGGTGAATACTGCGGCTGTTTAAGAATCTCCACATTCCTTATCCCTTTGTCAAGTACAGCGCGGGTGGCCGCATCGAGATCGGAGCCGAATTTCGAAAAGGCTTCCAACTCACGGAACTGAGCCTGGTCGAGCTTAAGCGTTCCTGCCACCTTCTTCATCGATTTGATCTGTGCGTTACCGCCAACGCGTGACACGGAGATTCCCACGTTGATAGCCGGACGTATCCCCGAGTTGAACAGATTGTTTTCGAGGAAGATCTGTCCGTCAGTAATCGAAATCACATTGGTGGGAATATAGGCGGAAACGTCACCTGCCTGGGTTTCAATAACGGGCAGTGCTGTCAGGGAGCCGCCGCCTTTCACCAGCGGACGAAGGGACTCTGGCAGGTCATTCATTTTTTTTGCAATCTCATCCGAGGTGATAACTCTGGCGGCTCGTTCCAGCAGACGTGAATGGAGGTAAAAAACATCTCCGGGGTAGGCTTCACGTCCCGGTGGACGGCGTAAGAGGAGAGACACCTCACGATAGGCCACGGCCTGCTTCGAAAGGTCATCGTAAATCACCAGTGCGGGACGGCCGGTATCACGGAAGAATTCACCGATCGCAGCTCCGGCAAAAGGCGCATAAAACTGCATAGCAGCCGGATCCGAAGCCGTGGCTGAAACAACGATGGTATAAGGCATGGCGCCTTTGTCTTCTAAGGTCTTAACGATATTGGCTACCGTTGAGCCTTTCTGTCCGACAGCAACATAGATGCAGTATACCGGTTTTCCCGCTTCATAATTCGTTTTCTGGTTGATGATGGTATCAATGGCGATGGCCGTTTTTCCTGTCTGACGGTCGCCAATGATCAGCTCCCTCTGCCCTCTTCCGATGGGAATCATTGCATCGATGGCTTTGATCCCTGTTTGCAGGGGTTCATTCACCGGCTGACGGAAAATAACGCCCGGGGCTTTGCGCTCCAGCGGCATTTCGTAAACCGCGCCTTCCACAGGTCCCTTGCCGTCGATCGGCTGACCAATAGAATTAATAACACGGCCCAACATTCCTTCGCCCACATTGATCGAGGCAATCTTTCCGGTGCGCTTCACCACATCACCTTCCTGAATACGGTTGGATTCTCCGAGCAGCACAATCCCCACATTGTCTTCTTCCAGGTTGAGCACGATGCCCATGATGTCTGCCTTTTCAAATTCAACGAGTTCGCCCGACTCGGCATTGGCCAGTCCGTAGGCACGGGCGATGCCGTCGCCGACCTGCAATACCGTTCCCACCTCTTCAAGTTCAGATTCATATTTGAATCCTGCCAGTTGCTGTTTCAGAATTGCTGAAACTTCTGCCGGTTTAATTTCTGCCATAGCTATGATCTTGTTTTATGATGCTTTTAAAGTTTTTTTTCGTATACATTGACATTGAATTCTCGTGTCAGCTTCTTGATCTTCCTCAGTATAGAAGCATCCAGCTGGCGGTCTTCCACCGATAACACAAAGCCGCCGATGAGTTCCGGTTTAATCATGGTTTCCAGTTCAATCTCAGCTTTCAACTGCTCTTTCAGCATGTTGACAATACGTTCTTTGACGGAAGCATCCACGCTTATGGCTGTAGTCAGCTTGGCGGTTTTGATGTTCTTCCATTCCCGGTATAAAAGGACATATTGCTCAGCGATCTCCGGAAGGAAGGTTTCTCTCCTCTTGCGTGCAATGATATCGGAATAAGCCAGCGTGGTCGCATGAAAATGTTTGCCGAACAACTCGTGAACGACCTTGTTCTTTTTATCGAATCTGATGACCGGACTTTGCAGCATAACTCTGAACTCTTTGCTGTCGCGGCAGACCTGCGCCAGAAGTTGCATATCGCTGAACACATCCTGACGGATATTCTGCTCGCCGGCAAGCTCAAAGAGTGCTTTCGCGTAACGGGAGGCTAATCTGATGGGTCTCATCTTGCTTGAATTTTTCGCCTAATTGAAGTTCACTTCACCCAGCATTTTATCGATCAGCTGCTTTTGCTTGTCATCCTTCGACAATTCCTGGCTGAGAACCTTCTCCGCGATCTCAATAGACAGAACAGCGATCTGGTTTTTCAGTTCGGTGATGGCTGCCATTTTTTCATAATGGATGCTCTGGCGGGCATTCTCGATAATGCGGTCTGCTTCAGCATTGGCCTTCTCCCGGGCTTCTTCGATGATGGCTTCGCGCACTTTCCGGGCTTCCCTGAGGATGTCGTCGCGCTCTTCCTTGGCCTGTTTCAGCAATTCTTCATTGCTGAACTTGAGTTCTTTCATTTCCTCACGGGCTTTTTCAGCCTCATTCAGGGCGTCAGCAATACGGTGCTCACGTTCTTTTAAGGACTTCATCACCGGTTTCCATGCATATTTTCCCAGCACCAGCAGGAGGAAAAAGAAAGCTATGGTCATCCAGAAAATGAGGCCCAGACTCGGAGTTACAAGTTCCATATCTTGGATATTTTCAGTTATTGATTCTTTTTAAACATCCTTCCGGCCCTGACCAACCGTCAGGGTCAGAAGGACGGGGACCACTTACACGAACAAAACGAGCAAGCAGACCACAATGGCGAAGAAAGCAACCCCTTCGATGAGGGCGGCGGCAACGATCATGTTCGACCGGATGTCACCCACAGCTTCAGGCTGGCGTGCAATGGACTCAACGGCACCTTTGCCGATATTTCCAATGCCGAGGCCGGCACCGACAACGGCGATGCCTGCTCCGATCCCTGCCCCCATCTTGGCGATTGGGGCGAAATCCGCTGCAGCCTGGGCTGCCTGCATAATGACTGATAAAACTGACATATAAATATAGATTTAGTGAATAAAAAGAGCCTGTATCAATGCGCGTGTTCTGTTTCGTGTGTGTGATCATGATGTTCTTCCGTTGCCATGCCGAAATAAAGGGCCGACAGCAGGGTAAAAACATAAGCTTGAATAAAGGCCACCAGTAACTCCAGGAGTCCCATAAATACGTAGAAGATGATAGACACTATTGAAACGGAGGCGCCCCATGGACTCATGGCGCTGAAGATAAAGATCAGGCTGATAAAGCCCAGTGCCACAATATGCCCGGCCATAATATTCGCAAAGAGACGAACCATGAGGACGAAGGGCTTGGTGATGACACCGATAAGTTCTACAACGGGCATCAGTGGCAGCGGGATCTTCAGCCACCAGGGAACCCCGGGTGCATTCACGATATGCTTCCAGTAATTCATATTCCCGCTGAAAGTGGTAATCACAAAAGTGAAAAGGGCCAGTACCAGGGTTACCGCAATATTGCCTGTGACGTTTGCTCCGCCCGGCATGAAGGGGATCAGTCCCATCAGGTTGGAGAAGAATATAAAGAAGAAAACCGTGAGGAGGAACACCATATATTTCTCGTACTTCTTCTCTCCGATGGCCGGTTTCGCGATATCATCGCGGACAAAAAGGATGAGGGGCTCCAGCCAGGATTGCAGTCCTTTGGGCGCGCCCGGATTCTTCCTGTAACGGCGCGCGATAGTGATGAACACGACGCAGAGCAGAATGACACAGATGAAGATGGAAACGACATTTTTGGTGATAGAAAAATCAAGGGGCAGCCCGGCTTCTTCATCCACCGTAACCCCATCGGTTTTGACTTTTACGATCTTTCCCTTGTATTCACCTTCAGTCATCAGGCGGTAGCCCTTGTAAGGTTCGTGGCCATGATGAAATTTTGAAGACATGAAAGCAACAATCCGTCCTTCATCAAAAAGTATAACGGGCAGGGGTACAGATATATGGGTTTTTCCCATAGAGGCAATATGCCACTCGTGGGCATCCACGATGTGGTCGATGATCATCTCTCCCGCATTGAATTCTTTCTCTTCCCCGGTACCCGATCCATGAGCTTCATCCCCTGAAGCCAGAGCTAACTGCCACGTCAACATCAGGGCCATGGCCCAGAGTACTTTTCTGTATATTCCTGATAAGCAAAGATTCTGCTTCATCTGCCAGTTACTTTGAGTGAATTTTGGAGCGAAGCGAATTTATACATTAATTCAAATGAAAAAAGCTTTTTTATGCTTTTTTTTTACCCCTCCGATCAGGTGTACTTACCAATCTCAAAATGAATGTATCCATCCATACCCTCCCGTAAATTTCTGCGTTAATCAATTGATCTGAGAAAGGAGCCTTTTATGAAAACTGCCTGCTTCGTCCTGATGCTGCTGCTTACACAGGGGGTCTATGCCCAAAAAGACACCAGCAATGTTTTGAATGTGAGCGACCTGGGTGATCGGATGCAAATCAGTCTTGGTGATTCTGTGATTGAATTCACTTATGAAGAAATGTATTATTACTATCTTGAGAAAGGTGTTGAACTTGCCAATGAGGCTGATTTTCAGACGGCTATATCCTACTTTGAACTATCCCTTCTCTACCTCACTACCGATGCACAGGCCTGGTACAATCTGGGTCTGTGTTACTACAACCTGGAGGCATATGAGGAGGCGGTCCTGAATTTCGATCAGGCAGTTTCACTGGATCCTGCTTTTTCCGAGGCTTATAATCAAAGAGCGATCTGCAAGGCACTGCAGGGAAATTATGAAGCGTCTCTGCCCGATTTCCAGAAGGCCATTGACCTGAATCCCGGGGTGGGGATGAATTACCACAACAAAGCGGTGGCTCACCTTCAGTTGGGTGAAACAAATCTTGCCTGTGACCTTCTGCATCAGGCTTTGTCGTTAGGATACGAAAACTCTGCGCATTTGATTGAGGAGTATTGCTCCGCGGACTGATCGGGGGATGAGGTCAGCAATGATCAGAGTAACGCGATTTAATTCAAGACATTAAAGGCTATGCCTGCGCTAATTCCGCCCCATGCTTTTGGTATCCCTTAAAAAGGCCGTGACTTCATATACGGTGAAGATCAGGTAGAGGATAAAGAAGGCCGCTACAAAGGGGAAGGCATCAGCTTTATTAAGCAGGACATAAATCATGATGGCCACCACATACAGCAGGATCTTCCCGAAGGTCATCATCATAAAGCTGTTGACAAATCGGGGGAAGCGGTTTGCGGCAGATTGCAGCATGATGTAATAGACTCCGGCGGTGACCACAAAAAAGAAGGGGATCATGACCGGCAGGGCCGGACTCAGGTAGGAACCGGGAATCAAAAAGAAGAGCAGTGCCCAGACCACATAGAGCACCCCTGAAATAACAGCACTTTGAACCAGAAACTTCCTGAAATGATTGGGCATGATTTACTTTTTTCGGATGAAATCTCTTACGGAGAGATAGATTGCCAGGACAACGGAGAGCAAAGAAAGGACGATGGTAAAAACGGGAAGGGTCCATCCTGTTAAACGGTCGAGACCGAGCCCTCCGAAAACGCCAACAGTAATCACGACGGCCATCTGAAGCGCCATCGAAGTATAGCGTGCGTAATCAGAGAGTGGTTTGTTTGGACTTTTCCTCATTGCTTATTGCTGCCGGACTCTTGGGAGTGCTATCATGCATGGTGCAGTGACCTGAAAACTTCGCACCGGGTTCCACAGCAAGTTTACCCACCTTCAGCTCGCCGGTAATGTTGGCTGTAGATTTCATCACCAGAAGCTCGGCCACAGAAATATTGGCTTTGACCGTACCTGAGAAATCGGCGCTCTGACATACGATTTCCCCTTCGACATGCCCGGTCGTTCCGATGACCACTTTCCCTTTAGCCTGGACAGACCCCATCAGGTTGCCGTCGATGCGCATGTCGCCATTGGCACGGATATCCCCTTTGATCATCGTACCATTTCCGATCAGGTTGATGACCGGGGTTTCAGTTTCATTCGTTTTAGCCATTGAATATATTTATAAGAGCTTAATAAATGTTGATTCCCAAAGATACAACAAAAACTACTGATTCAGGTAGTTTTTGCTGAAAAAATCCATATACTGATTGATGTCTTTTAAGCGGTAAAAAGTCGTATAGTTGTTTGCCGATACGACAAAATGGTTTATTTCAGCCGGGACCAGCTTGGCCATGATCGCCGGATTATTTCTCACGGTATTATAATAATCCATGGCCTTGTTCTTATTATCAAATCGGTTTACGGTGATCATTTGCTGGTCGGTATTCAGGTACATGCTATTGACTGAAAGTTTATCAAGCTTGAACAGCGATGCATTGTGATCGGAATAAAGACTCTTCACCTCGCTAAGTTTGACCTTAACCGCATCATACACACAGATGTAAAAATGAAAGCCTTCCGGATCATAGACATAGGGTGAGTTTTCTGCCACATCAGTCTGCACATTGTTGCCTGAATCCGACATCTGGGTGGTATTATTCACCGTGGTACCTGTCAGCATACTGATCAGTGCCCTGGCTAAGGGCACCACCTCGCTGGAAGGATATTTCGTCACAATTGTATTCAACGGATCAAGCATGGTACTGTCGCCATACAACTTAGCACCCGATACTGCCTTCAGGTAATAGAACTTCGGTATAAGGGTGAGATCCGCAAAGTGGGCAATGGCCGAATCGGCTTTACGGATGACCTGCAGGTAATTCCCTGCCTGATAGTCGGTGTAAGTCCCGGAGTAGAACTTCTCCTCTATCCCGCTGATTGAATCCAGCTTCTGATAATAATCCGGGTCATTCAGTATCCGGGCGTAGTCACTGTCAGGATATTTGCTGATAATAAGATCTTTGTAGTAATTGGCCTTTGAAATATTCTCCTCATCATCATAAATCCTGTACAGATAATAATAGGTCGTCAGCAGGTATTTGTTATCCGGGAAGCGACTCATGAGCTTCTCAAAGGCTTCGATCGATTTATCATAGTCTCCCAGACCATCTTTATAGATCGTTCCTATATTAAAAAGTGCCTCCTTTATTTTATCGTCTGATTTGGCAAAAGCTTCCGGAGTGGTCGGGATGACTTTCAGGTAAGCATTCCGGTCTTTGGGGTCAAAAACATAAGCATCTGATGAATCAGCGGCAACACTGTCGCCCTCCTGGGAACCATCATCCGTGTAGCCGAAATCAACAGCCACCTTATTACTGAGTCTCCAGAGGTCCTCCAATTTGCGATTGCCCCATTTTTTCTTGAATTCTGACATACCGAAGGAAATGGTCTGAGGATTTTCAAAATACCATTTTCCTCCTCCTGCGTTTTGATCCTGGAAGCCCATCTGCTGGAGGTTGCTCAGGGCATTGAGCCGGTCAATTTCTTCCTGTTTCTTTCGCTCCTCTTCACGAATAATGGCCAGAATAATATCATCAATTTTCTGTATCCTCTCATTATACGGCAAACGGCCCATCATCTGAAGACTGTCCTCCAGTAAAACCACGTCCATGTTCTTCACCAGGTCGGTCAGGGTATTCGTTTTCGATTCTATCAGGCTCAGGTTGGGATAATCTTTAGGCAGGGACTGAAAGGCAGAATCATAAAATAGCTGAGCCGGGCGATAATCTTCGTCGGCATAATAAATATCTCCCAATTTCAGATATGAAATACCTTTCTGATAATTGTTGGACACACTGGAACGGGCCGAGAGTTTGAGATTGGCTATGGCTTCCGTCATATTCTTCTCCTGCAGATATACCTCTGCCAGCGCGTAATATATCTGATCGAGAAAATCCTTGTTCTTCTCGTCGCGCAACATCTTCCTCAGGGTTTTTACAATGTCCCTGCTGTCGCCCGCAGCCGCATCATAACATTTGGCCATATTAATCTTGCAGGCAAATTCCATTTCATAAACCGGGTTATACCCGAGGACTTTCCTGTAGTATTCGGTTGCTTTACCCAGGTTACCGGTTTTCTGATACACCTGAGCAAGGATGAAAGTGGTTCTTGTTTTTACCCTTTTGTTTTTATTGAGCCGGATGGCTTGCTCCAGGAACTCGATGGACTTCCCGTATTCTTCCTGTTGCAGGTAATAATCGGCCATCACCAGGGGGAACATCTTCTCGACATTCCTGGTCGCCTTATTTTTTTCCACCCTTTTTTCCACCGCACTGATCAGTGCTTCTGCCTGTGAAAATTTCCCCTGTTGCGTATAGGTGCGGATCTGATACAAGATAGCCTGGTATACGATAGGGTTCCCTTTGTAACGCTCACGGATAAATGAAAATGTAGTGGCTGCCAGGTCATATTCCTGCTTGTACAGATAGGCCCTTCCGATCAGGAAATAGGCATCATCAATCCATTTGACATGTTCAACCCTTTTGATATAAATTGAATGCTTTTGTATGACTTTGGATCCCTTTTCAATGGCACGGTCGAGCAAACCGTACATGGACTGTGCATCTTCCTTGGACCCATACGGAAAAACAGGCAGGACCTTCGCATAATTGTCCTTGCTCTTTTTTGAAAGTTCAAGTACTGCCTCGTTCAGCGCTTCCTTGCCGTTATAATAGGCGTTGTAATGAGCCGTCAGGTTATGATACACCCTCCGGGTGAAAGTGTTTTTCTTGGTGGAGCATGCCATAGCACCCGTTAAGAGTGCCACAATAAACAGGCAGCTGATGAGTTTAGTATTCTTCAAAGGATGGTAAAATATCGGGATTCCCCTAATTAACTTAAAAACCACAAAATTATTTTATTTTTTTGAATTGGGAAACACCTTAATCCGACAGCCATCATATAGGCCGTCTCAGGATTTTAACCGATATTTGCAGTCCGATCTGTCGATTGGCTCTTCACATGGACAAGAAAAACTCTGGCTGGCAGCGTTTACGTAAGAAGTTGAATGACAAGTACCGCCTTGTCATCATGAACGACACCACCCTGGAACGTAAATTCTCATTCAGGCTTTCACGCATGAATGTTTTTGTTGCACTCGGTCTTCTGGTCATGGTCCTGGTGGTGGGCACAACCTTTCTGATAGCTTACACCCCACTGAGAGAATACATCCCCGGTTACGGTGATGTGAGCATGCAAAAAGACCTTTACCGTCTGGTTCAGCGCACCGATTCTCTTCAGCATGAGGTCTTTCTGAGGGAAATGTACCTCCAGAACATCAAAGATGTGATTTCCGGTAAAGATTTCTCACAGAGTGATCTGCAAAAACCCTCTGATTCGAATGCAAGCCGGTACGACAGTCTGAATATCACGAAATCAAAAGAAGATTCCCTGCTGCGGATGGAGTTCGAAGAACTTGATGCTTACAGCCTGGTTTCGCCCGGTATGCGGAATAGTCCGTCATCGATTAATAATTTATTCTTTTTCAAGCCCATACAGGGAATCGTGTCGAATGGTTTCAATCCCGCAAAACGGCATTTCGGTGTGGATATCGCCGCACAGGAAAATGAAGCGGTGAAGTCGGTTCTCGACGGAACCGTCATCTTTGCCGGATGGACACTCCAGACCGGATACACCATCGCTGTTCAGCACCAGAGCGATATTATTTCTATTTACCGGCACAATTCAGCCTTGCTGAAAAGGGAAGGCGAAACCATTAAAGCCGGGGATCCGGTTGCAATAGTAGGCAACAGCGGGGAGCTGAGTACAGGCCCCCACCTTCATTTCGAGCTTTGGTACAAGGGGAAACCCGTGAATCCACGCGATTATATTATTTTCTAAGCCCAGGGAAGTGCCAAGGAAGATTGCTATACTGGGTTCAACAGGTTCGATCGGCTGCCAGGCCCTTGATGTCATTTCACGTCACCCTGAACAATTCTCCGTGGAGGTGCTGAGCGCCCATAGTAACGCTGAATTGCTGATCCGTCAGGCCGGGGAATGGAAACCCAACGCTGTGGTCATTACAGATAACAGCCGCTATGAAAGGGTTCGTTCGGCGCTGGATCCCCTTGATATAAAAGTGTACCGCGGGGAAGAATCACTCGTCAGCATTGTAGAATCAGGGGAGATTGATATGGTTCTGGCTGCTATTGTTGGTTTTGCGGGATTAAAAAGCACCCTGAGGGCTGTTGAAAGCGGCAAAGCGGTTGCCCTGGCCAACAAGGAAACCCTGGTGGTCGGCGGATCCCTGATTACGGCCGCCGCCAGGGAAAAAGGCGTAAACATATACCCTGTCGACTCTGAACATTCCGCGATTTTTCAATGTATGGCCGGAGAGTTTCACAATCCTGTGGAAAAAATCATCCTCACTGCTTCCGGCGGGCCTTTCCGCGGAAAAAACACCAAATACCTCAGACAAGTCACCCCTGAAATGGCCCTGGCCCATCCCAACTGGAATATGGGCCCCAAAATCACCATCGACTCTGCCAGTCTGATGAACAAAGGACTGGAGGTCATTGAGGCCCGCTGGCTGTTTAACCTGAAACCGGAACAGATCGAGGTGGTCATCCACCCCCAATCGCTCATCCACTCCATGGTCCAGTTTGCTGACGGATCCATCAAAGCGCAGATGGGACTTCCGGATATGCGCCTGCCCATCCAATACGCACTCGCCTACCCTAAAAGGCTTGCGGCCGACTACCCCAGGCTGGATTTCAGGTCCTGCAGGCACCTGGATTTTGAAGAACCCGATATGCAAAGTTTCCGCAATCTCGGCCTCGCATATCATGCTCTGCAGACGGGCGGTTGCGCCCCCTGCATCCTCAATGCCGCCAATGAAGTGGCCGTTGCAGCCTTCCTCAGAAAACAATGCTCCTTCACTGCGATGAGCCACATCATTGAAGATTGCATGCAGCACTTCCCTGCCCTGCCCTGTTCGTCACTCGAAGAGCTGGTAGAAGCTGACCGCCAGACACGGGCTTACGCAGAACTATTGATCAATCAAAATAAGTATACCATATGAATGCACTGATCATGGCTGCCCAGCTGATCCTGGGACTTTCAATTCTCGTCTTTATACATGAACTCGGGCATTACCTTGCAGCCCGGGCATTTGGAATCAGAGTCGAGAAGTTCTACCTCTTTTTTGACGCCTGGAAATTCCGGCTTTTCCGTTTTAAAAAAGGAGATACAGAATACGGGATCGGCTGGCTCCCCTTAGGAGGTTATGTCAAAATTGCCGGGATGATTGACGAGTCGCTCGATAAGGAAGCGATGAAGAAACCGCCCCAACCCTGGGAATTCAGAAGCAAACCGGCCTGGCAGCGTCTCATTGTCATGGTGGCCGGCGTGGTCATGAACGTGATTCTCGGGATGATCCTCTTTGCATTTGTCACCTATCATTATGAAAAGGAATACCTACCGGTGGATGAACTCAGCGATGGCGTTTATGCTTATGCAAGCGGCCGCGATATCGGTTTTATGACGGGTGACAAGATCCTTGAGATCAACGGAGACCAGGTTGAGCGGTTCAAGGATGTGACGGCAACCAATGTGCTGCTTGGCGCGACCATTACGGTGGAGCGCGAAGGAAAGAATGTTGATATTGAAATCCCTGACGATTTCTATAAGCAGTTTACCAAAACCAAAATGCGCGATTTCTTTGTCGACGCGCACCACTTCGCCTGTGTTCCCGACAGCATACTGCCCGGTATGAGTGCTTCCTGGGCGCCTCTGAAAAAGGGTGACCGCCTGCTCTCTGTTGACAGTATTCCGGTGAAAACATTCGGGGAACTTCAAACCTTTCTGTTGCCATTCCGCGGGCATGAAGCACCGGTCCAGGTAATCCGCGATAATGATACCCTTGAGTTATGCGTTCATATCAATGATGCAGGCTTTAAGGATGACGGGCTGCGAAAAGGCGATAAAGTTTACGCAGTGGACACCCTTTCAACCCCCTCCTATGGCGCTTTCCGCGAGGCCATCTGGAACAGTAAGGGAAAAACGGCAGAAGTATTTTTTGTTCGCGGAATGGATTCCATGACGGTGCGTATCCCTGTGGATACCACCGGTCTGATCGGCATCCTTTGCAAGCCGCCATACAAAAACCGCCATTACAGCATCGGTTCAGCGATTTCTTACGGGGTGAGCGATGCCATGGGAAACCTGGTGGCCAATGTCCGCGGGCTGGGCAAGATCTTTTCCGGAAAGGAAAACGTGAGTGATTCGGTCCAGGGACCCATCGGGATCGCCAAAATTTATGGCAGTACCTGGGACTGGCACCGCTTCTGGCTGATTACGGGTCTGTTGTCGATGATCCTGGCTTTTATGAATATCCTTCCGATTCCGGCGCTGGATGGCGGACATGTGATCTTCACCACCATTGAACTGATCACCGGGAAAAAGTTTTCTGACAAATTCATGGAAAAGGCGCAGATCGTCGGCATGGTCATTTTGCTGGCCATCATGGCTTTTGCCATCGGCAACGACATCTGGAAAAGCATCTTCTGACGATGGCTCCCGGGCCCGGCGTATATACCCTTCAGCAGGCCCTTGAGAAGGCACGCCGCTGGTGTGCCCTTCAGGAACGCTGTCATGAAGAGACTTCTGACAAGATCAGGTCATGGGGGATGAGTGAGGAAGAGGCCGGACAAGTGGTTGCACAGCTCATTTCAGAAGGATTTCTTAACGAAGAGCGCTTTGCAAGGGCCTTTGCCCGGGGTAAGTTCCGTATGAAGCAATGGGGCCGGGTGAAGATTGTGCACGCGCTCAAGCGCAGGAAAATCTCTGAATTCTGCATCAGACGAGGAATGGAGGAGATTGACGATGAAGAATACATGAATTGTCTGCGAAAACTGTTCGATAAAAAAAACCGCGAAATAAAAGAGCGGAATCCCTGGAAGCGAAAGGCGCTGCTGCTTTCGCACCTTCAGGGAAAAGGTTTTGAGAGAGAACTGGTGATGACCCTGATGGACGAGAGGTGATCACACCGGCAAATTCTTTACTTTTGTCCTTCAATTCTTAACATTATGCTGATTAATGAATCTTTGAAAGACCTCGGATCAAGGCTGGATGCCTTAAGGAGGTTCCTTTGACGTGGACGGGAAGCTGAAACAAATCGCCATCGAGCAGGAGGCTACACTTCAGCCGGGATTCTGGGACGAACCCAAAAAGGCTGAACAACTGATGAAGGCCATCAATGAGAAGAAATACTGGACTGATTCCTATGCCAGAGCTGTAAGTGCCTTTGACGACATGAAAGTGCTGGTTGAATTCCTGGAAGCTGGCGACGGCACAGAAGAGGATGTGGAAAAACAATATGCCATCAGCATGGCGCTGGTGGAAGAACTGGAATTCCGCCGCATGCTGAGCGGAGAAGAGGACAAACTCAGCGCTGTTGTTCACATCAACCCGGGTGCAGGGGGTACAGAGAGTATGGATTGGGCAGCCATGCTGATGCGCATGTATATCAGGTGGGGTGAACGCAATAATTACAAGGTCACTGTTCTTGATGAACAGGCCGGTGACCCTGCCGGCATCAAATCGGCCTCTATCGAATTTGAAGGGGCCTATGCGTTTGGTTACCTTAAAGGGGAAAACGGGGTGCATCGCCTGGTGCGCTTGTCGCCCTTCGATTCCAACAACCGCCGGCACACCTCCTTTGCTTCGGTTTATGCCTATCCTTTAATCGACGACAACATCGAAATTGAGGTCAACCCCTCTGAGATCGAATGGGACACCTTCCGGAGTTCAGGCCCCGGCGGGCAGAATGTCAATAAGGTGGAAACCGCAGTACGCCTTCGCCACCTTCCCACCGGCATCATCATCGAATGCCAGGAAACCCGCTCCCAGCTCCAGAACCGTGAAAAGGCCATCCGGATGCTGAAATCACAGTTATACGAAATTGAACTCCGTAAAAAGCAGGAGAAGATCAACGAGATCGAGGCCAGCAAAAAACGCATCGAATGGGGTTCGCAGATCCGCAGTTATGTGATGCATCCCTATAAAATGGTGAAAGATCTGCGCACAGGGGTGGAAACCTCGAACGTACAGGCGGTGATGGATGGTGACCTTGCTGACTTCATCAAGGCCTTTCTGATGCAATACGGTAGTTAATATTACTCCATACAATACCATAACAATGAAAAAAGCGATCATCTTTCTGTCTTTGTTAACTGCCCTGAGTTCCGCGGGAATGGCCCAGGATCCTGCCGCGGATGTTAAAGAAAATCTGCTGGCCATCGACCAGTTATGTCAGAACATCCGTGAAAAAGGCTTTACCCGGGTTGATACTATACGTTTTGACTGCCCCCAAACCCCCGATTACGGGATGGTGCGCTACTACATACAGGATAATGAAGTCCGGTATATTGAAATTGAAGGCAGTGATCAGAGTCACTCGGATTACCTGAAGCGTTTTTATCTCAAAGACCAGCTGCCCGTGATGGTACGTATCCGGCTGGAGTCATGGAGTTTTTCCGGAAACCCGCCGGATGACGGCAGTCCTGCTCCAACCAGTGAACACTTCTACGAAAGCATCTTTTACGCGAAAGACGGGAAAGGACTGCTATGTCAGGAAAGATCCTATTCTGTTTCTTCTGATTCCATCTCCCTGGTTAATGCTGATGATTATCCCCTGGAAACGATGCACTGTTCATTCTTCGCAGAATTTGTGCTTCCTGACTTTCATGACCTGATGAAGGTCTATGCGGCACGCAAAAAGAAGCACAACTGCCTGTTTGAACTGCTGGATCCCCGCTAAGCAGGAGTGATCAGTCCCCGGCAGACCATCTCTGCCTGAAAGTTTCGAAAACCAGAACGGCCACTGAAGCCGCTACATTCAGTGAATCTGCCTTTCCCATCATGGGAATGCTGATGATCTGATCTGCAGCTTTACGCCAGTATGGACTCAGGCCATGAGCCTCTGTCCCCATCACCCAGGCGACGGGACCACGGATGCTTTGCTGAAACAGACTTACGGATTCCTGCAAAGCCGCTGCGTAAACGCTAAACTTCCTTTTTCTCAGCCACTGGTGCACTGCCTCAGAATCTGCAACAAAAACAGGAACGGTGAATATACAGCCGATACTGGCACGGATCACATTGGGGTTGTATGGATCCGTAAGCGGATCACAAACCACCACCGCGCTGACCCCGGCGGCATCGGCTGTCCGCAGCACAGCGCCCAGGTTCCCCGGTTTTTCAATGGCCTCAAGAATGACGATCACGGCATCGCCGGGCGGCTCAAATTTTTCCAATTCCCGCATTGGCGTTGCCATCAGTGCAATCATCCCCCCGGATTCCCCGCGGTATGCCAGCTTCTCAAATACGTGGGGCGACAGTAAAAAGCTTTTTTCTTCATCAACACCCATGGCCGACACATCAAATGCATCCGGCAGCCGCTCAGGACAAATAAACAGTTGTTTGATATGAATCCCGGCCTCAAGGGCCATGCGAATCTCCCGAAGTCCCTCGGCCACGAACAAGCCCTGAGCGCGCCTTTCGGAGGACTTCTCCTGCAGCTTCAACAGTGCTTTGATCCGCGGATTGGAGGTACTGCTGATCGTTTCTTTCATCTGAGGGGCCGTGGATTTCAGTTTCCTTTATTCTCGCGGACAAAGGTCTGAACTTTATTGGTCATTTTCAACACGAAGTTTTGGGTTCCGCTTTCCCTTACCTGGGTTTCTATGGAATATAAACCCTGACCATAGCAGGCCTGCAGCCGGCTCCCTCCGCTGTAATAGTAACCGTAAGATCTTGGCACCAGGCTCGATTTCCCGACCAGAACCTTATCCTTCAGGGCTTCAAAATAAGCTTCCCGTCCGGGATCATCCGGATGAAGAGGCACATCCCTGAGGGGGAGCAGAAAACGGCCGATCTCGACATTGTTGTAAAAATGTCCGTCTTCGGTGACCCAGGTGGCTCTGAAAACGATTTCGATATCAATATTGAGTTTGTTCTTTTTCTTTTTTCCACCCCATGACCAGGGGATGTACCAGCGCGTGCCTGAAACTTTTGCTTTTGCGTAATTGATTTTGATATCTTTCAGTTTCAGCCGGAAGAAGGAATTGTTGATCAATTCGTAGGGATTGCTCAGGTCCGGTTCAAAAGCAGCGTAGAAGGCTGTATCAGTTGTTCGTGCTGAAGTCTTTACCATGCGCGTCACCTCAAATCCGTTAAACTGCATCCCTACCGGATCAAAGGTGTTCTTGTCGAAAAGCTGGTCATAAAAAACCAGGTCGGTAAGCGCCTGTTCGTAGGAAGCCGTATACTTGCGACGTTCCATATTGATAAGCATCATCACCCCTTTCCCGGCCATTGAAAGCACCGATCCAACGGCCAGGCCGCGGTCTTTACTGCCCCGGTCGGCCAGTTCCGGAATGTCCTGTTGCTGAAAAAGCGCATAATTGATCACCTCAGGACTTTCCTGAACGGAGGCATTGATCACTTCTCCCCTCTTCTTATTTGAATACCTTGACGAACCGCAACTGATGAGCAGTCCCGCCAAAGCAAGTAAATAAACAAACAGCATAACAACACGTATGTGGCGCATAAGCAGAGTTTTTACAAAAATAATCAATTGAACGGTGATGCTGAGGTGAATAAGTCTGAGATGGGAAATGTAAGTCAGACGGCGGGGAGTTGAAAGTCGAAAGTCATAAAGTCATAAGGTCGAAAGGTCGTAAAGTCCGAAGGTCGTAAAGTCGAATGTCAAAAGGTCGAAACAGGCGCGGATTGACTATTCATCATGGCATTGTCCCTGCACGCGCCTCATGACAGGGCGCAGGCACTGCTCTGCATTAGCTGCATTGAATCTTCATGCGCCCTCATGACACGGCGCCAAAGCACCAAACTACCGGCACTGCCCTCTACGCGCCGTCATTACAGGCGCGGATTCTGCCCTTTCATCAAGGCGATGTCCTTTCACGCGCCTCATGTCAGGGCGCAGGCACTGCTCTGCATTAGATGCATTGAATCTTCATGCGCCCTCATGACACGGCGCCAAAGCACCAAACTACCGGCACTGCCCTCTACGCGCCGTCATTACAGGCGCGGATTCTGCCCTTTCATCAAGGCGATGTCCTTTCACGCGCCTCATGACTATCTTTACCTTTTCTTACCTTTGCCCCATGAACATCAATCCGCAACCGGTCTTGTGGCATGATTACGAGCTTATCGACAGCGGGGGCTTTGAGAAGCTGGAGCGTTTCGGGCAATACGTTCTCGCACGGCCCGAACCACAGGCCATATGGAAGAAGTCGCTGAGCGATGAGCAGTGGTTGAAACAGGCGCACGTCCGCTTCATCAGGGACAAGGGCGGGGCAGAAAAAGAAACAGACAGGGGTCGCTGGGACTTTCTGAAGAAAATGCCCGAACAATGGTTCATTGAATATCATCTTCAGGATATCAGGATAAAATTCCGTTTGGGTTTAACGGCCTTCAAGCACGTCGGTCTCTTCCCCGAGCAGGCTGATAACTGGAATTTCATTGCTGAGCGCGTGAGAAAGCTCAGAACCCCGGGAGCGCAGGTGCTGAACCTCTTCGCCTATACCGGTGGTGCATCGCTGGCTGCCAGAGCCGCGGGCGCCGATGTGACCCATGTGGATGCAGTAAAGACTGTAGTCACCTGGTCGCGCGAAAATATGGAAGCTTCCGGACTGGAAGGTATCCGATGGATCGTGGAAGATGCTGCGAAATTCGTCAGACGTGAAGTCCGCCGTGAAAAACAATACCACGGGATCATCCTGGATCCCCCCGCATACGGACGCGGACCTGAAGGAGAAAAATGGGTGCTTGAGGACGGACTGCCGGCTATGATGGAGGATTGTTCCCGGTTGCTGGCTCCCGGAGGTTTTCTGGTCCTGAACCTCTATTCCATGGGGTATTCAGCCCTGGTAGCCGAAAACCTTCTCAAAAGTTATTCTGGAAAGCTTCAAAATGTCGGGAGTGGTGAACTCTCCTTCACCGATCGCTTCAGCAAAAAACTTCCCCTGGGCGTTTACTCCCGTGGCGTCAACGGCGGAAGCATTTAAGCGTAAAAAGTATCAAATAGTGACTTTCAGGATACGTGTGGAATTTCTGCCCAGCTGACTCTCTGGCCCCGCTTTTTAATTCCCGTTTTATGAAGGTATTGATTTTCAGCACTCTGCTTGTTTTCATGCTGCTCCTTTTCACGAAGACGACAAAATCCCAGAGCTTTCTTAATGGCAATTTTGAGCTGACTTCAGCCAGCGTCGGAAACGACGAGATCAACCTCAGCAATGATGCCTGGAACCAGAAAATGCGACATTCACGGGCTTTCGGAACCTATGGTGACATGGACATCATCAGTACGGGAACCTACAACGGCATGCCACAGGATGGCTCCTTCTTTGTTGCCTTCACGGGTGGAGGAACCGATGCCATTTCGATGGATCTTTCATCTCCGGTCAAACAGGGAGAAACCTATACCATTTCATTCTGGGACAGGGCCAGCAGCAGTTATACTCCCCAGCCCTTTGAAATAGGACTTTCCAATGACCCCCTCAGTTTCGGCACCCCGGTCTATACCGGCGGTCTGCCGGTTGTCGGCGTCTGGACCGAACGGACTTTCACCTTCACCGCACCTGTCACGGCGAAATATATCACGGTGCAACTCAGCGGGGCCAACAATATCGGTGATTGGGCGCAGGCTGACAATTTTAAATTCGTTGATACGCGTAACTCCATCACTACGCTGAAAACACGGGAAAGCAGTTTCTGTGCCTGCAGCGATCTGGTGGTTGCCTTCCGTGCTGAAGGCAGCTTTGATCCGGGCAATATTTTCAGTGTTGAACTTTCCGATGAAAGGGGAAGTTTTGATCATCCTGTCCTGATAGGATCTTTTTCAGGGAACGGCCTGAATGAAGAAATTTCCTGTCAGCTACCCTGCGACCTTGAGGAGGGTAGTGCTTACCGCATCCGGGTGGTTTCATCAGCTCCTGCCATTACCGGAAGTGACAACGGGGAAAACCTGCGGATCAATACAAAGCAGACGCCTTCGGTATCCATCAGTGTTTCTCCCGGCGGAGAGGTAAAAAACGGAACCACCCTGGTGTTTAGCGCTGATATCAGCGGTGCGGGGGAGAATCCCTCCTGTGAGTGGCTGGTGAACGGAGAAGTTAAAAGTACGTCTTCCGGAAGTTTCTCCTCTTCATCACTGAAAGACGGGGATGTGGTGAGCATGCACCTGACATCAGACCATCAGTGCAGTATTGGTGAAGGGGCTGCATCCAACGAGATCATCGTAAGCATGATTGAAGAAGAAAAACCCGAACCCCCGCTCGTGCATAACGACAGCGGACAGAAGAAGATCCGCAAACACGGCCTGAAATATTATATGTATGTTTTCAAATCCAAATACCAGGGTAAGCAGTCCCGCGGGAAAAGCGGAAAACCCTACCGGGCGCTGAAGAAGAACAAACATACCATCAAGCACTGTCATAAGTTTTAATCCCGCACAATGTTAAAGACTTCCTGTCGTTATTTTATCTGCCGGCGTTGCTGAACCCTGCCGAAAATCAGATTTACGGGCTGTTGTCTCCGGGGGCTTTGTCCCCTGATGAACGCATGAATACACCTCAACAGTGAAAATATGCATAAGTCCGTTCGTATTCTCATCGCACTTTGTCTGCTGTCATGCCAAACATGGCTTCATGCGCAGAACGGCGGGAGTCTGACTACCCGCATCATCACCCTGGGAGGAGATCCCGGAAGCCGCACAGATATCCGGCGGGATGCCACGACCCAGAGACTGATCATCGCGGAGAACCCTGATGGTCTGCATCCATCGGGGATACTGAACCTTTGCCTGGATTCTTTTCCGGCACTGCAATGCCTTGAGATCTGGAACCTGAGCACAGCCGTGCTGAGCCTGAGCGGCAGAGAGAAAAGCCCCTTACGCAGCCTCATTATCAGCAATTCCCCGGCTTTCAGTCTGGATAAGGCGCTTTCATTTCTGGCGCAGCGTTCATGTCTTGAACAACTGACGCTTGAAGGCCTGACCGATCCGCGGCTGCCGGCAAAACTCAGGCGTCTCAGATGCCTGAACAGCATTTCTGTGATCAATTGTGACCAGGTGGAGATGCAGTCCCTGATGGATGCACTGAAGGATCAGAGCGGCCTGGAGCACCTTTGTATCCGCGGCAATTTTGATCTGCGTTTTCCTCCGCGGTATCAGCCCCGGCGCTATTTTCACCGTCTCGACTTTTCTGACAACTACCTGACGACCTTCCCGGTTTGGATGCTTGACCCGGAGGGAATGAGCAGCCTCGATCTCCGCGACAATGAGCTCTACCTGCCCGATGTGCTTTATCCCATGCGGGGTATACGCATCGACACCCTTTATCTCACTGCGGGTAAAGCCAGTGATACCATTCTGGTCAGGCAACTTTTCCCAGATGCCATCTGTTATTTTGAATACGACACACTGACACCTGAGGCATCGATGATCCGTTTTACCGGCGGGATTGCAGGATATGACGATCGTGACGCGAAGGTCTTCCGTCCTGTGCGTAATTCCTTCCAGCCCCCTGTGGATAAGGCCGATCCTGAGTTCCGCAGGTACAGGGCCAATCAGGAATCGGATCAGGTGTTCAGGACCCTGGCGGGCAGCAGGATCACCATTGAAGCCAACAGCCTGGTAAACGCCAGGGGTGAGAGCATCAGCGGTGACTACGATCTCTATTTCAGGGAATTCACAGATCTCGGGTCTTTGTTTTTCAGCGGGATCCCGATGACTTATGACAGCGGAGGAAACCTGAATTACTTTGAGACGGGCGGAATGTTTGAGATTTATGCCCTGCAGGACAGCAATCCTCTGCAGGTCAGACCTGGGAAGGAAATCAGGGTGGAGCTGGCATCGCTCAGCCGGGAAACAGGTTTCAACCTTTACCAATACAACGATACAAGCGGCCATTGGGAATACACCTCCGCTTTGGCCAATGAGATCACCGTCAGCAAGCGGCCCGCCGTTTATTCCGGGGCATACAAGTACCTCTATCTGCTGAAGACTTATCCCTTCGACACCTGTACCTTTGAGCAGCGACATGAGTTTCCCCAGTATGCCCGCACCAGAAAAATGGTTGATTACTTCTGGGGACTGAAGAAAGACCTCTACCCTTATTTTAAAATCAGAAAGATGAGGAGCAGCGGCCGGAACAGGGACAGGATTTTCTTCCGGCTTCCCTACCGCTATTCCGGAAGGCAGCACAAATATGTGATCACCACTTCGGCATATCGCGAAATGTCGATATACAGCAGTTATGAATGGGAATACCGGGGTCCGCTGACAAAGCAGGATTTTCTTAAAGAGTACTGCCGTTTGCGCAAATGGACAGATATCCGGATAGAGTATAACGAAGCCTCAAAAGAACATTACATCACATTGAAATCCCCGCAACAGGAAAAAGAGCTGACAGCAGTAATACTGATACCGAACATCAAAGACCAGGAGAAATACGCTAAAACCGTGACGAAGATGGATGTACGGTACCGCAAATCACTGGAACGAACAGCTGCATCTTTCAACCGCAGCCTGGCCAAACGCAAGGAAAGGGATCAGCGGAAAGACTGGAAGACCATACGGACGGTGATGTCGTCAGAGGAAAGGGAGATGCCGGTTGAAGACTGGCTGATCTATGCCAACAAAGCCCTGGAAAACAGCCTCAGGTCGGATTCACAGTTTGTGTTCACCGGATCGGAAGTCACCCGTGCACTTAGTCTCAATGGTTTCGGGATCTGGAATGTTGACCGGAAAGTTGAGTATCCTAATTCACAGAATGTTCTTGCCGAAGTACGGGATGAAAACGACCAGCCCGTTCAGCTTTGGAAAGGATGGCTGGTGAACCGTTCAGCGGCCGGAGTGATCCCCCTGGAACTGCGCAACGGGAAAGTAAAATATACAAGTCCGGAGAATATGACCTGGGCCATGTGTTTTGTGGATCATCAGAACCGTCTTTATGTCAGTCATATGAACCAGGTCGGAGATGTCGTACAGGTGACAAGCAGCAAGGTGTTGCGTTGTTCCCTGCTGGAAGACCCCTCCAATGAAGCGCTTCATAATGCCATGGGATTCTGAGGCGGCCGGTTTCAGGAAAAAAGGCTATCTTCGTAGTGATGAAAGCCTATTTGCTGTCAGGTCTGGGATGTGATCAAAGGGCCTTTTGCCGCTTGAAATTCCCGCCGGGGATAGAAGCGGTACATCTTGACTGGCTGCTGCCCGGAAAAAAGGAGAAACTTTCGTCCTATGTTGACCGGATGATCGGACAAATGGACACTTCAGAACCCTTTTACCTGATCGGTCTCTCCTTTGGCGGGATGATCGCCTGCATGATGTCAGAGAAGATCCGGCCGGTGAAAACCATCATCATTTCCAGTATTGCCAGCAGGGAGGAGCTTCCCCCCTTTATGAAATTCATGGGGAAATCGCGGCTTTACCGGCTGATGCCTGACAAGCCCCTGAAAGGATCCAATCCTGTGATGGACCGGATGTTCGGGGTCAAAGACCGGGATAGTGCGGTTTTGCTTAATGAGATCGTCAAAGACAGTGATCCGCGTTTCACCAAATGGGCCATTGGCAGCATACTGCAGTGGGAGGGCCGCGGATGCAGTTGTGATCCTGTGCGCATCCACGGAATGAAAGACCGTATTCTGCCGCCGCGGCGCTTCCGTCCGCACTACTGCGTGCACGACAGCGGTCATTTCATGGTGTTCGATTCGGCGGACCGGGTGTCTGCTTTTCTTCACGAAATCATAGAAGAAGATACTTTATAATATATTATAATAATTATATTCTGTCAACTGAAAAACAATGAAGAATCATTTCGACGAGGTGGCCCGTCAATGGGATCAGAACAAGGTTCACCTGGAACGCACGCGTGCCATTGCCGATGCTGTATTGCAGGAAGGATTGCTGATACCCGGATCAAGGGGTCTTGAATTCGGAGCGGGGACTGCCTTGCTGAGCATTGTCCTTAATGAGCATTTCCGCGAGATCGTGCTGGTTGACAGTTCGGCGGAGATGCTGAAGGTGACGGCAGAAAAGCTCAGCCGTGAGGAGCTGCATCATTTACACCCCCGTCTGATGGACATTGAAAAGGGGGATCCGGAAGCGGGAAGTTATGATGTGGTGTTTTCCCAGATGGCCCTGCATCACATCCGTGACATTGGTGCCCTGCTGCCGGTTCTGCATCAAATGCTGAATCCGGGCGGGCGGCTGATCATTGCAGATCTTTATCCGGAGGACGGTAGTTTCCATGACCACCAGGATTATGTGCATCAAGGGATCGACCCTGAGGTACTCTCGCAAGGCTTACAAAATCATGGTTTTTCCGGTGTCGCCTACAGGGAATGTTACCGCATCAGGCGTGAAAATGAATCCGGGATCAAGGAGTTTCCGGTGTTTCTGCTTTGGGCACAAAAGCAAGCTTAAAATGAGCGCATCAGACGCTTTTAATATGAAGCGGTGAGGCCGGGGAGCCCATTGATTCGCCGTTTGTTCCCGTGTACTTTTGATCCGGGTCAAAGGTAATCCCGATTTTCTCCAGAATGGGCTCAACTGCTACCTGATGTAATTGCAGGCCCATGTCCCAGGGATCATATCCCAGCAGCAGACCGGCCAGTTCTTCATAGGTCAGCACCGGTATGCCGTAACCGTTTTCCCCATAGGTCTTACTTTCCATTTCTGCAATTACATATTGCCAGCGGTCGAGGAAATAGGTGCAGCCAGGACAATTGGCAATAATCACATCCGGACGATAGGGTTCCATTGAATCAAATTTGCGCTTTGAATTGGTGATGGAATAACCCCGGTTGGATTTCAGCAGGTATTGTCGGAATCCAAAGCCACAGCAGTGCCTTCGTTCCGGATAATCTACCTGTTCGCCACCCCAGGCATCTGTCAAACCTGCCAGAACGTAAGGATACTCCGCCCCTCCTACACCTTTTTCCGGGAATATCTTGGCATAATGGCAGCCGATGTGATCCACCACCCTGATGGGTTTGCCGTCGATCTGATTCTTCAGGTAATAGCGAAATTGCTTTTCGATGTCGAGTCTGAACTTGTAAATAATATCGCTGGTGTGAACCAGGTTTTCAGGTATTTCAAAGCGTTTTCCGCAAGAGCGGTACAGGATATCCCTTGCCTTTTTTTCCGTATCCGGAAAATGCTTCCATGTTTCGAGCACCTCGGTGTAAATCCCGAATGAGGTAACACAGGAGCAGACAAAATTCCGGTACCCGGCTTCTGTCATCAGGGCAAACTGCCGGGCCACCACCGACATGGTGGTTTCCATGGGAATCAGTCCCGAATGATAGGCTATTCCGGTGCAGCTCGTTTGTTTCGGATCATCAAAAATATCTTTATGCAGAACATCTCTTAGGATTTTCATAAAGAGATCTTCAGCTGCCGGAAAGAAATTCTGGCGGATACAACTCCGTGCGAAGTAGTAATGATCATCTGCAATTTCCTTCTGGTAGCGTTCCCAGTTTTCGTTCTTATTCATCATTTTTCCCGGCTTCATTTCCATGGTAGAGTCTGTTGAAATATTCATCTTTCCCTTCTCCGAAACGGGAACCTGTCTTACGGGCATATTCCTCCGATGCGGCTTCAATCTTTTCGAAGCGCTTCATGGCGCCGCTTTCTTCGAATATTTGCCGGAGCTCATTCATCGTAACCTCATCGATGTTCCGCAGTGCCCCTGCCCTGTCCATCTTATAGCTGGCTCCGAGTCTTTCCAATATTGCTGATCTGTGATCGAGAAACCACTGCCACACGGGTCCCTGTTCCGGATACATATCGAGGCTTATTTCATCAATATAAATACAATAGCCGTATTCAAGCAAGTGTTCGCCAATGGTCCGCTTCAAAGCAAGTTGTTTACGCCCCTGCCCGCTATCAGTGAAAAAACCTCCTTCGATGGATAAGGCGCGCAAAGCCTGTATGATGTAGCAAGGAGTGTTACCCCTCGGGCAGCGGGTTTTGCATGACAGACATTCGCCGCACATCCATATGGTGTCAGAGCGCAGTAATTGTTCGAGAGCTGCTTCATCCTTTTGCTGCACGAGGTCAATGATCATTCTGGGGTCGTAATCACTGACTGCGGCGGCAGGACAAACGGCGGTACAGGTGCCGCAGTTGAAACAGGCTTTAAGCCCTTCTGTGTATCGCGGATCCTGTTCCAGTTTCTGATAGAGTGTTTCCATTACTTCTGAATGCGTTTCTGTTTAATGGTGTGCCAGCTGATGGCATCAGCAGGGCAGGTTTCGATACAGAGACCGCAGGAATTGCAGTGTTCGTAGATAAACACGAGATAATCAGGGTGGCAATTCACCTCAAGGGAAATGCAATATTTCATACATTTTGCACATTGACTGCTCCCGGTCCTGACGATGGCCTGCTGAGGGCATGCTGCGATACAGGTTCCGCACTGGGTACAGAGCAGGGGGTTCAGTTCAGGTATCTTTTCCTGTTTCATGTCTGTTTTTCATTAATTGATCATACATATTCAAAAGTTTTTTTGATAAGCCGGATCCGGGCAAAAACTCGGGTATACTTTTACCCGCGACCATGGCGTGCGTAAAACTCGCGTCGAAGGGAATCCGTCCGAGTAAAAGCCAGTTGTTCTCCAGGCATTCCGTCTCGATCTCCCGGTCAGCCATAGTGTTCAGATCAGCTTTATTAATAATGACGGACACCCTGCTTTTTGTTGAATTGACCACTTTCATGACCCTTCTGAAATCAGCAAGCCCGGAAAGACTGGCTTCAGTGACCACAACCACCTGGTCCACTCCCGTGATGGTGCTGATCACCGGGCATCCGGTTCCCGGTGGCCCATCAAGTATGATCAGGGGGAGTTTGTTTCTCAGGGATTCAGCTTTCGCCTTTTCGCGTACCAGGCTGACCAGTTTGCCCGAGTTTTCCTCCCCGGGTGCCAGGCGCCCGTATACGAGAGTTCCGTAGCGGAAGTCACCCGTAAAGAGGCGGCTGCGGTTTGCCGGGTCCATGGTGATGGCTTGTTCGGGGCAAAGGTGAGCGCATAAGCGGCATCCTTCACATTTCAGCGGATCGACAATGTAGTCCGGACCGGAAGTCATCACTGCCCCGAAACGGCAGTGTTGATGGCATATGCCGCATGATAAACAGCGATCAGCCATGATGCGGGCCTTATAACCCGATATATAGATTTCCTCCTCTCTGTGAAGCGGGTTAAACAGCAGGTACTGGTTCGCCGCATCCACATCACAATCCGCCAGAACGAGCCGCCCGGCAGCAGTAGCCAATGCGGCAGCGATGCTCGATTTTCCGCTCCCTCCTTTACCGCTGATGACTGCTATTTCCATTTCTGCACGAATTGAGAGATCAGTTTTCTGAAATCATTCATGATTGCAGGGTGTGACTGAATGCTGAGACTGCCTCTGGCATAATTCGCTGCAATGCCCGCATCATATGGAATGCGCATCAGCAGGGGAATTTTCCGCTCAGTGATGTACTTCATCATATCTTCAGTGCCGGTATCGCATCGGTTGATGATGAGCCCGTATGGTTTCCCTATTTCATTGAGGGTATCGATGCTCTGGCGGAGGTCGCTCAATCCGAAAGGAGTAGGTTCAGCGACAAGGATTACAAAATCCGCGGCGGAAACTGTGTGAATAAAAGGGCAGGATGTTCCGGGAGGGGCGTCGAGGATATGCCATTCTGTATCCGGATCAGCAGAACTGATGGCCTGACGGATAACAGGAACAGGTGACATGGTCCCGGCATGGGTTCTTCCTTCAATGATGACTGTATTGTGATTCCAGCTGTGAACATTAACCCGGCCGGTTTCCCTGTAATCTTCCTTTACGGCAGCGGTGTGACATGCATCGATACATGCTCCGCATGAATGGCAAAGTTCCGGTATGATATGAATCATCCCTCCCGGGGGTAAATAGAAAACTGCGTGGTACTGGCACCATTCAAAACAGCGTCCGCAGAAATCACATTCATCACTGACAATCCGTGGACAGAGCTGGTTCACCGGGATACTCTTTATTTGCGGGGCTTTAAAAAACAGCAGGCAATCCGGGGCTTCTGCGTCACAATCAGTAAGTGTAACCCGCAAGCCCTTTTCAGCAGCCAGGGCAAAAAGATGAGTTGAGACCAGGGTTTTGCCCGTTCCTCCCTTTCCGCTGGCCACTGCGAGGGTAAACATGAGATCAGTCGTATTTGAGCCGTGTTTCCTCGTCAGCCAGAGCAGGTGCTATCAGGCCCTGCCAGTGCCGTGTTTTCCATGTGCCGAGAGCAGCATGTGTAAGGTGGTATTTCTGCGGAATCGGGTGGGTTCCGAAAATCACTTCCAATCCGAATTTCTCACGAATGTAGCGTTCAAAATAATCGAGCCTTGGACAAGGCGGATAGCCCACCAGACAGCCCGTGGCAAAGTGAATTTTGCTGATCCCGTTTTTCTTCATCTCTTCCGGAGCATATTCAACATTTCCGCCGGGACACCCCCCGCAGTTTGCGTAAGCAGCAATTTCCACTTCCTCTCCTTTGTATATGGAGAAAGCGCCTTCCCTTTCCCTGAGTGCCCTGAAGCATTTGCCCCCTGCACAATCGCGGTAACGGTCACAAATGATCACGCCGATTTTAATCATAAATGATATTTTATTGAGCACGATATACTAAAGCAGAACCGACCGGAGCGTGAACACGTTCTGCGATGACATCACACTTCACCATCAGCAGGAAGAAGATTCTCGGATCCTTTTTATCGATCAGTCCCTCAAGATTGCCTTGTCCCTTCGAAATGATCAGGTCAGCAGTTTCGAAATGATGAAGAAAACCCTTTCCGGATTTGCTGAGGATCACAGAGGGGGCGTCATATCCTGTAGATATGATATCTGCCACCACATGCATTTCCGTTTCTTTGGCATCTTCCAGAGTTACATCATTAATTACAGGACCTCCCCTTACCGCAAATGTCACGTTGGGGTGCATCATCATTTCGATCAGCAGCTTGTCGAAAACGATTTCTCCGGCATTGTCGCCAAGGTACAATATCTTTTCCGCTGAGGCGATTTCCTTACGGAGGGCATCTGATTCATCCCTGAAGAAATCATTTTGCATGACCTCTGTAATGGTTTTCTCTGTGTCGAATTCAGATAAGGCTCCGTAATCCATGATATTCCCGGCCACTGCCAGTCGCAACGCCATACTGAAAGGGTCCGCGGAATTTAACACGCGGGGTTTCCATCTTTCATAGAGCTCCATGGCCACCATATTACTTTGCATCTTTTCAAGGGTGAAAGGATCCTGAATCCCTTGCAGGCGGCAGAGATAATGATACAGCTCCCTTTGCACCTCCGGACTGCCGGGGCAGGGTTCCCTTTTCATGATTTCTGAAAAGAAGGCAGAAAACTCCTGTATCTGATTTTCTGTAAGAGTAAAGCGGTTTTTCAGGCGCCCGTAACTTCGGCTGAAGCAATCAGCACAGCGCGGATCCAGTCTGCTCATATCAGTGGTCGCAATAATTGGATTCAAGCTTGAGTGAGCCGTCAAGAAAGGCCTGAACAAGCTCCTTTGCACTTTGTATCGGGGCACCTACAAAAACATTGATCTTTTGTTCCTTAAAAAGGTCGATGGCTCTTTGGCCCATACCTCCGGCAATCACGTCCGTAACACCATACTGGGCAATCCAGCGCGGATAGAGTCCGGGCTGATGCTCCGGTGGTGTTACATGAATTTCGGCACCCGCAACTCCGTTATCTACCGTGATGATCGCGAAATTCTCACAATGTCCGAAATGGGGACAAAGCACCCTGTTTTCCAATGGAACAGCAATTTTCTTTTGCATGCATTAAATGTTTGAATGTTAAAAAAAGGGAGAGGGAGGGGGCAAAAGCCCCCGCCCGGGGACTTATTCAGTCCCTCTGAAACGGTTCCTGCGGCCGGTTCCGCGACCACGGGCACAAACCCTAAGACCGAAGCCATGTCCCCGTCCACCACCGTCCTTTCTACGCCCTCTTCCCTGAAAAACACCAGAAACTTCAGCATCCTGCTGATTTGAAGGGCTGCAAATAATTCCTGTGCAGCGTCCCATTTTGCGACCGGTCATGGGACCCTCCCCGGCCGGACCGCGTTGATCGAAATTTGGCATATGCTCTCCTTTCTTCAGTTGTGATCGAGTAAATCAATCACCTCCTGAATAGTTTTATCTTCTGTTTTCATGACGATCATTTGAATTTTCAGGCTATCGAGCAGAGATTTTATCTTGATCCCGAACTCGCCTGAAACGATCTTCTTCACCCCTTTTGATGCCAGGAAGCGCACGGAAGAGGGACCTGCGCCTTCTTCTGCTTCCTTGTTGGGATTGGGCATGATTTCAACCGATTTTAGCTCCGTATCATAAATCACAAAATAGGAGCATCTGCCAAAACGCCCGTCAATTGTGCTGTTTAGATCCTTTCCTGTACTCGTGATGGCTGTTTTCATTGGATACTTGGTTTATGGATTCATCTGCCCCCGCCTTAATCTTCTTCTCCTGCAGGATTTCTCCTGAATTTCTTCCGGCACTTCTGTATAGTTGGAAACGCCTGAATGACCACAGAGAGGGCACTCCTCTACAGAACTGGCCTTATCCGGGTGATTGAAAAAACAACCACAGCCCTCGCAGGTATACCACTCACTGTCGAAGAAGATCTTCCCGCCCTCGATAATGATCTGTTTCCCGTTCACAAAAGCGTCTGCAATTTTCTGCAGAGCGCGGGCATAAATTCTGGTGAGCGTTGGTCTTGACACTTCCATGGCCAGGGCTGCCTCAACCTGACTGAAACCCTTGTGATCGCAAAGCCTCAATGCCTCATATTCCTCAAAATGCAGAAACACCTTCTCCCGGGTCAAAGCCCTGTCAGAAGCTCCGTAAGGTTTAAATCCTGCAATAAGGGGCGGATCACTGATCTTTCTGAGTCTTTTTGGTCTGGGACACATAATATGAACATTTGTTCACCACAAAGGTAATGAACATTTGTTCAAATGCAAGAAAAAATATCATTTTTTTTCGCCGGGCCTTTTATGATTTAGCCGGTTTCTGCTTCATCAGCTTTTCTGCCTTGCTCACCACCAGCGAAAGGTAAATGGCCAGCGGCCGGTAGGCCAGGTGTGACCATTTGGAGAACGGTACTTCAATGATCAGCATGGGGAAAAGGATCATCAGATGAACAACGTACATAATATACGTGGGATAAGGCATGCCATTCACCCGGAAGAAGTGAACCAGGATGCCTGTAACTGCGGTCAGCATCAGCAGGAGGAGGAAGGTCCAGTCGGTAAAGTGGGTATGCTTGGCCTTTTCTGTTTTCTTTTTGATGCGGAGTACACTGAAATAGATAATGCCACCGATTAGTCCTACCGTGGTGTAATAACCCAATAAACGCTGGGGATGCCACCAGTCATGAATCTCATCTGTCTGAAACCAGCCGAGGAAACCCACGATCATGGTGAAAAGCATAACATAACTTGACATGAGCAGAAAGTGTACAAGCCAGTAGGTGTTCTTTCCCTGCTTCAGTTTCTCCCGCCAGGAAATTTTTTCAGTATGGCATTTGGCAAATCTTCTTTGGGTTGCAAAATGTCCGATCAGGGCCGGCAACTGTGTAAAGTAGAGTTTGAAGGGTATCCTTAAGCCTTCTTTCACCCTGCTTCGTACAATTTTCAGATACATGCGAACCACATTTGAAAGCAGGAGGCTTGAGAGTACAGCGGCGACTCCCCAGTCGACGAGTTCAATGATTTGCCACGGGGCGAAAGTGTTCAGTTTTACGCCCCCTTCAGGGGTGAGTTCTGTAGTCATTTCCCCGTGAAAGAAGATGAAACCCAGCAGTACCAGCAGGGCGATGAACAGGAGTGCGACAATTTCAAAAGTTTTGGATGTGTACAGCATGCGGGAGATCCCGGTCCAGTCGTATTTGGCGATCAGATAACGGCGTGTCGCCATCATAAGATTCCCGGGGTTGGCTTCGCGCGGACAGGTGGTTGAACAGTCGCCACAATAATAGCACAGCCATGGGTCGAGGGAGCGCTGTATCTGCCCGTCTAGTCCCAGCACGGTATAACGCAGCATCTTCCTCGGGAAGGAATTTTCGCCGTCAGACAGGGAACAGATGGCCGTGCATGTACCGCAGTTGTAGCAGGCATCGAATTCGTTGGCGCCGAATTTCTTGATCTCTTTTCCGAACTCTGGATTCACTCTTGCCATGGGGATCAGTTTTTCATTTTATAATTGAAGTAGGTGTCGCTCTCATCCATGCCGTCGGGCACAACGATCCCGTATTTGTTCATGGTCATCAGATGCCAGGTCACCAGGTCACTGCTTTTGTTGATCTGCTTCGAAAGATCCGGTATATTCATTGGCCCTGAAGCAAGAGCTTCTTCAATCTCTTTCCAGAGCTGGGGATATTCCTTCATGGTTACGGCCGGGGCTTCTTCATTCTCTGTTGTGCTTTCCTGTTGTTTCTCACGCATCTCGACCTTCTCCATAAAACCATCAATCATGCTTTCGATCTCGAGATTGGTAAACTGTGCCAGTTCAATCGCGTCAGGCGGGCAAACCGGTGCACATATCCCGCATCCGGCACAGGTAGCATTATTCACAACCGCCACCTGTTTTCCCTGAAATTCGATCTGACGGATGGCATCGTAATCGCAGACCTCCGCGCACTTTCCGCACCAGGTGCAGGCTTCGCTGTTAACCCTGGCCACCACCGGATCCAGCGAAATGGTCCCGCCTCCTAACAAGGCATTCATCTTGGCCGCGGCTGAAAGTGAGGATTCAACCGATTCTGTAATATTCCTCGGTCCCTGGCAACTGCCGCCGATATACACGCCTTTGATCACCGTTTCCACCGGTTTCAGTTTGGGGTGGATTTCGTTGAAAAAACGATCGCTGCCAATGGGAATCTTAAAAACGTCTGCAATGCTTCGACTGTCTTCCCTGGCGACGGCACCGGTAACCAGCACGACAAGATCCAGTGGAATTTCAATTTCTTCTTTCGATGTGAGATAGTCTTTTACTTTAACCAGGACCTGATCGCCAGCAGCCTCCACAAGCGGCGGTTCTTTTTCATCCCAGCGAATATAGATATCGCCCTGTTTTGAAGACTTCTCATAAAGGATTTCCTGCTTCCCGTATGTCCGTATGTCGCGGAATAAATGCCATGCGGTCACATCCCCGTATTTTTCCTTTATCTTCAGTGAGGTATGTATAGCCGCACTGCAGCAAAAGCGCGAGCAGTATTTATTTTCCCCTTTTTTCTGGCGGTTTCCGACACAATAAATGAAACCCACCTGTCTCACCTTTTTGCCGTCCACCACCAGCTCACCCTGCTCTTTCACCATACGGTCGAAATCCGGCAGTGTGACGATGCGCTTTGAACTTCCGTAAGCATATTCATTCTCCTTTGGCTGATAGCTGTCCATCCCTGTTGCCACAAGAACGGAGCCCACATTCAGGCTCAGCTTTTCATCATTATCGCCTGTTCCGATGCTGACGCCAACGTGAAAATTTCCCAGGCTTCCGCTGACTTTCTCAACTGTCGCCCTTGTAAAAACAGTGATGCCGCTGTGCCTGCGGATCTCTTCCTGCAGGCGACCCGTCAGTTCGCTGCCGCTCTGCCCGCTCATGAATAAGCTGCCTGCCTGTGCCACACGGCCACCGGTCTGCGCTTCCTTTTCAATCAGGTACACCTGGTTCCCCATGCGTGCCAGATCAATCGCGGCACGCATTCCGGCTACTCCGGCACCGATGACCAAAGCCGCCTTCACGACTGGAATCTCAATGTTCTCCAGAGACTCAGAATGTGATACCCGCTTGATTCCTGCACGGATGAGCCCCACAGCCTTTATGCTGGCTTCCTTTTTATTATCGGAATGTGGCCAGGAACATTGTTCCCTGATATTGACCTGTACATAATTGGAGGGGTTCAGTTTTGCCCTTTCAGCCACTCCACGGAAAGTATGCAGGTGAAGCTTGGGTGAGCAGGAAGCCACAACGATCGCGTCCAGTTTGTGCTCTTCAATATCACTGACCATCTGCTTCTGGTTGGAATCGGCACAGGCGAACATGACATCCTTTGAGATCACCACACCCGTCTCTTCTGCAAGCATTTTACCGAGTTCTTCAACATCAACATAATCGGAGATGTTGCCCCCGCAATGACAGATATATACTCCTATTCTCTGTTTCATTATATGTGGTTTTTGAAAGGTACTTTCAGGATCCGCAGTGACAGCCGCAGCTTTCCTGGTCAACACATGAATTATTGAGGTAGGCTGCCACTTCTGATGCCGCGCAACCTGCCGATAAGATGGAATCCGGAATATCTTTCGGGCCGGCAGCACTGCCGGCCACAAAAACGCCTTCGATACTGGTCAGGGCCGGATGGATCAGTTCGTCGGCTTGTCTGACAAAGTTAAATTCATCCAGTTCGAGCGTCTCATTGCTGAAGAACTTTGCCGTATCCTTATTGGGAACTACACCTACCGAAAGCACCACCAGATCATGTTTTGCCTCTTTCAGCACTCCGGTAGTGATATCCTCATATCGCAGTATCACATCCCCGTTGGGATTCGAGTCATCTTTAGCACGAATCTTAGCAACTTTTCCTTTAATAAAATTAACCCCCATGGATTTTGCTTCCTGGAAGAATTCCTCGTAGCCTTTGCCAAATGCCCGGATGTCGATATAGTAGATGGTAATATCTGCCATGGGTAAAGCTCCCATCAGCAGTTGAGCCTGTTTGATGGAATACATGCAGCAGATCTGGGAGCAGATCGGGTTGTTGGCACAGTCATCCCCGCAACCCATATGGTTTTCGATACTGCGGTCGCGGGAACCCGCACAAAGTACATAGGCAATATTGTCAGGGACCTTGCCGTCGCCGGGGCGGAGAACGCTGTTGTAAGGGCGTGTGGGTGCGATCAGGCGATCCATCTGCAAGGAGTCGATCACGTTGCCGAGGCGGGCGTACCCCAGTTCGGGTTTGCCTTCCGGCTTAAAGAGTTTATATCCCGAAGCCACAATTACGCTTTTGACCTCTGCATCCAGAATTTCCGGTTTCTGCGAGAAATCGATCGCATAGGCCGGGCAGGCGGTCACGCATTGATGGCACTCCCGGCAATTGGAACAGTCGAGGCAGCGGTTTGCACTTTGCAGAACTTCGGCCTCGGTGAAAGTCAGTTCCACATCCCTGAAATCGCGGACCCTTTCTTCTGCCGGCCTGAATCCGTGGTGCAGGGCGGGAAGGATATTGACCTTCGGTCTGTTCAGTACCTGCTGTTTATCCACAGCCGGCAGCTTTTCCCCGAATGCTCCCATCGGAAAATCTTCTTTCATCAGGAAGCTGTGCATATAAAATGCTGCTTTCTTTCCGCTTCCAATGGCTTCAATGATGGTGCTCGCGCCATTCTTCGAATCACCACCGGCAAAAACCCAGGGAACTTTTGTCTGGTGGGTTTCAGGATCGGCCTGAATGGTGCCGTCTTTTCCGACACCAATGGGGGTTTTAACAGACGATGTTGTCGGACGCAAGCCAATGGCTTCAATGACGAAATCAACCTCTTCCCAGTATTCTGAACCTTCCTCAGGAACCGGAAGCCTGCGGCCTTTTTCATCGGCCTTATCGAGTTTCATGCGGATCAGCTGAACCTTCTTCAGCTTGCCATTTTCGCCACTGAAGCGGACCGGGTTGCGCAACTGCATCAACTCAACGCCTTCCTCAAGGGCCTCTTCGATCTCAATATCCCAGGCCGGCATCTCTGAACGGCTCCGGCGGTAAACAACACTCACTTTTGAGGCACCGAGTCTCAGGGCTGTACGGGCGGAATCCATAGCCGTATTTCCGCCTCCGATCACCATCACACGCTTCCCTTTCAGATCAGCCGGAGTGCCGATATTGGCCTCTCTCAGAAAATCCAGGCAGGAGACCACACCCCTCAAATCTGCACCTTCGACGCGTAATTGGCTCGTTTCATGGGTGCCGACCGCCACAAATACGGCATCGTACTTCCCTTCTTCCTTCAGGGCTTCCAGGTCATCCACCCGGGTGTTCAGCTGTATCTGCACCCCAAGGGCAGTGATATTCTGAATATCGCGGTCAACAACGCTCTTCGGAAGGCGGTATTCCGGAAGCGTCAGTTTCAGCATTCCCCCGGCCTGTGATGCGGCCTCATAAATTTTCACGGAGTGACCCTTCTGCGCCAGAAAATACGCGGCGGTTAATCCTGCCGGACCAGAGCCGATAACGGCGACTTTCTTTCCTGTGAAAGGCGGCATCTCTGCTTTGGGTGCTTCAGGGTATTGCTTATAATATTCCTCTGCGAAGAATCTTTTAATCCTGCGGATATCCACGTGCTGATCCTGTGTATCCCGTGTACAGGCTTTCTGACAGGGAGCATAACAGGCCCGGCCCAGGCTTCCTGGAAGGGGTGCGTCTTCCATGTGAAGCTTCATGGCATCCTCATACTGGCGGTTTCTCACCAATGTGATATATCCGTATGGCTTCACGCCTCCCGGACATTCATTGATACAGGGTGCAGAAACATCCTGCCGGTCGATGGAAGCGATACGGGGATTGGCCAGGCTGAAGGGAATATAGGCTACTTTACGTCCGGCCAGGTGAGCGTTGTAATCATCGCTGCGCACCTCAGGGCATACCACTTCACATTCCCCGCATCCCGTACAGTTTTCCTGTATTACATAGCGGGGATTGCGGATGATACTGGCATTGAACACCCCGTTCTGCTTCACGATCCCGTGAATATCGCTGTTGAGCGAAAGCGTAATATTCGGGTGACGGGCTGTTTCCGACATTTTAGGAGTAGTGATACAGGCGGCACAATCGAGTGTCGGAAAAACCTTGCTCAGTTGTATCATCTTTCCCCCGATGGACAGACCTTTCTCCACCAGCAGCACCTGATAATTCATGTTGGCGAGACTTAGTGCGGCTTCCTGTCCGGCAATCCCGCCGCCGATCACCATCACATCATACTTATTCCGGTTTGTTGACATATGAATTTCTTTTTATTGACTAGGACGCCTTATTATTCAGCTCAGCCTGTATGCTTCCGATCTCAGATAAGATACGGCTGAAATTGTCCATGTGACTGGCAAAGGGTTCCGCGCATACGGAACAAATGGCTGCCATGCGGATACGTTTGGGATTGATCCCCTGCTCTTTCATCATTGATTGCGCGTGGTTGATGAGGTCGTTGGTGCGGTCGGGACAACTGGCGCTGTAAGAACATTCATGTCCGTCGGCTGCGATGAAAACCCCGTCAAACCCCTGCCTGTAGGCATGCATGATCCATCGCGGTTTGATCCCCGAAGAGCATGGCATACTGATCACATAAACCGAGGGAGAATAATGAATTTTTCGCAGGCCGGCCTGGTCAATGCCCGGATCTGAGATCTTGTCAGTGGAGAAGACCAGGATTTTTGGTTGAAAACTGTTGGTGGTGGACATATTCGCTTTATGATTTGGACAATACAATCCTGAGACCCCGGCCTTTGAATGCGGGGTTTATTTTTGTACTATTCTGTTTACGAATTACTTATGCTTTTTTCAGAAAAAGTCTGGAATAGCTGTCTTCCTCCACGATGCCAAGGAACTGGTGTTCCATTTTTTCGCACCATTTCGGGATGTCGTGTTTGGTTCCTTCGTCAGACGAAAGGATCTCCATGATCTCGCCGGATTCAATATCTCCGATGGCTTTTTTGGCTGCAAGCAGTGGTCCGGGGCATGCTGTTCCGCGGGCGTCAACAAGTTTGTTGGAGGTGAGGTTTCTGAGTTCTTCGGGTGTCATAATCATTATTTTTATGTGATTTTACTTTTTCGTGATCAGATAAAGAGCTGTACTTTGCTTTCGCTGGCATCGGCCAGGAAAGTGGCCACACCGCAGATGTTCATATGAGGATAGTCGATCATTTCTTCTTTTTTGAAGCCCATGAGGTTCATCGACATTTCGCAGATGTTGATTTCGACGCCCAGTTCGCCGGCAGTGGTGAACATTTCAGGGAGTGAGGCCACCTTATGTTTCTTCATGATGCCTTTGATCATGGATGTTCCCATTCCGCCCATATTCATTTTGCTCAGCTTAACCTTACGACTTCCTTTGGGAAGCATCATCCCGAACATCTTTTCCATGAAGGTTTTTCCGCTCACCTTTTTCTTCGGGTCACGCAGGGCTGCAATTGCCCAGAAAGTGAAGAAGAGTTTCACCTTCATATCATAAGCGGCAGCGCCTGTGGAAATAATCATGGCAGCCAGGATCTTGTCGAGATCGCCGGAAAAAACGACCATCGATAACTGGTCTTTGGTTCCCTTTTCCATTTTTCCGATCTTCTGCTGCAGTTCCTGTATCTGTTTTTCAAGTTCAGCACTCATAGGTTTGATTTTAAGTTTAAACAAAAGTAAGAGGTCTCATGAAGTCTTCAGCATCCCTGCCTGTGCATTTTCGCAAAGCCGGGTGTGATTTATATCACACCTGTTCCAAAAAATGATTATCTTTGTTAATCAGCAAAATGAGAATTCCGCGGCACCCTTCTGCCTGTTTCTGTGCGCAAGACTCCCCGGTATTTCTTTTAAAAAAAGATCAGTCCTATGGCAACTCACCTTTGTACTTCCTGCCCGCTCAAATCTCCTGCTGCCCGCAACCTGACAGATGAGGAACTCGGGATACTTGAAAAGAACAGCGCCTTGGTGCATTTTAAGAAAGGAGAGATCATTTTCCGGGAGGATGCATTATCGACCAATGTGGCCTATCTGCGGACCGGTATTGCCAAGATTCACAAAAGGGGGCCAGCTGCGGATAAGATCCTCAGGGTTGTGAAAGCGCCCACCTATCTGGGTATCCCGACCAGTATGGGAGAAAAGATCAACCAGTTTTCTGCGACTGCACTGGTGGAAACAAGTGTCTGTTTTATCGACACCAATCTGTTCCGCAATTTTATTTTCCAGAACGGTGCATTTGCTTACGAAATCATCATGGAGCTTTGCCGTCATGAGCTCAATGACTACCAGCGTTTCACTTCACAGTCCCAAAAACAGGTTCCGGGTATTGTTGCCGAGACCCTGCTTTGTTTCTCGGAAAAGATTTTCGCCAACACCCGTTTTCAGTTTCCGCTCACCCGCGGAGAGATCGGGGACCTCGTAGGAACCTCCCGCGAAAGTGTAAGCAGGGTTCTCACCGATCTGGCCGGTGAAGGGATTATTACCTATGACGCCAGGGAGATCACGATTCTGGATCCGGAGCGTTTGAAGCAGATCAGTGATAAGGGTTGATGATTGTTCGTTAACGCATGACAGCCCTGCCTTCAGCGATCAGCCCTAAAAAAAAACGGGGACTTTCATCCCCGTTTCACATACACGATTATCATTATTATTTGATGCCCAGCACCTCTTTCCCCTGCTCGAAGACAATATCCACGGGGATATTGGCTGATTTGAGAGCATCCAGTTCTTTCTGCAATTCGGCACTGATGGTGGCATTGGCATCAAGGTACTTTTTGGCGCCTTCATAATCGCCCGTTCCCTGGAAGGTCAGGATCTGTGCTGCCCAGGCATCAACGGCCGCTTTGGTCTTTTCAAAATCAACCTTGTACAGACCATTGGCATCACGGGTAAAGGCTCCCTGCGCCTGGAAGAAGTTGAAGCACATCATATTGGCCTTGCCATGGGAACTGGCTGCACCGAAGCGTACGCTTCTGAAAATCCCGGCCATATAGGTTACGTAGCAATCTTCTTTGGTAATGCCATCGATCTGTTTCATGTCGATAAGTTTCGTCGCCATATATAAACCGAGAATATCCGCTTTGGCTTCTTCGAAAGCGCTGTAAACATCTTTCATCGCATCGCGGACCATGCCTTTGTTGTTGATGGTCTTCTTGATACCAAGTCCGTGAGCCACTTCATGAAACATCACATTATTAAAGAAAGCATCAAACTTAATGTTAGGGGTCTGCGATTTGTCCATGAGCTTTTCTGCGATCGGCACGAGAATATTGTCGAATTTGGCCTTCATGGAATTCTTCAGCTGAAGCCTGCGGGAACCGGCTTTAAGCTGGACTTCCTCATCATTGGGCAGGTTGATGGCAATGGTTTTACTTCCGGCATTGCAATCACCTGCATAGTAAACGGCATCATACACGCCAAGGTCAGACAGTGTTCCCGGCACTTCGGCCTTGAACTTCGGATCAACCGGCAGTTCTTTCTGCAGCTGAGGCAGCAGGGCAATGTATTTATCGAGCTTTTTGCTCCATTCCATATCCTTGATCAGAACAAAGGCCTCGAAAGCAGCTTTGTATTCAAAGAGACCATCTTCATAATTCTCTATCGGGCCGACAACAAAATCGATACGGTTGGTCTTCATTTCCATCCAGGCAAAATCGCTGGGCTGGTAATTTGAAGTTAACAGTGCTTCTGCGCGAAGTTCCAGGTACTTCTTCAGTCCGGCATCTTCTGCCAGGGTTGCGGCTTTTTTTATCAGATCTGAAGCTTTTTTGAGTTTTTCCTGATAGGCTTCATGATACCATACCACTTTCAGGCTTTTGTCATCATTGCGGCGGATCAGCGTATAGAGACTGGTTTTGTTGCTGTCGGCCAGAGCTTCAAATTCCTCTTTGGTCATATCTGCAGGATAGAAATTGGCTCCTGCCGGTTTTTCCCCATACTTTTCAATGAAGGCTTTGTTGTCGTTGAGGCGTTCCCAGGGGCCATAGTTGATCATAGCAAATTTCCGGGTGTTCTCATTCTGAATGCTGTCGAGAAAAGACTTTTGGGGCACAGAAAGGGTCTGCTCCCAGTAGAGTTCGTCCATGATCTGAGCCACGTCGATGAGGATGGAGATCATCTGTTTTTCCTGATCACTCAGCCGGCTCAGATCAGCGGTGAGCTTCACGGTGGCAAATTCGGCGACTTTAGCAGCCATTAGGGAATCTTCCTTGGGATCGGTTTTGCAATCCTTCTTTTCTGCAGGGCCGCAGCCCGTCATCACTGCAGCGGAAAGCACCGCCAGCAGCAGCATGGTCATGGTTTTTCTGATCATATGAATTCACTTTTAACAATTAGTTGTACAATTATTGATAGCGAAAGTAGTTATTTTTTCAGCTTACTTTTTCATCCGCATTCTATTTTATGTACATCATACCTTAAAAAGGGTAAAAAAACATCCCATGACAAAAACGATCTTTCTGTTACTTTCGCTGTCCGCTTTTGCGGCCACGGCCCAGAATCAGCTTGGCAATGAGCCGGGCGGAAACAATCCGGTCAACAACATCGAAACTCAGGTGGCCCTTAACACTGACAACAACCCGGTACAGATTTACCAGAATCCTCCGGTGCAGTACCAGCAGGTACAGATCAATCAAAACCCTCCTGATCATTATCAGCAGTTCCGGGTACGGACCAACCCGGTGAATGACCATCCTCAGCAAATCAATACGCCGCAACAGGTGCAGCAAAAGGCGGGGCAGAGTATCCGGATCAGTTCCACTGGCGGAAGTTCGGGGATGTCGTCAGGAAAAGCAGTGAAAAAATCAAACAAGAAAAGTATGGCCTGGAAGGTCAAAAAGGCGCTGGATCGTTTATCAGATCACCACAGGGTGAAGAAACACTATTCAAAAAGGGGCAAAAAGCACTGCAGCCGCTTCTGAGGTTTGAGTGTTTACGGGCTTCTGTCAGTTTGTGATGGGCCGCTTTCTTTTCATCAGCACCTTATCGTAGAGTATCCACAATATTGGGACACCCATATTGGATTCCACGAGGCTGTTGATCAGCATTACATCCATGGATCCGGGTCTGATGCCGGCGATCCACAGCGAAGATTCCATCATGAAATGACAGAGGAAGCCGACCATGAAAAGATACAGTATGGTCTTTAAAGGGTAGCGCAGAATAAACAGCAAGAGGTAGCCGGCCACCACGATGAGGCTTTGCGTGAGGCGCGAATCGCCCATATGCCGCAGGGTAACAAACTCGGCGTCTTTAAAGGGGATCCATTGCGACAGAAGACCTACCAGGATCCAGCCTCCCCACAGCAGGAGGGTCCACCAGAGACCTTCTTTCCGGCGTTCGAACATCAGGAACATCCAGCTGAACATCAGTCCATAGGAGAAGCTGAACCAGAACATGAAGGTGAATACCCTCCAGTACTGCGGCCAGGAAGACAGGAAGCTTTCAGGCAAGGTCAGTTCCCTGATGCTGAAAACCTGCAGCCAGAACCCCCAGTCGATGATCATTATGGCCAGACCGCCCAGCCAGAACGCGACGAGGGGAATGGTCTTGCGATAACGGAACATGAGCACATGAAAGATCGCCAGAAATATAAGATCGAAAAAGATATAATCAATACCGAAAGTGCGGATAACATCGTGGTTCATTGTACAATCAGATTTTAAAAAGATCCGTGCGGGGCAGTTTATCCCATAGCGCCGAAAAAGCCCCACTGGCCCTTGTACTTCCTCAGCATCACGGTGCAATAGTGTGCATATCCGGAGACCCTGAGGACACGGAACATGACTTCGTATTCGTCTTCAGCCAGTTTCCGGGATTTTTCGAAGCTGATGGCGGAAATATCCGGCAGCCGGGTATTGGTAAAGCCCTTGGAATGGACCACATCTTCATACCCGCTGAAGAACTCGTCGATGAATTGCTCCTGATCCTTTTTTAATAGTTTTTTATATTGCAGCTTCATATATTCATTATCCATGTATTCCATCACACTGTCGTAATGGTGAGTCATCACTGCCTTTTCGAAGCGGCTTACAAAATTCCGGGCATCATCCGGCAGGTTCTCCTGGGCAGAAACTGTGGCTGCCATCAGAAAAGCGATCAGGACACTCATTGCTGTTTTCATGGGTTTATTTTTTTGGGGGGCTTTCTGCTTTCATTCAATCAATCACTGCATCGTATCCGGTCTTTGTGCTAAATCTGTTTCAGAGTGTCGACAGGAGTTCTTTCAGGATAAGGGTCATTTTGGGTTCTGATTCGCTGGCTGCTTTGATGACCTCCTCATGTGAAACTTCGCAGACGACGCCTTCCACTCCCAGGTCGGTAATGACTGAAACGGCGAATACCGGCAATTTCATATGCCTTGCCACGATGACTTCCGGGACGGTGGACATCCCCACACAATCAGCTCCGATGCGGTGAAAGTAGCGGTATTCTGCCGGAGTTTCAAAGCAGGGTCCTGAAACAGCGGCATAGATGCCGTAGCGGACATTGATGCCGTTTTCGGCTGCGATTTTCCCGGCCTTTTCAACGAGTGACTTGTCATATGCATCATGCATATCGGGAAAGCGGGGACCGAGTTCTTCTTCATTCTTCCCGATCAGGGGATTGGTGGGCATGAGGTTGATGTGATCGGTGATGATCATGATATCGCCCACGCTGAAAGCGGGGTTCATACCCCCGCTGGCATTTGAAACGACAAGGAGTTCGATACCCAGAAACTTCATTACCCTTACGGGAAAAGTCAGTTCCTGCATGGTCCAGCCTTCATAGAAATGAAAGCGTCCCTGCATGGCCACCACCTGTTTTCCGCCCAGTTTGCCAAAAATGAGCTGTCCTTTGTGTCCCACCACTGTGGATACCGGAAAATTGGGGATATCGCCGTAAGGGATAGTCGTTTCGGTTTCGATTTCATTCACCAGGCCACCGAGACCGGTTCCGAGGATAATACCTACTTCAGGCTTACTTTTAATCCTCTTTTGGATGAATTCAACGCTTTGTCTGATGTTTTCCAGCATATTCCAGTACTTGTTTGTCGAACCATGTCTTGTCCTCATTAAAAAACTCCACTTCTATGGGCTGATAGTACAGCGGGAGGTCCCTGATTGCGCCTGCCAGCGCGGGATCTTCAAGCCTCATGCAGTCTTTCTCTGTGGTGACAAGGATCTTGTTTTTGCCTACAATATTAGTAAATCTTTCGCGGATTTCCATGACTTCCTTTGAAGTGTAGCGGTGATGATCGGGGAAGCGCATGGTTTCCAGGTAGGTGCAGCAGCGCCGGATGTGTTCCTCCAGGGGATACATGTTGGCGATGCCGGCAAACAGGAGTATGGAAGATACTTTTTTGATATCGGCGCAGGGAGGTGTGTTTTCAGGAAAAAAGGGCTGAAGAGGCCCGTAACCTATTCGTGAAAAATAAATCCTCTGATGCGCAGCAGGTTTAAGATTGCGTATATAATTTTTTCGGTCGATGGGCGCAAGGACCGGAGGGCACTTGGTAACGATGATAATATCCGCCCTTCGTGCGCCGCTCCGGAACTCCCGGAGCATGCCGGAAGGAAGCACGCGATCTTTGAAATAGGGCTGAAAATAGTCGGTCAGCAGAATGTTCAGCCCGGGTTTCACATAGCGGTGCTGATAGGCATCATCCAGTAACACCAGACCTGCAGGAGGTGTCTCCAGCAGGAGGCGACGGATTCCGTGGACTCTTCTTTCATCAACAGCAACGTAAATTTCGGGGAATTTGCGGACGAACTGACAGGGCTCATCTCCTATTTCAGCAGATGAACAGTTTCCGCTGGCCATCAGATAGCCCTGTGTTTTTCTGCCGTAACCACGGCTCAGGGTGGCCAAGCCCTTGTGATACGGTTTCAGCAGTCGGATCAGGTATTCAATGTGGGGTGTTTTTCCGGTACCCCCGGCTGACAAATTTCCGACGGAGACGACGGGAATATCAAACGATACAGAAGGCAGGAGGCGCATGTCAAACAGTTTGTTGCGCGCCCATCCTCCCAGTCCGTAAAGCAATGAAAAAGGTAAGAGTAAAGCTTTTCCCGCATTCATTGGCCTAAAGTACGCTAAAAGACAGGTGAAATCAATACGTTAATTCCCGTGAATTGTTTCACAATTCCAAACATTTATCAGAAACCTGTACTCTTAGTCCTGTATGCTAAATATGAAACAGACTTATTTCTTATTCCGGCATGCATGAATAAGCAGCGGGTATTAATGCCCGCTCGTCGTCCTGAATTCATATCCAATAGCTGTTCAATGAATACAGATTCCGGGTATGCCCCCGAATTTTTCAAGGGATTGCCTGTCGGGTAATAAAAACAAATTACATTTATGCTGTTAATTTAATCACAACCACACCATGAGCACTTTTATTTATGAAAAACCTTTTCAGATTGGAAAGGACAGCACGCAGTACCGCTTATTGAGCAAGGACTACGTAAAATCCATCGAACTAGACGGAAGACAGGTGCTGAAAGTCGATCCACGTGCACTGGAGCTTCTGGCGCGTGAGGCCGTTTCAGATCTGTCGTTCTTCCTGCGCAGCTCACATCTTGAAAAAGTTGCGGCCATCCTGAAAGATCCGGAGGCTACCCCGAACGATCGTTTTGTTGCCCATGTCATGCTAAAGAACACGATCATTTCTGCAAAAGGTGAACTGCCCTGGTGCCAGGACACCGGGACAGCCATAGTGATGGGAAAGAAGGGGGAGCAGGTGTGGACTGGGGCTGATGATGCGGAATATTTGTCAAAAGGAGTTTATACTACCTATAATGAGAAGAATCTGAGGTATTCACAGGTTGTTCCCTTCAGTATGTTTGAAGAAAAGAACACCGGAACCAATCTGCCTGCTCAGATCGACATATACGCCTGTCAGGGTATGCGTTATGAGTTTCTGTTCATTACCAAAGGCGGCGGATCTGCCAATAAGACCTTCCTTTATCAGCAAACGAAATCCCTGCTGAATGAGGAGTCTCTCACGCGCTTTGTCCGGGAGAAGATCAAAGATCTCGGCACCTCTGCCTGTCCGCCCTACCATCTGGCTCTGGTGATCGGCGGGACTTCAGCCGAAGCCACCCTGAAAGCGGTCAAGGCCGCTTCGGCGGGTTATTATGATCATCTGCCGGAGAGTGGCAGTGAGGGGGGAAGAGCTTTCCGTGATCCGGAATGGGAGGCCCGGATTGAGCAGATCTGCAGGGAATATGGAGTGGGAGCACAATTCGGAGGCAAATACTTCGTGCATGATGTAAGGGTGATCCGACTGCCCCGGCATGCGGCCTCCTGCCCGGTCGGCCTGGGCGTCAGCTGTTCCGCCGACCGCAACATCAAAGCATATATCAGTCAGGACGGGATTTTCCTGGAAGAACTCGAACGCAATCCGGCCCGTTTCCTTCCCGCTGAATCCCCGCTTGCCGCTGAACCGGTGAAGATCGATCTGGACCGGCCCATAAAAGAAGTGCTTGCTGATCTCAGCAAACATCCGGTCAAAACCCGTCTGAGTCTTAGCGGAACCCTGATCGTTGCCCGGGACATTGCCCATGCACGGATCAAACAACTGCTGGACGAAGGCAAGCCCATGCCGGAATATTTCAAAAACCATCCGATCTATTACGCCGGGCCTGCGAAAACGCCTCCTGGCATGCCCTCAGGGAGCTTCGGACCCACCACGGCCGGCAGGATGGACACTTATGTTGATCTTTTCCAGAGTTTGGGTGGCTCCCTCATCATGCTGGCCAAGGGAAACCGTTCCCGCGCTGTGATTGATGCCTGTAAAAAGTACGGCGGATTTTACCTGGGATCGATCGGTGGCCCCGCAGCAATACTGGCCGCAGAACACATCCGTTCTGTTGAGTTAGTTGATTTCGAGGAACTTGGCATGGAGGCTGTAAGGAAAATCAGGGTTGAGAATATGCCTGCTTTCATTATCACGGATGATAAAGGGAATGACTTTTTCGATGAATACAATCAGCGCTGATATTTCTTACATCCACAAAATCATACCCTTGAGGGGACAAAGACCCCGGACCTGATTTTTGCATAAAGATTAATTATTTCATAAAAAAGAAGGGGTGATGTTAAAAGGGATCAGAATTAGTCTACCTTTGCCAAAATTTTAATTATCAAACATTTTAATTAAGTATGAAAATTTTTGTCGGCAGTCTTCCTTTTAGCTTAGAGGAAACTGAATTAAGAGAATTCTTTGAAGAGTATGGCGAAGTAGCGTCAGCAGTAATCATTTCCGATAAGTTTACGGGAAGAAGCAAAGGCTTCGGTTTTGTTGAAATGCCGGACGATGAACAGGCCCAGAAAGCGATCAATGAATTGAACGGTGCCACGGTCAGCGGCCGTACCATTGTGGTAAACAAAGCTGAAGAAAAACGCGACAACAATCGCGGCGGCGGCGGCGGATTCAACCGTGGCGGCGGCGGTGGATATAACAAAGGCGGATTCAACAAAGGTGGCGGTGGATACAATAAAAACCGCAACGACCGCTATTAAGAGTATTCTCTTTTATAAAAAGAAGGGGCTGTAGTTCGATACAGCCCCTTTTTCTTTGTCCCCTATTGAGGGTTAATGATCAGCGCTTTCATCTTACTGCCGGCCATGGTCATCACCAGCATACGCCCATCGGGCAAATCCTGCGAAGCATAGGGTACAATCCAGGCCTTATTCTTCTCATATGAATACAGGTTTCTGCGATTAATCTCCCCTGCTGCATTTAACTCGACCATGGTTACCACACCGGATTTCCCAAAATAACAATAATGTGTCTTCTGAGGATTCGGGGCATTATTCAATGCATTATCCGCAAAAACAAAATACAATTGTCCGTTACGTTCCGACATCACATAACCCAGGAAAGTGGTTGAAGAGCCTTTTTGCGCTTTGAGAATCTTCCGGGCTACATCAATTTTTCCATCCTGGTCAATTCCAACAACAATGATATTCTTATAATAATACGTTGTTCTTGTTGACGTTGTTCCGTTAGAATTGGTTGTGGTGGTGGTGACGATATCAAAATATTCAGCCACCAGGTATACGCCCCCGTCTTCCCTGAAAATAAGCTCGTCGAGCACGTAATTTAACATTTCTGTATTTCCGCCTTTGGCTGCCTTGTTCTCGGTTTTCTCCGCCTGCTTGTCTGTCATACCCTCTGTAATCAGTGAAATCGGGAAATCCATATGGTTGAAATTAACCTCACTGCCATCGCGGGCATCGAGCACGTAACAGAACGCTCCCTTGATCCCCTTCCCTTTCTCTGAGTAGAAACCTGCAGCCACCAAACGGTTATCTTCATCGCATCCGATCTGCATATCGGTGATATATAATTTACCCAGGTCAACTTTCGCTTCACGGGGTTCATTATCCTGCGGATCTATTCTGAGTATCGAATAATTGTAATTGCTTTCTTTGATAAAGGGCTTGGGCGGTCCGATGACCACGATGCCCGACAGATACACCACGCCATCATTGGAAACGGCGACTTGTTCCAGCCTGAAATCCTTATCTCTTAGCGCAGAGGTTTGTGTGACATCGCTGACCACATTCAGATTATTGTCGATGACCATACAACGAAACTTTTCCAGAGAACTTCTCTTCTCAGAGGGCTGATGAATCAGCGCCAGTTTGGTGGAGTCGGCTGAACGAACCCAATACAGGTTTCCGAAAGTAGGAAAAGGGCCCTTATCCACACTTACACTCATGACCTTGGTGGCTTTGGAAGAGAGCGTCCCATCCTCCGTATTGAAATCGTGATAATAATAAGTCAGCTGAGCGGTCCCCTTTTCCGTCAGTGTTGAAAAGATCAGGGTCTTTCCCTTGATTCTGACAGTAAAACTATAAGTGAGCGTGTTGCTGCCGTCTTTCAGCGGGAAGGTGGTGGATGAAACATAGCCAAGCTGACTGTTGAACTTCATGAAAGACACGCTGGTGGCCTGCATCAGCGGGTTGTACACAGGTGTCAGCAAGACCATACCCCCGTCATTCAGAGACACCAGGGTAAACCCTTTCCGGATCAGGGTTTTCTTGAACGGGAGCCCCCATTTTAGATCCGCAGTTTGTGCCATGAGACTACCGCCGATCAGGCACAAAAACATTAAATTGAGCAAGCGTTTTTTAATTATTCAGGTGGTTTAAGATAATCATCCAAAAATACAATTTTTTAATCAGTAGTGTCCGGTTAACTTTTTTGTAATCCTTGTAATATGCAGTAAAACAA
>CALGYY010000048.1 GCA_937934705.1 uncultured Bacteroidota bacterium
GAGTACCATAACCACGAGCCATAATAGCCCGGAACTGTTTATAAATGAAACCGCCACGAATACAGACTGTTGCCGGGTATGGAATATGGCTTGGAGCCTCACGGTCGTATCCATGTCGGGAGATACGATGTTTTGTGGAATGAAACTATTGATCGCAGTGGGTATGAACCGTGGGGGAACGGGTGGCCGATCGATGATGAAGCGGCAATGGCGACAGGCATGCCCGGCGGGAGTCATGGAAACTAAAGGGACCCCGGCTGGATATGGGGTCCCATTTATGCTTGATTATCAACCTGCCGGCTTATAAATACCTTCCCGACATCGTGTTCCCGCGTGGGAACCGCTTCATTTCACCTGTACATCCCAGAATTTCGAGGTCTTCGCCGTGCCCGCCGGACCGGTCACCTCCAGTGTCACCACGGTATAAAGCGCCGGTGTCTGGACGGAGTTGCGGTATATCCCGGCCGGTTTCGCATAGGAATGCATGGGATATCGCTCGTTTGACGTGGTGCCGTCACCGAAATCCCATGAATAACTGCCGGCGTTCTGACTCTGATTTACAAAAGTCACGCTGGCCGGGGCATTGCAGAATTCAGTCTGTGAAGCTTCAAATGCCGCAGACACAGGCAGGTCATTAACGTCGAAGTTTTTGGTGATGATGTTGTTGGCCGGATTATCATCTGCAACGCCATTGGGCTGGCTCACCTCAACCGAGATCTGGTGATTTCCCAGTACGAGGGTGAATGGAGAAAGTGAAACTACTGCTGTGGCATATTGTGCAAGGCTGCCGCTCCAGTTCTGTGAAACCGGTGATCCTCCATTGATCGTATATGATATGGTGCATGAAGTCAGCGTATTGGTTCCCATATTCCGGATGGTGATCTCAGGTGTGATACTGAGTCCTTCACAATTATAAGCTGCTTCCGGCCGGTTTACTGCTGATAGCTGGACATCATTCGGGTAGTTATTGCTGATAATGGCCACCTCACCCAGGTAAGGGATATAGTTGAACGCCGTAGCACATACCGTTATGGTGTCAATCTGCGTCAGCGCAGGAAATGTAATCAACGCACTTCCGCCACTGGCATAGGCCGTACCAATGATTTCGTGATTGATGGTCAGGCATACGAGTGCACCGTCAACATTACAATTCACCGACAGAGAAGATTCACCCAGGCTGATTGTTGGATTATGTGAAACAGTCATAGAAGCCGGATTATCCGTTCGCACCATGAGTGAGGGATCTCCGAAAACTGTCCAGGTGTCCGTCATATTATAATCAGCGTAAGTATCATTCATTTTAAAAAGCCCGTTCACTGAGATTCCTCCGAAACTTCTCTTGATATTATTGGAATAGGACTCCACCAGAATGTCAATCATTTCATCCTGTCCCTCCATCGGGGGATTCCAGCTCTGGTTGATGGTTGACATGAGTGTGGCAACTGCTCCTGCCGGTTGGTTATTGTGTTGTTTCCTCATCCATGCTTCTGCAAAGCAGGTTTGAGAAACGAAATTTCCATTAACGCACGCCACTGCCCAGATAAACGGAAGGATGTCGGTATTGGTCAGGCTGGCGATATTGGTGGTTGAAAAACCCGTTGTTGAAAAAGCCAGATCGGATCCGTGTCCGGTGTAGGTGATAATCCCTGCACCACTATTAATCTCATTGCCGAGCATTGTAGCTGTCGGGTCACCGGCAGCATCACTTCCGCCCTGACTCCCCTGAAAAAGTTCTGCCTTGCTGGTATAGGTGAAGCCCATCAGATCAGTTTGCATATTGCGGCAGTGCTGATAATCCAGCTCATTATCATCACCCGGACCCTCGGAGGATGCCACACCGATACAGCGGTTATATTTGTTGGCTGTTGCCGATGGTGTTTTTTCGTAATTCACGGAGCGGGTCACCTGGGTTGTGACATCGGCTGTGCTTTCAGCACTGAAACGGCCAACGATAATTTCCTGGTAATGATCACTTCCTGTAATATACCCATAGGTGTTATCGGAACCGCCGCCTCCGACTGAGAAAGTCGGAACCTGTGCAGCATCACCAACCAGTAGAAGATAGGTCAGCCCATTCGTGTTATAGTAATTTGTAACATAAGTTTTAATGGCTGCGCTGGTTCCACCTGCTGTGGCGACACTTACCATCTCGGTGGGGATGCCTTTGGTTTTCTTCCAGATCACATAAGGCTCCATGGCGGTCATGAAATTTCCATAACAAATGATCAGCATCTTACCGGTTTCGCTCAGCGGGGTATATTTATATGTATTATTATAATTAATGAAATGAGTCTTGTATATTTCAGCAAATTCAGGATCGAAATGAGTCGGGGGTTGGGTGCGGTTGATTGTGTTTACGGAAGATGTCCCGTTTTGCACTACGTTTACATCAATGCTGTGGTAAACCCTGAGTACCCTTGTGACAGGATTGTACTGGAAAGGATAAAACACAACCACTTGTCCTCTCAGATCGCGAAGGATGTATGGATCCTTTAATTCCGCAAGTTTTCCCGGATAAAAGCCATCCTGGCTGTATGCACTACCATAAGTAAACGGCACTGTGGAGGGATCGATATCCCGGGTAAGATTACCCTTTGAAGGCGCTATATCGATATTGGTGTACTCAGTGTAAGCAGAAGCTGTCACGTTGATCTCCATCAGGGCCTGATCAGGGATTACCAGTGAGGCAGTGATCTTCGGGAGATCCGGCGCACCGGCCTCAAGGATAGCCGTTGAATTCTCAATAGTAATGGTGTGTGCTGTTCCGTTAGGTGTGAGCACGTCAGTTTTCAGGTAGCCTTCTAGTTCCACATGTATCTGAGAGTTCTGAAGGTTGCCTGCCTGCAGGATTATTTCAGCCGGTTTCGGCTGCGGGAAGCTTACGCCAACCCATGTCTGCGCTTGTGTCAGAAGGGTCGCTGTGATCGTGAAAAGAAAGATAATACACTGTTTCATACGGGGCACTATTTAATGATGATCAGTTTTTGTGTTTGTATGATGGATTGTCCTGAAGTCAAAGTCAGGAAATAAACTCCCGGGCTGAACTCAGCCGCATTAAAAGCGAACGGGTAGGTCCCGGCATCAAGGTTTTCTTCAAGCAGTTTTTTCACCTGTCGGCCGGTCTGATCGTGCAGGCTCAGGCTGCAGGAAGACTCTCCGCTAAGGGTGAAATACACCATCACCATCCCTGAGGCCGGATTCGGGGAACAGAGCAGCACTACTTCTCCATTTTCATCCGCTTTATCAAGGCCTGCAAAGCCGTTCACCACCGGTGGAAACAGGATGTAATCAATCCAGGCACGGTCGCTTCCTGAAGACAGAGAGTAATCCTTTTCATAGGACCATTTGAAGGTTTGATCTCCTGTACCTACGGTATAAAAACTCTTCGACCAGGCGACCTCTCCGCTCCAGCTGCCCATTTCCACGCCATTAATCTGGAAGGTCATGAAATCATAATTTTCTTCACTTGAAACCCTTTTCCAGAACGAAATGGTATCAGCAGTCAGCACCTGCAATTCGATAAACAGTATGGATGTTTGATTATCTGTTATAGCTCCCGAATGCGCACAATAAATGCCTTCGTAAGGACTGACGGAGCTGATCACCCATGGGGCTTCTCCTGCCTGTTGCCAGTCGAAGCGGTTAAAGTCTCCCGTTTCCCAGTCTTCATGCACCTCTCCGAGAGGCAGGAAATAATGATAGATCACTGAATAGGCTCCGGCATTCACAGTATAGGTGAGTTTGACCACTGCTGTATCGGGCACAGCAGATGCCACCGTTAAGGAAAAGGTCGCATTGCTTCCTGAATTCTTGCTGAGGGTGCCGAAATTATGGGTAGCCGTATTTATTGTTATGTACTGCGGGGTAGATGTAGTGAGTGTTCCTGCGGCATTAAGTGCATCTGCATGCCCATCGTTCAGCGTATATATAATCATGTTTACGTTTTCCGCTTCATCCAGGCATCCGTTGTTGTTGCCGCTGGCATCATCAATGGTCATGCTGCCGATACCGAGCACGGGCGCATTTGCTGTGAGATTGAAATTTGAAGACCAGTTCCCGCCGGCATTGTCAGTAATGGCAAGGGTGAAGGGAATGACTTCCTGATCGGGAATATTTCCTGCGACACTGAAACTGTATGCGCCCGTCTGTGTAGCATCTGTATTGGAAGAGATATTTCCCCAGCTCTGGTTGTTGTCGGTGAGTACGACATTAGTGTTAACGGTAGCCAGAGTTGCGGAGACACTGTTGGCTGTTGCCTGTCCGAAATTCCTGAGGGTGATGTCCAGGCTGATATTTTCAGCATAATCAACCATGTGATCGTTATTCCCGCTTGGGTCATTCACAACATTGCCTGTGTAAAGCACATACGGTCCTGCAGGATTGGCTATAACCACAGTGGCGATATGAGGAGCCCTGTTTTGCGCCGTGATTACGACATCTGCAGTGCCCGGTGTCCCGGCTCCGCTGAGAGGAACAACCACATTCCCCAGCGAATCTGCAAGTGCTGCGCCCAGCAGTACGCCGCCCATTGAAACGGCAGCATATGCATAAGGATCGGTCTGTATAGTGAAAGAGGTGGATCCGAGCGGAATTAAAGGATTGTAGGTCGCTGTGATCGCAGGCGGAACGCTGAAGTAAACCATAAGGGACGGGTCACCCATCAGATGATAAATCTCCCAGTAATACTGGGCTCCGCCCCCACCCTGGGTCACTGCCAGATTACCGGCCACCATATACTGGGCCTGTGTCATGAACCATTTTGCAAACGGTTCACCATGGGTGTGGAACACACAATCATATGCTCCGAGTGCAACGGCACTGTAGGTTGGATTGACCACGATGCTGGAGCGGTAGCCCACGCCAAACCAATAGTCTTCATCCCAATAAGTAACGTTCGAGCCGCCGATATAACCCAAAGCGCCTTTCCCGTTAGCCCTGAGCAAAGCCTCACCAAAACACTCGGTATCATCGAACTTATTGGTCAGGCAACAGTTTCCGACCATCAGGGGGTACTTGTCGGTGTTGGTCAGAGAGGCCACATCCGAAACACTGAAAGAGGGGTCTGACCAGCCACTGGAGCCGCCGTGGGCAGTATAGTTAGCAAAACACACCCCTTTGGAAACATCGGCACGGATCAGGGCTGCGCTGCTTCCGGATGCCGGGTACAAATATGTATGTGATACCAGATTATTTGACGCATTGAAATATTCAGTCGTTCCATAATTGATTTGTCCGTTCCCCCACACTGAAGCCATACTTCCATCCACTCCTGCAATCATCACTACCTCATCCAGAAAAGTCGGATCCGGCATTGTATACTGTTCATACTGCAATGTCTTATCTATTTGCGGCTGCAACTGGTTCACACTGGTGGCTGAGAAACGACCGTAATAGATCTCAGGGATATAATCGCCTGTGTATTCGCAATAGTAAAGATCAGTAACATGACCCCCCATATTATAAGAGGGAACCTGAGCCACGTCACCTACAAAGAGGACAAAGCTGGGGGCCGGATCGTTGCTCGTGCCTGCATTGTATAAGCCCTGAATATAATTTTTGATCGTTGTTGTTGTGCTTCCTACTGCGGGATTGTTGGTATAAGCCTCCACCACTGTGAAACCCTTTTTGGTTTTCCACTGGACGAAAGGCTGAAGGGCCGTCTGAAACATCGGATCTGCGACTATAACATACTTAACCGGATATTTTGTGATCTGGTCCTTGTTCTGCGGTTCTTTATAATTCAGAAGCCTGCTGTATGAAGCTTCAAAAAAGGGAGAGAATTTGTCTTCCCTTAACTGTCGCGTCGTAACCGGGTCGGCTCCATCAAAATGAACAATCACTTCCAGATCGGTGATCACCCTGATCTTTCCGCTGACCGGGTTGTACTGTACCGGCATCACTTCGAGACGAGCCATCCTCAGACTTCTCATCATTCCCAGAACTTCTACTTTTACCGGATCGGTCTGCAGAAATTCATTGCGCGAATAGGTCGCTTCATTATACTGAAAAGGAACAGCGGCAGCATCCTCACTTTTACTTACCGACCGCTGGGCAGGAATGAGCGTATAAGGCACCCCAAGCTCGCTCAGGCGATACTCTTCGGTGATCATTTTGCGTATTTCCAGTCTGCAATCTGCTCCCATGGGGACTTCAATCAGCTTTTTAAGTGCCGGCAATTTCGGATCACCTGATTGATTGGTGTATCCAAAATCTGCAATCCCCAGTTGTGAAAACATCCCCTGAGGAGTGCTGACCTTCATGAACTGCAATTGATCTTTTTGTAAATGAAGTGCGAATATTAACCTTTGATTCGCGTTTTCCAGTACCTTAAGTTCCGGTTTATCCTGCGCTGCAGCTTCCAGCACGAGCATACCCAACAGCAATGCGAGCAATTTTTTCATCACTTTAAAATGTAAGTTATTGAATAGCAACAGAATGGGGTCTTATACACCTTTTTAATAATGTGTATGTCAAAGATAGGGAAGCTGATCGTGAAATCAAAAAGACCTCTAGAATTAACAATACTTTAACAAAACCTGCTTATCGCCCTGTTTATCAAAGATTGACCAGCACCTCTCCATCCATCAAAGGAGGGATCTCAATGCCCAGAATACGAAGAATGGTTGGGGCAAGGTCCGCAAGTTTTCCGTCTTTAAGTTCAGGTTTCCGGTGATCCGACAGAAAGCAGGGTACCAGGTTAGTGGTGTGGGCAGTATTCGGGCTGCCATCTTCGTTAATGGCATAATCGGCGTTCCCGTGATCTGCTGTAATGATCACCGAATATCCAGCCTTCAGGGCTGTTTCCGTTACCTGCTGCACACAGTGGTCAACCATTTCCAGGGCCTTGATAATGGCATCCCAAACCCCTGTATGTCCCACCATATCCGCGTTTGCGAAATTCAGACAAACAAAGCCCGCCCCGGCTTTTCTGAGCTCGGGTATGATGGCGTCCCTCACTTCCTGTGCACTCATTTCCGGTTTCAGGTCATAGGTTGCAACTTTGGGTGAAGGGATCAGGATTCGGCTTTCACCATCGAAAGGCTCTTCACGTCCTCCGTTAAAGAAAAAGGTTACGTGCGGATATTTCTCAGTTTCAGCGATCCTGATCTGACTGATGCCGGCCTTGCTGATGGTTTCCCCGAGGGTCATGGCCACATCTTCCTTATCGAAAGCCACGTGGACGTTTCTGAAGCTGTCGTCATACCGGGTCATGGTAACATAGTGGAGCGACAGGGTTTTCATGCCGGCCTCCGGCATATCTTTTTGTGTAAGTACCGTACTGATTTCCCTGAGGCGGTCGGTTCTGAAATTAAAGCAGATCACCACATCGCCTTCACTGATGGTTGCCAGAGGTTCACCATTTTCGCCGGTCAAAACCACCGGAAGGATAAATTCGTCAGTGACACCTTCTGCGTAAGATTCTCTCACGGCGGCCAGAATATCTGTGTGCTTTTTGCCCAATCCGTGAACCATCAGATCGTATCCTTTTCTGACTCGCTCCCATCTCTTGTCCCTGTCCATTGTATAGTAACGTCCGCAAAGGCTTGCAAACTTTCCTGCAGACTGCTTCAGGTGATCTGCCACCTCTGCAATAAAACCCAACCCGCTGCGCGGATCCGTATCCCGGCCATCGGTGATCGCATGAATGAAGAGTTTATCGAAAGCATGCTGTTTGGCCATATCACAAATGGCCATGAGGTGACTGCTGAGAGAATGAACACCCCCGTCGCCGATCAATCCCACAAGGTGCACTGCTTTATCATTTATCCGGGCGTAATTCATGGCTTCCAGAAGGGTCTTATTGCTGAAAAAACTGCCATCCCTGACCGCCCGGTTGATCTTCACCAGGTCCTGATAGACAACACGACCCGCGCCGATATTCAGGTGACCGACCTCTGAGTTTCCCATCTGTCCCTCAGGCAGACCCACGGCTTCGCCGGAAGCGCGGAGGCGCGAATATGACCATAAGGGACTCTGATAAAGGCTTTTAAAGAATGGAGTACGGGCCTGCCATATGGCGTCGGCGCGATCATGCCTTCCTTCACCCCATCCATCCATAATTACCAGCAGTACTTTCTCTTTTGCTTCCATACAATTCAATCTGTTTACAAAGGTAAGGATTCCCCTCCTGTTTTCAGTTTCAGATTTTAAGGTCCGGAAATTGCCTGCCGAAACGAAAAAAAGCACAAAAAGGCTGGCATTTCCCTGCATTTAACCTTATATTTGCCCCCCTCCCTTAAATTCACATATGTTGCGGCATATCCTGTTTCCGGTTCTCGCCATCCTTGTCGTCTTCAGCAGCAGGGCGCAGGTAATCGGTCATTTTACAGATGCGCGCGACGGCAAGCAATACAAAACCATCAAGATAGGCTCTCAGGTGTGGATGGGCGAGAACCTGAACTGGGAGTCTAAAGAGGACTCCTGGAAATACGGCAACAGCGACAGTCTGGCTGACATCTATGGCCGGTTATACACCTGGGAAATTGCCAAAAGGGCCTGTCCCCTGGGCTGGCACTTTCCGTCTGATGATGAATGGGAAACCATGATCAATTCCCTGGGGGGGGACAGTATTGCAGGAGGAAAGCTAAAGGAGGCAGGCCTGGTTCACTGGAAAAAACCCAATGCTCTGGCCGATAACAAGAGCGGTTTCAATGCATTACCTGCGGGAAACCGCAGCAGCTTCAACGGTGAATTCTATGGTGTTGGCAAATACACCTGTTGGTGGAGTTCCACAGAGCATAAAGACACCGGGGAAATCTCCGTATTCAGTCTGAACTATATGAACGGTGCAATCAGTAACGGATGGCATAACCGTGAATTCGGCTATTCCGTCCGATGCGTCAAAAATTAAAACTGCCGCGAGGCAAAAATCCGGAATCATGAAGAAATTAATCGTCTTATTGTTGTGCATGGGATTAGGATTGTATGGATTTGCGCAGTGGGTCCCCACTACAGGTCCGGATGGTGGCTATGTCCGTTGTTTCATCTGCGATGTTGACCGGGTATTTGCCGGTAGCGGTGGTGGTGGTGTTTTTACCACCCAGAATGCCGTAAGCGGATGGGAACAAAGAACAGACGGACTCCTGAGTACAGACGTGAAGTGTTTCGCATGGGCAGGTTCCTGGCTGATCGCTGCGACTGACGAAGGCATTTTCAGGAGTGATGACCTTGGCGCCCACTGGGCTGAAGCCGATTCCGGGCTGGAGAACACTTATGTTAAAAGCCTTACCGTTAAAGGCACGGATATTTATGCAGGTACCTATTGCAGGGGTGTTTTCAAATCAACAGATCAGGGACTGAGCTGGACTGCGGTCAACAGTGGTTTGCCGGCGAAATATGTTTATTATATGGCGTCAGATGACAGTGCCGTATATGCCGGCACTTACAGCAACGGGGTTTATTGTTCATATAATGACGGTGTCAGCTGGATTGCTTCGAACAACGGACTTTCTGATCTGAACATTATGACTATGTTTATATTCGGAAACAAAACATTCGCGGCTACTATGGGATCCGGCTTGTATTTAAGTGAAAACCATGGTCAGAACTGGAACCTTGTCAACAATTCATGGAGCCACATCAAGGGGATGACCTCCATCAACAATAAAGTCTTCGCAGGGACCTATTCATCGGGGGTATATGTTTCAGCAGATTCGGGGATCAACTGGACGGCCTGTGGCACCCTGCCCGAATCAGAGCTCTGGGCCCTGGGCTCCTGCGACGGTAAGCTCTATGCAGGATTTTCGTCAGGGAACATTGCCATGTCATCCAATGAAGGCGTAAGCTGGGCCTATGTGAATACGGGCATTGTTAAAGGCAGCAGTATTGGGAGCATGGCCTCTTTCGGCAATAAACTTTTTGCAGGCAGTTGCGGGAGCGGATTGTTCGTTGCAGAAGACAGTACGGCGGTGTGGGCAGAACATACCGGAGTCGGAACGGTAGAGATCCGTCACGTCACCAAGATAGGTTCCAATGTGTTTGTAGGAACGGATATGCTCGGGGCTTTCCGCTCGTCGGATACAGGAAATACATTTACAGCCATCAATAACGGGATTACGAGCAAGTGGGTGCAGACCTTTGCCAATTCCGGATCCAATGTTTTCGCGGGAACCCGCGATGCCGGCATTTTCCGGTCGGCCAATGCAGGTACCAACTGGGCGCCGATTAATACCGGTTTGGGCGGGGTCAACATCAGCGATCTCCTGGTCAGCGGCACAAAGGTCTTCGCAGCAAGCTTTGATGCCGGCCTATACGTCTCGAATAACAACGGAAGTTCATGGACTGCTTCGGGAAGCGGGTTGACCACAGATCATGTCACATGTCTTGATGTGATCGGAAACGTCATCATCGCAGGCACCTGGGATGCCGGCGTGTTCATCTCGGCCGACAATGGCTCCAATTGGTCTCCCGCAGGCTTCGGACTTCAGCCGGGAAGCTGTATCCGTGCGATTGCTGTTAACGACACAGCCGTTTATATCGGAACCCGTGAAGACGGGATGTACGTATCTTACGACTCCTGTGATACCTGGGAAGCTTTCAATTCAGGGCTGACCGACAGCAGTATACTCTCGCTGCATGTTAACGGCAATTTCATGTGGGCTGGCTTACGCGGACAGGGCGTGTGGAAATGGATACTCCTTGATGTCACCGGCCAGTCGCCGACCGGGAATCCGGAAATACTATCGGAGGCTGTCTATCCGAATCCTGCCGGAAACCTGATCCGCTGGGATCTTCCAGATGCTGAATACATCGAGATATACGACATGACCGGAAAACAGATCGTCAGAGAAAAGCTGAGTGAACAGAAATACGATGTTTCCGGGCTGGAAAGGGGTTTCTATATCATTGCATTTTTTGACAGGTCAGGAAAAAAAATCACCCACACGCGTTTGCTGTGTGAGTGATCTTATGATTTAAGCAGCTGATCAGTCCTCAGCCACAACGATAATTTTATCTTTAGCTCCCGGTGTGAATTTCTCACGCTTATCCGGGTTGACCACCACGCCAAAGGCGCGGGATGCGTCATTGGCGAATTCGAATATCCGGTATCCGATCGCTACCTCATTGCGCATGGAAGCTGCCTTGACGACAGTATGGAAGTTGATTTCCTGACCCGGTTCCACATAATCGCTTACCGGTTTGATATAGATCTCACTGCCTTCGGCCTGGAAAAGATCGTCGAAAACTGCCTTCAGGTGCTTGTTTTCAGATAACTGGGCCATCATGAGACTGATGATCTTGTTGCTGACAATAAAATCGTCGGCACTGGTAGCAGAGGCCAGCTCGCGGTTCTTGATATCGAGCATTTCGCTGACGATGCTCAGGTCGCTGCCTGTTTTTTCTTCAATATCGCGCAGATGCAGAAGGGTAACCAGGGTGCCGGCATCAGCCTCCTGTGCATCCAGATGGTTGTCGCACAACACAATAATATGATCAAAAGAAGGAATGTCAAGGCTCTCGAGTAATTCGCGATCTGTGGTATTGCCCCTGACGAATTCAACCTTCTGGTTTTTCAGTGTCTGCAGGTGCTTTTCCGGAATGGGCATTTGCTCATCCGGAAGTCCGGCTACGACTTTCAGATACGATCCCTGAGCAACGTAGTTATCCAGCTCTGTGGCAATCACGATACCCCCGTCATTCCATCCGAGAATCAGGGTACGTTCAGGGGTGCAGGCGCTTCTTTCCCCGGTTCTGATCACCGATTCGCTGATTCCGAGTTCACTGCGCCCACTCGGAACAATGGTATCATCATCCTTCGAGATCGCAATGATCTGATCGCCTTCGTTGATCACCGTATCCATGGGGGGATTCACTTTTGAAACGCCATCCTTGCTGAAAATACCAATCACCGCACTGGTGTCGTAAATATGCAGGGAATCAATGAATTTTTTGCCCACCAGTGAAGGTTCTGTTGCAAAATAGATCTCGTCGCCGTCGAAATCCAGCAATTCAGTAAACACGACGCTCAGTCCGGACTGGCGGCAGGTCTGCACGATCATGCGGGAAATAATGTCATTGTTGAGTATAAAAACGCCTTCATCACGCGCGACCATCTGTCCCACTTTCAGGTTGCGCGGATCCTGTATCTCGCTTACGATGTGGTAGGGCTCGCTGCGGCGTTTCGGACTGTTGGTGATGGCCAGAACCGTTTTGATAACGGTAATATCGGGATCAGCATGGTCGGGCGCAAGGATTATGATGCTGCGGGCAGCATAGGGATTAACCATGTGAAGGTCGTCCATGTCAATACAATTTCCGCTTCTGACGATCACTTTGGTGTTTTTGGTGTCCGGAATTTTAGTCCGGATTTCCTCTTCCATATCCATCTTTTCCTTATCTGCAAGGATGACGATTCTGGGTCTTTTCTGGTTTTCATTGGCAATCACCAGTTCACTGATGATGTTAAAGACTTTTTCCGACCACCCGAGAATGAGGGTGTGGTTGCTTTCCACGACAAATGACCTGCCCTTGCGCAGTTCTTCCAGTTTATCGCTGATGGCATTGTTGATAATACCGATCAGGGCACTAACGATGAAGATACCGCCCAGGGTCACGATGAACATCACCCATCGGAACCCCCAGCCTGCATCACCCCCCATGGTTCCGGGATCGAGCGTACGCATCAGACTCTGCCATACGCCTTCAAAAAAACCCAGTTTATCTTCTCCTTCCGGGCTGATGCCCCCAAGCATCAGTATGATGCCTGCAATAATTACAATAATCAGCGAAATGATGGCCAATCCCATGATCAGGGCTGAAGCTCCTTTTCCCATCATGTTATCGAACCAGTACTTGTACCTCGCGCCAAGACCGGGTTTGTGTCCCTTTTCTTTCATATAATACCTGTTTTTGGGGTTTAAGCCGCCAAATCTATAACACATTAGCATCCTGTACAAGAAAATCTGTAATAAATTTCTTCCCTGAAGTCAATAATGTGTCACTAATGAAAATAACTATCTTTGCCTTAGGTTGCCCAAGCAACCTTTCATCCGGAAAGAATTGTCTTCATGACCTCCCTTAATCACAGAAATTCGTATGAAAATTAAGATTTTTACCCTGGCTTCCCTTCTGTGCATCACATCAGTATTTACTGCATCGGCACAACCTTCAAAAGGAGGTTTGCCATACAGCTTTACAAACGGACAACTCAGCAATGAGGTTGATCATCTTCTGCTGAACAGTCCGGAAATTGAAAGTCTGAAAGCTGAGGATCTGATCCGTGACAAAAACGGAATGTTTTACCGTGCGGGAGTCACTGTTCCCGTTAATGCCGGTTTGAGCAATGCAGGCAGTTGGACGGAGCTCCCCGGAGGGGACAGGATCTGGCGCCTGAAAATCTCTGCTAAAGGCGCACGGGCCATTGGTGTTTACTATGATATGTTCTGGTTGCCTCCGGGTGGCAGACTCCATTTGTACACCGAAGACCAGCAGCAGGTGATCGGAGCTTATACTGAAGAAAACAATGATGAAAGCGGTCTCTTTGTCACCGAGCTGACCAGGGGGGAAAGTGTTATCCTTGAGTATTTCGAACCTTCCCGTACACGGAACCATGCCCTCCTCCATATCTCTGAAATTGCCTATGTATACAGGGGCGTACGCTCACTTTTCGGTCAGCTCAAGGACTATGGCGACTCTGAAAGCTGTGAGGTGGATGTCAATTGTCCGGAAGGGGCCAACTGGCAGGATGAAAAGAAAGGCGTCGCCAGAATATTTCTTAAGGTTGGGATGAGTTACGGATGGTGCAGTGGTTCTTTACTGAACAACGAGCGCCAGGATTGTACGCCTTATTTTCTGACGGCCGACCACTGCGGTTACGGGGCTACTTCTGCTGACCTGAATCAGTGGGTATTTTACTTTAATTATGAGGCACCTACCTGCAATTACAGCGGAGCAGAACCCGGCAGCAATACCATTACAGGCTGTACCCTGAAAGCGCATGGCGGCAACCAGGGCAACAGCGGGAGCGACTTCTACCTGGTTCAGTTCAATTCAGCGCCTTCATTTAACCCCTATTTCAATGGCTGGGACCGCAACAATACGGCTGCTACGGGCGGTGTAAGTCTGCATCACCCTGCCGGTGATATTCAGAAGATCTCCACTTACACAGGAACCCTGGTCTCCAGCACCTGGGGTTCTGTCCCAAATACCCACTGGAGGGTCACCTGGTCGGCCACGGTAACGGATCATGGCGTTACTGAGGGCGGGTCCTCAGGATCGCCACTCTTTAACAACAGCGGCAGAATAGTCGGGGATCTTACAGGTGGTGGCTCCTATTGTTCAACTCCGACACAACCCGACCTGTATGGAAAGTTCTCCTATTCCTGGGACCAGAACGGCAGTACGGCAGCTGAGCGGCTGAAAGACTGGCTCGATCCTGATAATACCGGGATCACTACGCTCGATGGAGCTTACTGCGGGGCCTCTCCTAATGTAAGTGCCAATTTTACGGCCAACACAACCACTATCCCTGTGGGCGGCACTGTAGACTTTACCGATTTATCGACAGGCAGTCCAACATCCTGGTCGTGGACCTTCAACGGTGGTAGCCCGGCAAGTTCAACCACCCAGCACCCTGCCGGAATCCAGTATAATACAGCCGGCACCTATACTGTGGCTCTGACCGCCAGTAACGGCACCAGCACAGATACAGAAACCAAGGTCAATTATATTATCGTGGGAGACCCTCCGCCAAGTGCCGATTTTGTGGCCAATGTCACCAGCATTCCTGTGGGAGGAAGTGTCAACTTCACGGATCTGACGGCAGGAGCACCGACCTCCTGGAGCTGGACTTTCAGCGGAGGAACCCCGGGAACATCGACCGATCAGAACCCGAGCGGTATCGTATATAATACGGCAGGAGCCTATACAGTATCTCTGACAGCAACCAATGGAAACGGTTCGGATACCGAAACCAAAACCAACTATATTATCGTGGGCGGTACCAGCCCGGGTGATAATATCTGCGACACCATGAATTATCCCCTTCCGGGAACCGAAGTACTCTATTCTGTAATATATCAGAATAGTGTTTATGGATACGTATCAGGGAATAACGGATATTCGGATAAGGCAAAAGCCAACTTTTTTGTTCCTGCCTCCCCCTACATCAAGCTGGCCGGGGCATATATAAAATTCGGCAAGGCGAAGCGCCGTTCAGGCACCAGTGATCCTGTGGTTTTTGCGGTATGGGACAACAGTGGTTCGGGCGGATCACCGGGAACCAACATCCTGGCCAGTGACACTCTGACCATGGGGAGTATAGTCTCTGATGTCAATGGTCACAACATGACCTATATTGAGTTCAACCCGCCGGTTAACATCAGTTCTCCTTTCTATCTGGGAGTTTACCTTCCTAATATTGGCGGAGACACCCTTGCCCTGCTGACCAACAAGAACGGAGAAACTTATCCCGGAACTGCCTGGGAACAGTGGCAGGGAGGAACATGGTACCCTTACTCTGATGCGATGTCATGGGGTTATCACTTATCGCACGCTATTTTCCCGGTCATGTGCAAACAGGATTTCGGAACCGATGAAACCTATTTGCCGGGAGATGTACTTATCTATCCCAATCCGGCCAGCGACCGCCTCACTATTGATTTTGGCGCAGTGGTACCTGCCTCCTGCTCTATTGAAGTTCATGATATCCTGGGACAATTATGTATCCGTCTGGAAAAAGCTGAACCTGTGCAGAATCAGATCAGCCTGAGCCTGGAACATCTGTCACCCGGTATGTACATTGTGAATATCGCGACAGACGAACGAAAAATCAGCCGGAAATTCTCCCTCAGTCGCTGAAGGAACTGAAAACTGCTACATGGACAGCAATGCTGAAATCCCCGGCATCAGGGATCTGAATGATGAGAACCGGAGAATTGCTGACAAGATCTTCCGGAAGCAACGGCTGAGTCCTGAAGAGGGACTCAGGCTGTATCAGTTCCCCCCTGGGATTCTGTCGTACCTTGCAGAGAGCATTTGTCAGGAAAAACACGGTGACAAGGTTTATTACGTCAGGAATTTTCATCTCGAACCTACCAACATCTGCGCTTACCACTGCCGGTTTTGTTCCTATTCCAGGAAAGAAGCAGGTGATGGGGCCTGGGAGATGACGGAAGCTGATATCCTCAGGATCCTGATGGAACAGGATCCTGATGCGGCCGAGATCCACATTACGGGGGGTGCCCATCCCCGATATGGACTGGATGATTATCTTTCTGTGCTGAAAACTGTCCGCACTGTCCGACCCGGCATTCACATCAAAGCCTTTTCGGCTGTTGAAATTTACTACCTCAGCACGCAGTCAGGAATTCCTGCCGGCAGTATACTCCAGTTGATGAAGGAAAACGGACTGGATTCCCTTCCGGGAGGTGGTGCCGAAATCTTTGACCCTGAGATCAGGCTAAAGATCTGTCCGGAAAAAGCAGATGGTGATACCTGGCTCAGCATCCATGAGCATGCGCATAAGATGGGAATTCCGAGCAATGCGACCATGTTGTACGGACATTTGGAAAGTCTGCACCATCGGATCAGTCACATGACGCTCTTAAGGGAATTACAGGACCGCAGCGGGGGTTTCAATGCTTTTATTCCTCTGAAATTCAGGAACAGGAATAATGCTTTATCACAACTCAGGGAATGCAGCCTTAAGGATGACCTGATCAATTTTGCCGTAGCCCGCATTTACCTTGACAACTTCAGTCACATCAAAGCCTACTGGCCCATGCTGGGGGCTGATCATGCCGCATTGAGCCTGCATTTCGGTGCAGATGATCTGGACGGGACGATTGCCGATTCCACAAGCATATATCGCATGGCCGGCGTGAATCAAACGCCTTCCATGAGCGTTGAAGACATCAGGGAAATGATTACCGCTGAAGGAAAACAAGCGGTAGAGCGCGATGCACTCTACCAGCCTCGATGATATCAGAAGGGCCAGAAATTGTTGTCAAACCAAACCGATTCACGAAGTTCCTGATCCAGTTCCTGGAGCAGCTTGTGGTGTCCTTTTTCCCAGTCCGACAACCATGCAAACAGTGCTTTTTCGTTGGGGTCGGTGGCTTCTTCTGCCCTTTGACCATAAATGCGGATTGCATTGTTTTCCATGTCAATAGCTGCAGAGATCGCAGCAGCTTCGAAACCTGCTGCTGAAATTTTCTTCTTCAGGTCTTTATCCAGGATGAGGTTAATGATGGCATTGGCATCTTCAGCAGGGAGCTTGAGCTCAGCGAGTGTCTGATTCTTGCCGTATTCGGTCAGTTGCTTCGACAGAAATTCCGCATGCAGCTGCTCTTCCTTTGCCATGAGGTTGAAAATATTGGCTACTTCAGGAATCTTCGTCTGCTCTGCCACATTGCGATACAGTGAATAACCCCGCTTTTCCATCAGGATTGCGGTCTTCAGGATGTCGACAGTTTTGTTGTTTTCCATATTGAATGTCAGTTTTGAAAGTTCAAAGTTACTCATTTTTTTATTCGGACGACCTGACCCGGGACAAGCCAGATGCTGACCCTTCCTTTACGGAAGCTTTCCAGAAGTTGTATCTTTGCCTCCATGTCACATCCGATTCTCAGGATTAAGGATCTCTGTATAGATTTCAGGCAGGGAAGATCATCTGTAAGGGCTGCAGACCATGTCAGCTTTACCCTTCCTGAGGGCTGCACCCTGGGTATTGTGGGTGAATCAGGATCCGGAAAATCGGTTACCGCGCTGAGTATAATGCGTCTGATTCAGACGCCGCCGGGAAAGATCAGTAAGGGCAGCATCCATTTCGGAAAAGGGGAAGATAGCACAGACCTTCTTGCGCTCAGCGAAAAAGAAATGCGTGCCTACCGCGGCAACCGGATCGGGATGGTGTTTCAGGAACCCATGACCTCACTGAACCCGGTATACAACTGTGGCCGGCAATTAGAAGAGAGTATTCGTCTTCACTTGCGCACCCAAAGGAAAGAAAGCCGGGAGCTGGCTCTTCACTGGCTCAATGAGGTGAAACTTCCACGCCCTGACTCAGTCCTGCGCTCCTATCCCCATCAGCTTTCCGGTGGACAGAAACAAAGGGTAATGCTGGCCATGGCGATGTGCTGCAATCCGGATATCCTGATCGCCGATGAGCCCACCACAGCATTGGACGTGACCATCCAGAAAACCATCCTTGAACTGATTGCAGAACTGCAGTCGAAAACGGGAATGAGCGTGATCTTCATTACGCACGACCTAGGGGTTGTGGCGCAGATTGCACAGGAAGTGCTGGTGATGTACCGGGGCAGCATTGTGGAGCAGGGTGCCGTTAAAACCGTCTTCGAAAATCCTTCACATCCCTATACCCGTGGACTGCTGGCCTGCCGCCCGGTCCTGCACACCGGGAGGTACCGCCTCCCCACAGTTGATGATTTTCTCTCCGGCAGGGAGGTTTCCGGATCCGGCAGGGAGCTTGCGCAGGAGATCCCACAAGCCGAAGTGTCTGCTACAACCCTCATCAGTGCAGGGCATCTGAAACTATGGTACCCGGAAAAGAGAAACCTGCTGGGGAAAGCCATACGTCACGTTAAAGCGGTCGACGATGTCAGTTTCAACATTTTCAGCGGTGAAACCCTGGGGCTGGTCGGGGAATCGGGATGCGGTAAAACCAGCCTGGGCCGCTGCCTGATCAGGCTGGCAGAGGCAAGCTCGGGAAAGATCCTGTTCGACGGGAATGATTTGCTTTCGCTCCCCTCAGGTGAGCTGCGACGGATGCGGCGCGAGTTCCAGATCATCTTTCAGGATCCGTATTCGTCACTCAGTCCGCGCATGATGGTGGGCGACGCGCTTATGGAACCGCTGAAAGTGCATGGCATTGGAAAAAACAGAAGAGAAAGAAAAGAGATTGTCATCCGCATGATGCAGAAAACAGGGCTGGAGGAGGATCATTTTTATCGTTACCCCCACGAATTCTCGGGGGGGCAGCGTCAGCGTATCTGCATCGCCCGGGCCCTGGTGCTGCAGCCGCGCTTCATCGTTTGTGACGAATGCGTCTCCGCACTGGATGTATCCGTACAGGCCCAGGTATTGAATCTTTTGAATGACCTGAAAAAGGAATTCGGACTCACCTATCTTTTCATCTCACACGACCTTTCCGTAGTACGCTACATGTCGGACCGTATCCTGGTGATGAAAGACGGGAAGATCGTGGAATCCGGACCTGCAGAAGAGATCTATCAGCATCCGGCCCATCCTTATACCCAAAGCCTCATCGCCGCCATTCCCCGTATCCGTCAGGACATCAGCCGATAATTCCCCAGCCAGTCCCGGCATCATTTCACAGGGATTGTAACAGATTCACCCAAAATTTCTTATCTTTATATCATCAAACCGATATTTTATTCCCCTTTCTGCAACTTTTCCGGGGCACAGAATGTCATAAAGCGGTCTGTCGACGATGGATCCGGAACAGGAACTCATTGAAAAGTGCCTTGCGAATGACCCTTTCGCACAGGAGCTTCTGTACAGGAGGTACGCCTCAAAAATGTACGGGATCTGCCTGCGCTATGTCCGGCAGAAGGAGGATGCCAGCGATATCCTTCAGGATGCTTTTGTAAGGGTGTTCACCAACCTGAAGCACTACAGGGGAGAAGGATCTTTTGAGGGATGGATCAGGAGGATCATGGTGAATACAGCCATCAACCATTACAAGGCCAATATCCGTTACAGCAGGGATCTGAGCCTGGATGATGCAAGACCGGCGGGACATATCGACAATGAAGCCCTGAGCAGGATCTCAACAGAAGAACTCCTGAAGGTGATACAACAGTTACCGGATGGTTTCAGGATGGTGTTTAATCTTTTTGTGATTGAAGGGTACGACCATAAGGAAATTGCAGGAATGCTGGGCATTACCGAAAGCACCTCCAAATCACAGCTTCACCGCGCCAAAGCGGCGCTTCAGAAAAAACTGATGAAAGCATACAACATTGTAAGTTATGAGCGTACGGCCTGACGATTTCGATTTCAGTATGCGGCAACGCTTTCACGGGTTTGAGCAGGATCCGCCGGAAGATCTTTGGCAAAAGATCCGCACCGGAATCAGTGAACCCGTCCCGGTGAGCAATACCGCTTACCACCTGCGGCTGTTCGTCTCTATGAGCATTTACCTGCTCCTTTGCCTGGCCCCGGTGATCACTGCTTATATTGGCAGTGACCGACAGGAGTTCGCTCCGGGTACACTTTCAGACTTGCAGGTCTCTCCCCCGCCGGACAACAAGCTCAGCCAGGGTCAGATCAGCGATAACGCGGACTTTGATGCTGAAGCCGCCATACCTGTCATTTCTCACACGGTTTCAATACAGGATCTGCCTGAAGGCGATGATCAATCTGAAGACCTGGTCAGTTATTTCGCTCAGATGGACGAAGGTTTACAGTTCAACAGCAACGAAGATTTTGAATGGCTGACCACCGACGAGAACAACTTTTTGCAGAAGGAAGGCACCGTTGAAACAGTGAACAACGGGGAAGTCCTGTCCTTTGATCTTACTGAACCCGTTTTCATTCAGCAGGAAGAAACCTATATCCATGATACTGCTGTGTATGAAATGGCTGACACTATTTCTCTGACGGCCCTGGATGTGGTTCAGGAACCGGTTCACGATTACGGTCGTGCGGCCCATATGTTTGCCGGATTGAAGTTCACACCATCCATGATCAGCGGAAGAGGCGGAATGCCTGACATTGCTTCTCCGGGGGTGGAATTCGATCTCGGTTATGAAAAGAACGGACTGATCCTGCAGGGAGGTCTCGGACTGGAGTTCATGAAATACGAGAATCAATATGAAGCCGTGTACAGGCAATGGGAAGCTACGGGTGATTACAATTATGTAACATGGTTCGATGTGGACACTATTCCCATTATACAAAACGACAGTATCATCGGTTATGTATACAGGCCGACTTTCCATACCACCAGGGTAGAAGTGTATGATTCAATTGCTCACACAAAGCAGTATGCCAACCAGAGCCGTTACACCCTGCTTCATATCCCGCTGATGGCGGGTTACCGCTGGACCAGGGGCAACTGGGGGCTGGGTATCAAAGCCGGTGTTTCGTACTCACTTTTGCTTTTCAAAAAAGAAGATGATTCCTGGCTACTCCCGGAGGACGCCAGTCTGAACGGCATCACAAGGCTAAGCCCGCTCAGGAACAAACACTGGTTTAACCTCATGCTGGCTCCTGAGTTTGAATATTTCCTTTCCGACGACTGGAGCATAGGGGCAGAACCCTGGTTCCGGTATTCTTTCGGCTCATTCGATGCTACGAATCCTGCGTATAAACCACGTCAGTGGTCATGGGGAATCAATACCGGAATTAAACTGCACTTTTGATCATAATGAAGATGAAAAAACTGATCTGCGCGACTTTCCTGACGATAATGATCCTGCCCGGTCTGCATGCCCAGGAAAAGATGGAATACCATAACCTGGGAGGAACGGTTTTCGGACAGCAATATCCGCTGGAAAACCTTTACGCCAGTCTGATTTACAACTATAGTGATATTTATATTCATCTGACCCGGCAACCATTCGATACCCTGGGATATTATTTCTTCATGAATGTACCCAACGGGAATTATCTTGTGAAAGCCGAACCTGAAGCCCCGGGAGATTTTGTGCCCACATATTATGGCCAGGCTCTGCACTGGAAAGATGCCGCAGTAATTCCGCTCTTTTCAGATCAGTTTCAGTGCGACATTTCCCTGATATATGCAGCAGGAGTTCCTGCGGGTACGGGCAGGATTTCCGGATGCGTTCATATGGCAGACAAAGGCCCGGTTCCAGGCGTTGAAATTCTGCTGATGAGTCCGCTGGGAGAGCCTTTCATCTACCGTTTGAGTGACGGAGCCGGTAATTTTCTTTTCTCCGACCTGGCCTGGGGCACCTATCTGGTCTACCCGGAATCCGAAGGAAGAAATACCATTCCCTATCTGGTAACGCTTGATGCCGCACATTCACAGGCTGAGCTTTGGATCAGCATGTATGAAAGTGAAATTGTGGCTGCCATACCTGAATCCACAGATCCGCATTCACCTCTGTTTTCAGACATTTATCCAATGCCCGCATCCGGCATCGCATTTATGGATTACCGTCTTGACGACCCACTTCAGGGAAGCCTGAGCATCTTTGACCTCAGGGGCAGGCAGGCGGGAGTAAGCCAGGTCTTCGAGCTTAGTGGTACAGGCCGTTTGCAGGTGGATTTGCAGGGGCTCATGCCGGGACACTATTACCTCAGGGTACAGGCAGGTGATGCTCTCCCCTTCGTGCGCACATTGATGGTAACACAAGATTGAAAGTTCAGATGACAGAGGTTCTGCGTTTCAACAGCCGCGAAAAAAACCACTATCAGGCGGCCCTTCGCATCCGGCACCAGGTTTTTGTGGAAGAACAGGGCGTACCGGAAGAACTGGAATATGATGCACATGAAGATCAGGCATGTCATTACCTTCTTTTGCTCAATGGTCAGGCCGTGGCCACAGCCCGCTGGCGCGAAACCAAGAACGGTATCAAGCTCGAACGATTTGCGGTTTTATCCGCTTACCGCAACCTGAAAATAGGGGGTAAAATCCTGCAGTCTGTAATGGAGGATATTCTGCCCATGGGAAAGAGAATCTACCTGCATTCCCAGCTCAGAGCAGTACCTTTTTACGAGAGAAATGGTTTCATAAAAGAGGGTGAAGCCTTCACAGAAGCAGGGATCACTCACTTTCGCATGTTTTATTCAGAGACTTAGCGGACGGGGTTCCCAGCCATCAGCTCCGAGCACCATTGTTTCTTTATAACCCAGATGGACCAGCAAACGCCTGGCATCGGGTATGCCTGAAGAGATCTCTGAAGGATGGTGGGCGTCGGTACTGATCGTAACTCTAACGCCCGCATTCAGCAAAGCTTTCAGCATGTCAGGAGAGGGATAGGTTTCAGGATAGCGCTGCTTGTATATCCCACGGGTATTGACTTCCACAATCGCTGAAGCTGCGGATAAGCGACTGACTGTTTCAGCTATAAGATCACCATACCATGATTCCTCCGTTGAAAAATAACGGCCCCGGTTATTCATTTTGACCTTATCCGCATGTGCGATCAGGTCAAAGCCTCCTGCTGCAATCATTTCCCATATCTGCCGGAAATAGTCCTCCACAGCGCACCGGATATCCATGTCGTAAATTTCTTTCAGACCCTTATCATAATTCTTTACCGGTCCGTCGATAAACCAAAACTGATCCTGACCCGCTTTCTTCACCAGATGCACCGCCCCGATGATATAATCAAGGCCGTTGGTGCTTTTCAGCAGCGAAAAATCCTCTGTCATCCCGGGAACATAATCCGCTTCCAGCGCCAGCCATATCCGCAGCCTGTCATTGAAAAGTGTTTTCAGTTTCCGGATGTCAGCCAGGTAATCTCCGAGCTGACCGGGCTTAATGGTCCACTCATTCTCCAGCGGCAGGGGCGCATGTGAAGAAAACCCGAGGGCATCAAAACCCTGGTTCACCGCTTCCTGAACATATGCCTCAGGCACTCCGGCACCATCGCAATGCAGACAATGGGTGTGATAATTTGTAAAACCGGTATTACTGACAGCCATAAAAACAGCAAGGGTTTACTGCAAGGGAGCAGAAGGTTCTTCCTTTTCTTTTTTGAAGAGCCTTTTCTGGAAGAGCAGCAGGACGATCACCCCGACGGTAATGGCAGCATCCGCCACGTTGAATACGGGGGCAAAAAAAGTAAATTCCTGACCGCCCCAGAAAGGCATCCAGCCGGGCCAGGTAGTTTCAATAATGGGAAAGTAGAACATATCCACCACCTTGCCGTGAAGGAAGGTTTCATAGCCGCCACCTTCAGGGAACATCACTGCCGGTGTGCAGCTCTGATGGACGATCTGACCGCCTGCATCGACGAATGCCCGGCAACTGCCTTCGTCGAATATTAAACCATAAAACATACAGTCAATAATATTCCCGATCGCTCCGGCCAGAATCATTGAAATGGTAATGATCAGATAGATATTGGCTTTTTTCACAACCAGCTTATGCATATACCAGGCGATGACACCTGCAGCCAGCATGCGGAAAAGGGTGAGGGCAATCTTGCCGAATTCTCCCGCAAACTCCATCCCGAAGGCCATACCATTGTTTTCGACAAAGTGCAGGTAAAACCAATCGCCTGCCACGCTGACCGATTCACCCAGACAGAAATGAGTTTTAACATAGATTTTGACGATCTGATCAATGATCAGAATGGCAAAAACCGGAATCAGCGCCCCGCTTAGTCCTTTCTTATTCACCTTGACCCTTATTTTTTCTTGGGTTGCTGAAGTTTGGCCTCAATACTCAGGGTAGCATGAGGTACACTGCGCAAACGCTCCTTTGAGATGAGCTTTCCGGTCACCCTGCATACTCCGTAGGTCTTATTCTCAATCCTGATCAGGGCATTCTCAAGATCACGGATGAACTTGATCTGTCTCATGGCCAGCTGGCTGTTCTCTTCTTTCGACAACACCTGTGATCCCTCTTCCAGTACTTTGAAAGTGGGTGAAGTATCGTTGATGTCCTGACCACCGCTGTTGGAATAGGCTTCTTTTAAAAGATCAAGGTCCTTGCGGGCCTCTTCAAGCTTCTTCAGGATGATCTCTCTGAATTCTTTCAGTTCCTCATCTGAATAACGGGTCTTTTCTTTTGACTCCTGCTGATCTTCCTTTTTCATAAAGGTCAGATTATAATGTGAATAAATAATAACTACCTGCTTATCTTCTCTATGTTCACGCTGATACTGATCTCATCTGTTAAATCCATCATGTCCTTTGGAATAGGAACGCTATCAAGTACTTCCAGATTGTCCGCCAGCGTTTCGGAGCAAATATAACTAAAATTGTTCTTGACGGCTGAAATAATTTCAGGATGCTGCTGCAACTTCACGCTGATGTGGTCAGTCACTTCAAAGCCCTTGTCCTTACGCAGGTTCTGTATCCTGTTGATGATCTCCCGGGCAAGTCCTTCTTCTCTGAGCTCCTCATCAATCGTAATATCCAGCGCCACGGTGAGACTGCCGGCATTGGCCACTACCCATCCCGGGATATCTTCGGTAAAGATCTCCACATCTTCAAGCAGAATTTCCAGCTGAGTTCCCTCAATTTCCATCTCACAACGTTTGTATTGCTCCATCGATAAAATGTCTTCCTGCGAAAACGTCTGTATGATGGCGGCAATCTGCTTCATGAACTTACTGTACTTGGGTCCCAGGGTTTTGAAGTTGGGCTTGATTTTCTTCACGAGGCTGCTGCCGCTTTGTTCAATGAATTCGATTTCCCTGATATTGACTTCGGAGAGTATCAGCTTCTGAACCGCCTCAATCCTTCGTTTCATCACCGCATCCACCACCGGTATCATGATCTTTCGCAGGGGCTGGCGTACACGGATGTTGGTGCGCTTGCGCAGTGAAAGCACCATGGATGAAACCTGCTGTGCCAGTTGCATCCTTTGCTCCAGGTCAGCATCCACCATCGACTGATCTGACTGGGGGAATGTGGCCAGGTGAACCGAAAGAGAAGATTCCCTGCCGCTCACCTGATTCAGATCGGTAAATAATCTCTCTGCGAAAAAAGGTGCAATCGGTGCAATCAGACGGGCAATGGTTTCCAGGCATGTGTAGAGCGTCTGATATGCAGATATTTTATCGGCAGAATAATCCCCCTTCCAGAAGCGCCTGCGGCTCAGTCGCACATACCAGTTACTCAGGTATTCATCCACGAAATGGCTGATGGCTCTTCCTGCCCTGGTAGGCTCATACCCGGAATAACTTTCTTCAACCTCACGGATCAGGGTGTTAAGTTCCGATAAGATCCAGCGGTCAAGCTCCGGACGCTCGCCGGGGGCAATATCTTTCTCGCTGTAACAAAAACCATCTATATTGGCGTACAATGCAAAGAAAGCGTACGTGTTGTAAAGGGTTCCGAAGAATTTACGCTGAACTTCTCCCACACCCTCTATATCGAATTTCAGATTATCCCACGGCTGTGCATTGGTCAGCATATACCAGCGCGTGGCATCCGGGCCGTACTTTCCGATCACCTCAAACGGATCCACGGCATTGCCCAAACGCTTCGACATCTTGTTGCCCGCCTTGTCCAGCACCAGGCCATTGGAAACCACCGTCCTGAAGGCCACGGAATCAAAGAGCATGGTCGCTATGGCATGCAGGGTGAAGAACCATCCGCGCGTCTGGTCTACTCCCTCAGCAATAAAATCGGCAGGGAAATTCCGCTCGAAATGCTCCTTGTTCTCAAAGGGATAATGGAACTGCGCATAAGGCATTGATCCGGAATCAAACCACACATCGATCAGATCCGGCTCCCTGAACATTTTTTTTCCGCCCGGGGAGCACAGGATAATATCATCAACATATGGTCGATGTATATCTATCTTTTCATAATTCCTATCATCCATATCTCCCGGGGTAAAACCCTTGTAAGGATTCTGATCCATGAACCCGGCGCTGACTGATTTCTCAATTTCTTTATACAGTTGCTCAACCGAACCGATACAGATCATTTCGCTGCGGTCTTCTGTGACCCAAATCGGTAAGGGAACTCCCCAGTAGCGGGACCTGGAAAGGTTCCAGTCGACCAGGTTTTCCAGCCAGTTTCCGAAACGGCCGGTTCCCGTGGCTTCCGGCTTCCAGTTGATGGTATTGTTCAGCTCCAGCATCCGCTCTTTGAAAGCGGTTGTTTTCACAAACCATGAATCCAGCGGGTAATAAAGGATGGGCTTATCGGTGCGCCAGCAATGCGGGTAGGAGTGTTCATACTTCTCCGCCCTGAACGCCCGGTTCTCTTTTTTCAGTTTCACGATGATCCGGATATCAACGGCTTCATCGGCTTTGGGATCATAATCCGCTTTATACTCCGGCTTCACATACTCGCCTGCAAACTCACCCATCTGCTCCACAAAACGCCCCTGACGGTCGACCATGGTGAGTGAACCCAGTCCCTGCTGCCGTGCCGTACGGAAGTCGTCGGCACCAAAGCTGGGGGCGATATGTACGATCCCCGTTCCATCTTCGGTAGTGACAAAATCTCCGGGAACCACCACAAAAGCATCTCCGCTTTCGGGCTGCGCGTAAGGCAGCAACTGCTGGTACCTGAGTCCGAGAAGGTCTGACCCTTTGAAGCGGTCGACTTCTTTGAAAGGAATCGCTTTCTCGCCGTGCACATAATCTTCCAGCTTCAGTTCTGCATTCTTCTCCGGAAAGAAGTTGCCCATTAGCTCTGCGGCCAGTATGACCGTTACCGGCTGATAGGTGTACTGGTTGAAAGTTTGCACCAGAACATATTCAATATCTTTACCCACAGCCAGGGCCGTATTCGAAGGCAGCGTCCAGGGAGTGGTTGTCCAGGCCAGAAGGAAAAGCTCACCGGATTTATTTTTCAGCAGGCGCGGGATCAGCGGATGATCATTCTCCTGCAGGGCAAACTGGGCCACCACGGTATTGTCCTTCACATTCTTATAGCAACCCGGAAGGTTCAGCTCATGGGAACTCAGACCTGTGCCGGCCGCCGGGGAATAAGGCTGGATTGTATAACCCTTGTAGAGCAGGTCTTTTTCAAACAGGCGCGACAGGAGATACCAGACACTTTCGATATACTTGTTGTCGAAAGTAATATAAGGATGATCCAGATCCACCCAGTATCCCATTTTCACGGTAAGCTCATCCCAGCGGTCCTTGTATTTCATCACCTCCTTGCGGCAGGCTTTATTATAATCCTCGATGCTAATGGATTTACCGATATCTTCTTTTGTAATTCCCAGTGTTTTCTCAACTGCAATTTCGATCGGCAAACCGTGGGTATCCCATCCCGCCTTGCGCTCCACCAGGTAACCCTTCATGGTCTTGTAGCGACAAAAGATATCCTTGATGGCTCTGGCCATCACGTGGTGTATGCCCGGCTGTCCGTTGGCTGAGGGGGGACCTTCGTAAAACACGTAAGGAGTCTTTCCCTTGCGGCTCTCAATGCTCTGTTTGAACACCTGTTGCTTTTCCCATTCAGCACTGACTTCTTCTGCCAGCTTTGTCAGCTCCAGTTGCTTGTATTCCCGGTATTTCTTTTCCATCCGTCTGAAAATAAACTTTATACAAATGGGTGCAAAAGTACGCTTTTTTTTCACTCCTCCATAGCCCCGGTACAGGGCGATCCCTGCCAGAAGCAAGTATATTCACGGTATTTAACTGAAAGTCTTGGATTCAGCTTTAATTCTCTTTATTTTTACATGCTGCTTCCACCGCGATTTCAGCAGGAAAATGAGCATACCCCTTCAGCGAAAATTGATCTCGGCGATCGGCCTCATTCTGTCGTGCCTGATGAGTCAGGCCCAAATTACCTATACCTGGTCCGGACCTTCAGGCGGAAGCTGGGTCACTGCAGGTTACTGGACGCCGAACCGGATGACTCCGGCAGCCAATGACATTATACAGTTCAATGACGGAGGAACCTATGTTGTGACGGGAGTTCCAACGCAGACCATCGGTCGTTTGCTCATTACCGGTAATTCCAGCATCAGTCTTCAGGCAGGCACCACCAACACATTGTCGGTCAACGGACCCGGCACAAGCAACAACCTCGTGGTGGAAAATGGCTCCTCCCTTCAGCTCGGAGCAGCGGGTACGCTCACCCTGAATATCGTTACGACGGCCAATCAGAGAGGGGATATTTCCGGAACATTGACCGTGGCTTCAGGAACATTTTCCACCTCCAATGTCGCAACCACCATCGTAACGGTATCCTCCACGGGTTCCATCATCAACCTGAACGGAACTGTCACCGGTTCGGCTGCCACCCTGGTGTTCAGCCCCGGGGCCTCTTATCAGCATCAGCGAAACACGGGGACGGTCCCTGCTGCCACATGGACGAATGCAGCGCCTTACCCGACCTGCTCCCTGCTGTCGCCTGCCACAGGACCGACCGGGGGACTCAACCAGGCTTTCGGAAATCTGGTGGTTGGTTCAGGAGCGGCAGTTAACAACAATATGACAGGGGCGGTTACCATCAACGGGGATCTTCAACTCAACAGCGGAAACTTCGGCCTGCAGACCAACACCCTCACGTTGAACGGAAACCTGTCGGTCAGCAGCGGACAACTTGTCGGCGGGGCTTCCGCTAACCTGATCATCGCGGGTAGCGCTGGAAATCTTACACTTCCGGCCATCAGCGGAGGTTTGCGGAACCTTACGGTCAACCGGGCTGCTGGAATTTCTCTGGGTGCCCCTCTTAACATGAGCACAACGGGCGTACTGACACTGACCAGCGGAATCATCAGCTGCAGCGGAAATTTACTGACACTCGCCAACACTGCTGCAGCGGCGGTTTCAGGGGGTTCTGCCACTTCCTATGTCAACGGTCCTGTCAGCAGGGCTTTGCCGGCATCACTGGCCAGCGGCAGCACTTACTTATTTCCGGTCGGCAAAAGCACATACACTCCTTTCGAACTCATAAATCCGACAACAGCAGCGGCAGGAAGCATCAGGGTAGAAGTTTTTGACGCCGACGCCGGAGGATTGCCCGGTTTCGGCCTGGCCTCCCTGAACACCAACCGTTACTGGCAGGCGACGCCTTCAGGAGCATGGCTCACCGGAACGGCAGTAAGGCTGACAGACCCCGGCTGGGGAAGCGCCAACCGGGTCGCCCAGTGCAGCTCGGTCAACGGCACCTATTTTAATTGCGGGGGCAGTGCACCCTCGCCCATACAATCGATAGGGGTCGACCCCGGGCTGAATTATTTTGTCATGGGCACGGCTTCGGCCATCACTCTAAGCGGGACTTACACAGTGGGAGCCAGCGGCACATTCAATAAGCTGACACACGTGGCCAATGCCCTCAACACCATCACCGTGACCTCAGACGTGCTTTTCGAATTACTTCCTGATTATGACGGCACCTCAGGAGAAGCTTTTCCGATCACCTTCAATGCGTTTACCTGCAGCGGCGGAAGCTGGAACGCGGAGATAAGACCTGCAGCAGGAGCCACCGCCCGTGTTACATCAGGGGATGCAGGAAGCGGAAACCCCCTTTTCGTTTTCAACGGCACTGACCGCATCACCCTCGACGGCAGAACGGATGGAAACGGAACAGACATCAACTGGACCCTCAGAAATTCACGCACAGCATCCAGCGTTGGACCCGCGATACAGTTCACCTCCGGTGCAACTTACGATACTTTACGCTACCTGCGGATTGAAAGCCAAAACTCCACCAGCACCAGCGGAACCATTTACATCAGCAGTTATCCCGGCTGGAGTGCCGGAAACCACCACTTAAACATTGAGAATTGCGACATCACGCGCTTCAGCAGCGGAAGCACCACACATGTCAACGCCATTTACGCTTATGGCCAAACAGCCAATCCCAACAGTTACGTCAGCATTCTGGACAACAACATCCACAGTTTCACTCCCGGACTGAACTACGAAGCCAGCGGGGTCACGGTCACAGGAACAGGGATCAATACCAATTACGGAGATCACTGGACCATTTCGGGCAACAGTTTTTATCTTGATTGCGCCGAGCAGCAATACCACCGTTACACGGTGATCAATCTCATCCCCGGACTGGGTTCAGGCTCCAACCTGATCACCGGTAATTTCATAGGGGGCAGTGCCCCTGCCTGCGGAGGTGCCGCATGGACCAGCGCCGTAGGCGGTGCAGGAAACACGATACAGACTTTCGAAGGCATCTATATCTGGGCCGGAGCTACTGATATCACTCATAATGTTATTCAGAATATCAGTCTCACCGCCACCGGCGGAACCTCATTCGGAGCCATCCACCTGGCGTCGTGCAGCAATTCCGCAACTTATAATATTTCTAATAATATGATTGGCAGTGATTCGGTATGCAACAGCATCCGCAATGCCGGTCAGTGGAAAACGGTAGGAATGTGGATTGACAACACCTGCGGGACAGTGAACATCACCAACAACATCATCGCCAATATCACGGAAACCAATGCCGTGAACAGTGCTGCGGCAGTGACCGGAATATACACCGATTGCGGAAACAACAACATTACAGGGAATGTTGTCTTCAACCTCACCGCTGCAACAGCAGCAGCAGCAGCGCAGCTCTATATAGCGCACGATGCCTCTGTTGTAGGTATTGCAAACAAAAGTATTTACAGCGGAACAACACAGAACATTTCGAATAACACTATTTATGCCCTGCGCAGTACTTACAGCGGGGCAAATAATAATAAGCTTTACGGCATTTATACCTCTGTCGGAGAACCGGGTCAGGTTCACACATACAACGGCAACACTATATTCGCGATTGAAGCCCCCAATACCAGCAACAATGCACGCATCACCGGGCTGGGGGCTGTGGGTTCCAGCTGGAGCAGCGCCGTCACCTCGGTCTTCAGCAACAACATGATCCACCTGGGTATGCGGACAGACGGGAGCAGCATCACTTCAGGGGCAGAGATCACAGGCATCCTGGACAATACCAGCGGCTATACCTCAGGCGCCAATACGACATACATGAATTACTATTACAACAGCGTATATATTACAGGAAGCGGTATTACAGGAACCACTAACAATACGTACGCTTTCAGGCGGAACAACACCAACATCAGTCCGAAAAACACCCTCGATATCCGAAGCAATATCTTCGTCAACCAGCGCTCCAACAGCACTGGCACAAGAAATCACTACGCTCTGTATTTTGATAACTCTAACACCATTACATGCAATGACAATATCCTCTGGGGAAGCGGGACCGGACACATCACCGGCAACAGTGCTGCCGTAAACTATGCCGGTCTTGCCGCATGGCAGGGGGGTACCGGGTTTGATTTGAACAGCCTGAGCAGTGATCCCCTTTTCATGCAGCTTACGATGCCTCCTGACCTTCACCTTCAGGGGGGGAGTCCCGCCATTGGCGCCGGAACCTCCTGCCCGGTCACCGATGATTTCGACGGTCAGGCGCGGACGAATCCCTGTGATGCAGGAGCGGACGAATACAATGCCGCTTATTCCTTACCGGGCTATACAATGACCGCTTGCGGGGGTGCTGTGCCGCTACCCGTCGAACTGCTGCAGTTTGAGGTGTATTGCGACGACTCCGGAACACGGCTGGAATGGATCACGGCCAGCGAAAACGAAAACGACTACTTCACTCTGGAAAAGGGTGCCGACGGCCAGGACTGGAAAAACCTCGCCACTATAGCGGGAGGCGGAACGCAGAACACTATCAGCGCTTACGCATATTCAGACCCTCAGAGTGGAGGGGGAACCGTTTATTACCGTTTAATGCAGACGGATTATGACGGACAGCACCATTTGCTGGGTATCAGGTCGGTTTCCTGCGGGAGGTCAGGCGAAAACCGCATCCTGCAGATTTATCCCAATCCCTGCAGCGGGGAGCTGCGGCTGCTGATCCCTGAAGAAACCGGGAAATGCAGCAGACTGTTGATCACCCATCCCTCAGGTGCCGCGGTGATGGAATGGATTCCCGACCCCAATGCTCAGAAATTTCTGACACTGGATGTAAAGGAACTTCCTGAAGGAATTTATTTCATCTGCCTGGAAACCACAGACGCCAGGTACTGCGGGAGATTTGTCAGGCACTGAATCAGGAAGATCTGCTGAATACTGACTGCGACAGCCCATTCAACCTGATCAGATTCAGTTCATCAGCGCTGAACAGCCCCGCCCTGTATACATTCAGATACTCCTCGCTCACACTCTGTCCGAATAACATGATATCGTCACTGTTGAGGGTTACGAACAGACCTTCATCGAACAATACCCTCAGGGGGTGTTCCTTCAGGGATGACACCCTTTGCAGCACCACATTGCTGGTGGGACATACATTCAGCCGGATATCCTGTTCGCGCAGCCATTTCATCACTTCCGCAGAAGATGCGGCAGAAATGCCGTGCTGCACTTCCTGAAGTTCAAGAACCTCCACGTGACGGCGCACAGAGTCCGCATCCCCGAATTCCCCGCTGTGCGCCTTCAGCCGCATCCCTGCACGCGCAGCCTCACGGTAGATCTCACGGAAATCTTCCGGCGGCCGCACCAGTTCCTCCCCGTACAGATCGATGGATTGGAAAAAACCGGTGGCAATGCAATCCCGCGCTTCCGCCAGCACCACCTTCATATCCCCTCCCCGGTTCAGACCAAGCTGGGGAATAAAACAAATGTCGGGCGCTATCTCCGCGTGTATACGTTCAAGGTATTCCGTCAACTGATCAGCTCTCCCGGGATACTGACGGATAAACCAGGAATCGATGCTCATCTCCAGCACGCTGACCCCGTCCTGCTTCGCCTGCCTGAATGCTGCCATCAGCGCGTATTCAAAACCGGTGTGGTCGAGAAAAAGCGGCCTGAGTACCCTGCTCAGATACTGATCCATTTCCGCGATACCGGACATACTCTCCGGAGGGGCTTCCAGCGGATGACCCAGCCAGTCCACCAGGTCAGCGAAGCGACTGCCCAGTGCTGCGTGATTGTGCAGGTCGCTCTTGGGAACCTGCTGCATCAGGCGGAGATCGTCGGTCTCCAGTGCCCGGACAAATATTTCAGGGACCTCTTCTTTCACGGGCTCAAAAGTACACAAAATCAAAGGTAAGGATAAGGGTTTTTTCGTACTTTTACGAGCCCGGCGACAGGCAATAATTCAGTGCCACAGCCGTTTGACGATCATTCAAAAAGAACAGGACGTGCGAAAAAAAAACCGCAGCATTTACGTTCAGAAACGCCGCTGGAAATGGCTGCTGTTTGCAGCCGCCCTGCTGATCTTTTCCGGCTCCCTGCTGTATATTGATAAGATCGCCCGCAATATCGCGGAAGAAGAACGCGACAAGATCAGGATCTGGGCCGACGCCATTAATAAAAAAGCGGCCCTCGTCAATGCCACCGACACTTTCTTCACCAAGATACAGGAAGAAGAACGCCATAAAGTTGAGCTATGGGCCAAAGCCAATCAGTACCTTATCAATGCCGACCTGGGCGCATCAGACCTCACCTTCTACACGGAAGTTCTGCAGGCCAACACCACCATACCGGTGATCCTCACCACCGAGAACCATAAAATCCTCACGGCTAAAAACGTGGATTTCAATACCGACAGTGTTGAAGTCCTCGAAGGTGATCTGCTGCGTGAGTTCAGTGTTTACCCTCCCATTGAGGCTTCCTTCCGCGGGAAGCGGCTCAACCTGTTGTATTACAAGGAATCGCGCATCTACACCCAGCTCCGTGAAGTGCTCAACAAACAGATCCGGAGCTTTCTTTCCGATATCGTCACCAACGCTCCCTCCGTTCCGGTGATTGTGACCGATGTTTCGCGCAGCCGGATCATCGCCTCCGGAAATGTCGACAGTCTGATCACACAAAACCCTGCATTGCTGCAGGAAACCATCGCGCGGATGGAAATACAGAACAAGCCGATAGAAGTCGATCTCCCCGGGCAGGGCAAGTGTTTCGTGTTCTATGAAAAATCCTATTTGCTCACCCAGCTTAAGTATTATCCTTTTATCCAGTTCATCATCATCGCCGTATTCCTGATGATTGCCTACCTGCTGTTCAGCACCTCACGCAGGGCCGAGCAGAATCAGGTCTGGCTGGGTATGGCCAGGGAAACCGCGCACCAGTTGGGAACGCCCCTCTCCTCCCTTATCGCCTGGAAAGAACTCCTGAAACTCAAAGGCGTGGATGATGAAACCATCACGGAAGTATCCAAAGATATCCATCGTCTGGAAACCATTACCGAACGTTTTTCCAAGATCGGCTCTACCCCGAGACTGGAAACCGAAAATGTCACCGAAGTGATCTATCAGGCTGTGAATTACCTGAAGTCCAGAACCTCCCGTAAGGTCACCTACAGCATCACCCCTGCCGAATTCACGCCCATACATGTTCCGCTGAACCGCTACCTCTTTGAATGGGTGATTGAGAACCTCTGCAAGAACGCCATCGATGCCATGAGCGGCAGCGGGTCCATCCATATCGAGATTACGGAAGACCCCCGCACCGTGACTATTGATGTGAACGACACCGGCAAGGGCATTCCGAAGAGTCAGCATAAAACCATCTTCAACCCCGGGTTCACCAGTAAAGCCGTAGGATGGGGACTCGGGCTGACCCTGGCAGAGCGTATTATTGAACAGTACCACAGCGGCCGCATCTTCGTGAAGAGTTCATCGCCCGGGAAAGGCACGACTTTCAGGATCGTCCTCAAAAAATAATTTTGTATTTTTGCCCACCCGATCAGCGAAAAAAAACCGCATGCCTGTAATTGGTTCCATCATTAAAAGCGCCATCGACCTCAGAGGTAAGGTCCCGGTGAGGGTACACCCCTGGAGGGCACAGAAGAAGGTGCTCAAGAAGCTTTTGCGTAAGGCACAGCTGACGGCCTTCGGAGAACATTACCGTTTCTCCGACATCCTTCGGGAAAAAGATTTTGCTTCTGCTTTCAGTAAGCAGGTGCCGGCTCATGATTACAACAGCATCCATAACCAGTGGTGGTACCGCTGTCTGAACGGGGAATCCTATGTGTGCTGGCCGGGGCAGGTCAGGCATTTTGCCCTGAGCAGCGGAACCAGTGAAGCGTCGAGCAAGTATATTCCGGTAACGCCCGACATGCTCCGCGCCATCAAGCGGACCAGCGTCAAGCAATTGTTTACCCTGGCACATTATGACTTCCCGAAGGAGTTCTATGAAAAAGGCATACTGATGCTCGGCGGGAGCACCCATCTGCAGTTTAACGGAACCTATTACGAAGGGGATCTTTCAGGGATCACCACGGGCAACATTCCTTTCTGGTTTCAGCATTATTACAAACCGGGCAGGCGGATCTCGCGGGAACGCGACTGGCCGACCAAACTGGAAGAGATTGTCAAGAACGCTCCTAAATGGGATATCGGCGTTATTGTGGGTGTGCCGGCATGGCTGCAGATCCTCCTCGATAAGATCATCGAACGTTATCAGTTGAAAACCATCCATGACCTTTGGCCCAATCTTTCCATTTTTGTACACGGGGGCGTCAGTTTCACCCCTTATGTCAAAGGTTTTGAAAAACTGCTGGCCCGGCCCCTGACCTATATCGAAACCTATCTTGCCTCCGAAGGCTTTATTGCCTACACGGCCCGGCCCGGTTCCAGGGGCATGCAACTGGCACTCAACGGCGGCCTGTACTATGAATTTGTGCCTTTCAACGAGCGGAACTTCGACGATTCCGGCAATATGGTTTCACAGCCTGAAACCTACAACATCACCGAGGTGATCGAAGGAAAGGAATACGCGCTGCTGCTTTCGACCTGCGCCGGAGCCTGGCGCTACCTGATCGGCGACACCATCAGGTTTATCGACAAGGAAAACAGCGAGATCGTGATCACCGGGCGCACCAAGCATTTCCTCAGCCTCTGCGGCGAACATCTCTCGCAGGAAAATATGACCCGGGCCGTGAGCATGCTCGCTGAAGAGCTTGATGCCGAGATCAGGGAGTTCACCGTCAGCGGGATCCGGCACGACAGTATGTTTGCCCACCGCTGGTACCTGGGATGCGACAAGGCGATTGATGCCGGCCTGGCCCGCGACCGCATCGATCATTACCTGAAGATCCTGAACGACGACTACCGGACAGAAAGAATTGAGGCCATCCGCGAGGTGTTTGTTGAAGTGCTGCCTACGCGGGTGTTTTACGACTGGATGCGCGCCCGGGGTAAGGAAGGTGCGCAAAATAAGTTTCCGCGGGTGCTCAAACACCAGCAGCACCAGGAGTGGATGGAATTTATCAAACAACACAGTGTCACCGGAGATATCAGGGAATGATTGAAGGTTTTTTGAGCGGTATTCTTTTGGGGCTGACCATGGCGATCATGCTGGGACCGGCACTTTTCAGCCTCCTGCAAACCAGCATCCACAGAGGTTTTCGCTCCGGTATGTATATGGCTTTCGGTATCTTTATCAGCGACCTGCTGCTGGTGGCATTGAGTTATCTGGGCGTTTCAGCCTTCCTCGCCGAAAAGAACAATTCAGTGGTATTCGGCATCGTGGGTGGGATTGTGATCATATTTTTCGGACTCTTCACCTTCAGGAAAAAATCGCCTCCTAAAACCGAACCCGACCCCGAAATCCCAGTGCCCATCGACCCGGTAAGGCCCCTGAAATATATGGCCAAGGGTTTTGCACTGAATATTCTCAATCCTTTTCTGCTGATCTTCTGGGTGGGCTGGATGGCATACGTGAGCAATACCTTCGGAACCCATTCCCCTGAAACCATGGTGTTCTTCGGCGGCTGCCTCACCACTGTGCTGGCCACCGATCTGCTGAAGTGCTTTATTGCCGGGAAGATCAAAAAATACCTGAAACCCCGCATTGTTACAATACTTAATTATATCCTGGGCGCTGTTCTCATCCTCCTGGGTATCTATATGATCCTCCGTGTGACCTATGCCAAAACACCCGACCTGTCAGGGAAGGAACAGATCAATAAAGAAATTACAGTCGGGATGGATAAAGATTGAGATGCACTGACCCTCTTATCCTCTTCCGGGAAACTCCATGACCGTCCTTTTCAATACATGCTCATTCAAACACAATTTTTCCCGTATACACCTTTTTCCCGTTGCTCAGGGTGGCAACATAAACGCCTTTTGCCCGGGCTTCAATATCAAGAAGTATCTTGTTTTCCGCAATAATAATATTTTGCTGCTGAATGATTTTGCCATCGAGACCAAAGATACTCAGCAAGAGATTACTCTCCCCGAGAAACTCTTCAGGGATCTGGATATTACACGACCCGGCCGTGGGGTTAGCGTAAATCAGTAACTGATCTCCGCCGGGATTGGGATAATAGATATCTTCAAAAGACAGAAGTTGCCCCAAAATGATGTCATAACCGCCAAAACTGCTGAGCTGAGTGTCACCCACGATACAGGGTTCACGAAACTGGCCTGCAAAATAAATGCTGCCGTTTGTGGATCCGGCTATTGATCGACCTTCAATATTTCTTAAAGTTATCACATTTTGGCACACTCCAATATTGTTGAACTTTGCTATAAAGAATTCGGACAAACCAGCAGTGTCGGGAATCAGCATAATCCCGCTTTCAAAATTCGTAGTATCGCGATAACCACCTAACAAATAAATGTCACTATTGTCCGAAACAAATATACCTCGAGATTCTAGTTGTCCGTTTGAGAGAATTGACTTTGTCCATATTACTTCGCCATTTTGATTAGAACAAGACAAATAAAGAATATAATCTTTAGGTGAATATACCGTGTCAACGCCAATAGTTAAGTAAGGCCCCTTAGAGACGCCGCAAAATAGTATGTCGCCGGAATCATTCTGCTGAATAAATGGTCCATCAAACGATCTCGGGCCCCCAAAGACAACAACCCATTGTGCCGAACAGTTCGAATCAATCCTTGTAAGAAACCGACCGTGATAATCAGGCAAATTAAAATCCATTGTGTCAATCGAAAATTCAGCTGTTGAATTTGAGCCTGTTAATATATAATCCCTCCCATATTGTATAACCGGGTAAAAACTTGCATTATTTGCCACGGGTTTTACCCAGAGGCAATTTCCGGATGAATCAAAACAGACAAGACTCCTAGGTGGAGCCACGTAAAAAGTATCAACGATACCCGAGTACGGAAAAATTAATGTTAATAAAATATTCCCCTCACTATTTACTACACCTGCTCTTACGAGATCATTACCAAACCCTCCCATACTTTTTGCCCATATACAATTCCCGTTCAGGTCAAGCTTCGCAATAAATACATCACGATCTGTTCCTGAATGTCCGGCAAGATGATAAGTCCCTATATAGCAATCTCCATAAAAGGTGCCTGAAAGGTAAATGGCACTTGTATCTTTATTAAACATAACTGAAGAAACCCCATCAAATGTAGCATAAGGATTATAACCACCATAGCCATTGACCCACTGCAGCATTCCTGCCGAATTATACTTTGCCACAAATCCATCGTTAAATCCGTTCACCCCTACTGGAATATTGTTAAAAATCGCAGATGGATTCATAATGCTGCCCGATAAATAAACATTGTTATTGTTGTCAATTAACAACCCAGATACCTCGTCAGGATTATTTCCTCCAGCCGTTCTAACCCATCCCCATGTTTGAGAATGGATCGGAGATATTGCAAATGCAAGAATTATGATAATTATGAACTTTTTCATTTTAAACTTTTATTGAATTACAATCCTTTGTGAATATAAAAAGCCTGTCTCGTCTGAAGCCTGAACGATATAAATCCCGCGGGGAAAGGCTGAAAAATCCTCCCGAATTTCCGTTGCATTAACCTCCTTTTCAAGCAGCTTCCGTCCACAATAATCAAGCAGAAGCAGTCTTTGCATTTTTTCCATGGTATTGCTTTTCAGTGAAATGCTGAATATCCCATGTCCCGGATTCGGAGAAACAGCAAGATAAGTTTCCTCCTTTGCGAATTGAATCCTGATTTCTGCAGTGTTAATCTCTTCATCTGATAACAGCTCTTTTGAAACATTCAGCGATTTGAAATTCTGAAAATCGTTACAATCCGGAAACACTGCAGCACACCAGATATGCACTTCGCTGCCGGTATTAGCATTAAACTCAGATGAAAGCTGGACTTCAGTCATGGCCTTTATTTCCGAGGTGGCACCTGACTGTATATCAATATCACTCATCGAAAGGCTATTCCAGGCATAGAAATTCCTTGTCTGAGCATTGCTTACCGTTATATTATCAAATTCAGCATCCATTTTCAGATCAGTTCTCTCAAGCACTGGATTATATACAGACGAAACAGCACCCCAGCCTGCTTCCACCTTCTCCCCTCCTGTAACAGTTACATGAACATCAATTATCGCCCAAATATTATCATGATAACCTATACAAACATCCCAATTCCTGGCATTTATAGAAAAGTCCCCGCTTTCATCTGAGAAGGTGTATATGACATCAAAAATGTGATCATCATCCTCATTGAACCCAACATCCACCCATGCATATATAAATGCATCCTTTATTGGTTGATTATTCTGGTCTGTAACAGTTCCGCTAACATGATGATACCTATAATCAGGGCAACCGTAGTTGTTCACAGTCGGATGCTGATAGGGGTTATAATAGCTTGCCGGCATCTGCCCTCCATTGGAATTAACTGCCGGTGGTTGACCGTTGGAAAGATAGGATTCAAATATGGCTACCACTGGTTTAAATATTGTTGTCTGCAGTCCTAAGTAGTTGTCCTTGTCAGTTAATCCCGTACTGGCCTCACCATGACGAAACATCCCCCAACTGTTCCCGTTAATATCAGGATTGTAAACCGGATGAGCAGCCCATCCTTCGTAAACACCCCACTGTGTGTAGCCAGCGCCCCCACAATCCCGAACCATTGCCAGAATATTTTCTGCATAATTCTTCTGAGTGTAGGTTGTCCCCTGCAAAGGTGTTTCAAGTTCACCATTTACCAGAGGATAACCCAGATAACCACAATTCCAGCCCGGGTCTCCATTTTCGGCCGGCCAACCCTGATCATCATCAATAGCCCCAAACCCTGTTTCACCGATCATCCAAGGAATAGGACAGTTATTCTTCAACCAAAAAAGCTGCCCCTTGACTCTTTCAACTGCCTGATCTGAACTGCCCTCACCCTTCCTGTCATATCTGTCGTACTCAGGATAGATATGCGGACTCCAGAAATCAAGCTTCATAACTCCGGGATCCCATTGAAACAAGTCAACAAGGTGTTGTCCCCCCACCGTCACCAAGTGCTCTTCGTCGTGATCTTTTAATGCATCATACATCCTTGCTATTTTCTCGCAAACTTGACTTTTGGGGTGCTGATACTGCTGCGTAAGTCCGGGTTCTTCCATAATTACATAAGCGATCAGTGTTTGCCGTAGTTGCAAATCCAGAGTAGTAATATACTGTGCCAGAAGCTCGAGATAATCAATATACGAGTCAATATGATCGGGGTCTGTTAATCCACCGTAGCCGACATCAAGAAGAACCTTCAGGTCATTCTTATGGGCTAGTTGAAGTATTTCCTTAATAAGCCTGAACCATTTGTTAAGACCTGGATCTCCGGGATCATTCAAATCAGCATGAATAGGCATGTCATATACAGAAACACCGCAACCTAAAGGCTCACAACACATGGTTGGTAAATACATGGTATCATTACTGTTCTTCTTGTAGCCTGGTCCAAGTCTCGTACTTATGGTATTGAATCCTTTCTCATGAATTACATGTAAGTCCTTGTCAATATAGGCCCGTAATGTATCACGGGTACAAGATTCATATTGGCCGCACCCCCCAAAGCAATCCGGATTCTCACACGGTCCATAGGTGCCGTGTCTTGCCAGCGAAAAAAGGCTGGTGTCCAGAGGGGCTATGGTTTCCGGATTCCCAGAGAAGACCGCATGGAAACAATACGAGGCCACCAAAGGATAAAATAATTGACCCCCGCATTGAAAATGCTTACCCTGAAGCGTAACAAAATCATCGCAGGCTGGTGGCCCTGTTTGTGCAAACATCATTGTACCCATAAAGATACAGAAAACGAATGAAATAATAAAACTTTTCATCTTAATTGTTTCTGATGTTTAGTATTTCTGTTTTCAAGGCATCGATCTGCCTTTGTAGAGAAATGATATATAGCGCCTGTTCTTCCAGTATCTTCAGCATTCTTTGCTGCATATCACCAAGTTCATAGCCTTCATTTGCTTCGACTTCTTCTGCCGACGGGATGCCGGGGAGATGCCTGTTCGTCAGAACGAAGGATTCCATTTCGTATATTGTGAGTGATCTGTAGCCAACATCAAAAACATAATCAGGAAAGGGCGTTGCAGAGGTAACTCTCACATCCCTGGCCGCAATACCACCATAAACATACATTTTGTAAAGAGCTGATCCCAATGGAGCCATAGTCCCGCCAATACTCACCAGTCCGTCCTCATTAATCAGAAAGAGATTTTTACTGTTGAGAACATCCCGGATGTAAAAGGTCTGGTGTCCGTTCGCATCCAGATCGTTTCCGATCGTAAACAATGTTGTGCCTGCAGAGCTGAACTTAATTTCACTCTTTTTTGAAGTACCGCTTACTTTGTTAAGAACGATTCCTCCACCTGCATCTGAATGATATATCTCAAGTTTCTGACTGGGGGAGGTTGTTCCTATTCCCAGCCGGCCGTTATTGGTCAGAGTCATCCTGTCGGTGCACGAACCCAGGCTTCCGCCAGTGGATAAGGTTCTGAAATACAGGTTCCCATTGCTTCCATCACCCCAGTTTATCGCTGCATTATGCGATGGTTGTGCCCTCTGATCGTGAAACACAAAGTTGCATTCGGCAATATATGCGCGCAATGCTTTAATGCTGCCATTAACATCCAGTAATTCAGCAGGCGTGGTGGTTCCAATACCGATTTTTGAACTATTCTCAAACATCACACTATTTCCGATTACGGATGTTCCTGTAAATTTTGGAATCTGGCCCGTTGTACCGGAGCCTGTGATTGTTTGTGCTTGAACTCCCTCGTGAACAAAGCTTGCAAAAAGAATCGCAATTACAATGAATCGCTTTTTCATACTGATGGTTGTTTGTGATTAAAAACTATTTTATAATTATAGTTGTCGTACAGGCGAAACACCTGAAAAATATAATAAGAAAAATAGCAGTAACCTGCCCGATGGATGTCGGCAGTTGAAAAAGAATGGGTTATACCTTCTAAAAGAAAAATCCGGAGGATTGATTTTCCCTGACGTGCGGGGGGGGAATGATAATGAGTCTCTTATAAAACCTAAGGCCAAAAACGATCATGATGTGCTTCTCGTCAAATATAGATGCTGCAAATGTAAGAAAAAATCAGATATTACAAACTTCTGAGATATTTCATTCGTGAAACTTGAATTTTATGAACAAAATGAAATGGAATTCTTAGTTGTTCGACTAGTATTTTCCCAAAGGGACGCCTTTGGAGCAATTCGCCTTCGGCTCTTGAAAATACAGTCTCATGAATAAATTGGTCAGAAAATGATTACAACCTGTTCATCGTGAATTTCACCAGCACCGTGCTGCTGCCCACCCTGCGGGCCGAGCATTGCAGGATACCGGATGCGTCGGGAACGCAATCGAAAACATGGCGGGTGTATTCGGTTCCGTTGCTGCACGAAGCATTGCCGTCCTGCTCAATGGTCAGCTTTCGTCCGCTGATCCTGCATTTGACCGTGGCATGGCAGCGGTTCCCGCCCTGCTCGGAGAAGGTCATCTTTCCCGCACATTTTCCGTCGAAATCAAAGAAAAGCTGAACCGGGACCTGGGTGTTCCCGTTGACCAGGTTCTTGCTGCTGACCCATTGCCCTTTCGTGAAACCGCAATCCAGCGCGCCTTCCGGCATCTTCATCTGATCGGCAGTATCACAGACTTTCTGCTTGAGCCTGTCAATCACGTTCAGCAGGCTGTCAACCAGCTCATCGCAGGTCTGCGGCTGGTAGCTTTCCGCAGCCTGTAAGGCCTTGTCGAGCTGTATCAGGGGTCCCACCCCGCGATCCGCGGCGCTGGCCACCTGTATGCCCGTCCGCACCAGAATATCCCTGACATCCGCGTTCTTCAGGGCCGGGTTCACCGAACGCAGCAATCCCGCGGCACCTGCCACAATAGGTGATGCCATGCTGGTACCGTCGAGATAGCCGTACTGGCTGGCCGGAATAGCGCTGAAAACCTGGGTGCCCGGTGCCGTAACATCGGCGCGTTCCCCGAAATTACTGAAAACCGAACGGCTGTTCATGGGATCAGACGCCGCCACCACGATGGTCCGTGCCGAACGCTTCATGGGATCAATGGAGGTGATCACGTTGTCGTTCCCCGCGGCCTGCACCACCACCACATCATAATCCTCCGCGTAAGCGTACATCTCGTCCCAGAACTGTGCTTCCTCGGGATACATCTCCCGCGCCAGCTTCTTCTGATTTTCAACCGGCATATTTTTGACAAATGGAGGCCACTGCATGCCGAGCGACATATTGATCACATCCGCGCCATGGGTGAGCGCGTAAAGAAATCCGTTGATGATATAAGTGGTGCTCATGTTCCCGTTGATATCGGAGATCTGTATGGGCATGAACATGCACTGAGGGGCCACGCCGGAAGTTCCGGCCCGGTTATCCATATTGCCGATGGCCAGCGCGGCCACGTGGGTGCCGTGAAAGGATTTTCCCCTGTTGGTGTGTACCCTGGGGGCATTCTCGGGGACATTCCAGGGATCGGTGTAGCGGCCCTTCAGCTCGGGATGGGTCAGGTCGAAACCATCGTCAATCACCGCGATCACCACATCCGCCTTCCCGCGGGTGATGTCCCAGCCGCCCGCTGCCCTGATCGCCGTAAACTGCCAGGAGTCGGTGACCCGCTGAAAACCCGGGTCGCCGGGGGCATAACTGCTCCTGAAGATGGATTCCTCAAACACAATGCGCACCCCTTTGAGGGTTTTGATCCTTTCTTTCCAGGTCGGGATATCGTCAGTGTAAAACTCCACCTGGACCTGCATGATCACCGTGTCAACGTAAACGATCTTCGCATCCTGACCGAAGGCATCAGCGAATTCCTGAGCGAAGTCCTGCATCTTTGCATTCTTATCGAGGATCACATTCAGGCGGTTCCCGAGGACCGGCCGCTGCAGGGTGTCGCCGGGATTGGTGATGATCTTCGTGGTGTCGATGGGCGGCACCAGGCCCTGATCGGGCAGCACCGGCAGCCCGCGCATACAGCCTCTCAGCAGGAAAAACAGCAGCAGAAGCAGCAGCAGGGCGCCAAGGATAACGAGGATCCACCACCAGCGGAAACGCCTTTTCTTCGGCGGCGGGGTGGTAGCAGCAGAAATCCCGCTCTCTTTCACGGAGGCTGTATCACGCGACAGGGGCGGCTCCTCCTTCTGAACGACCGGGGGTGTTTCCTTGATGACGGGACCCGTATCTTTTTTGATCACCGGACCTTTCAGGCTGAGATCATCGAAATCATAATGCAGGAATTTCATCAGCTCCACGCCCTTATTCTCCGAGGCATCGTTGATAAAGCCCCAGAACACCAGCACGATCTTCTGACCGTCGCTCATGATACAGTCTTCAAAGGGAATGTGGGTCGCGAGCAGGATCACCTCCGAAAGCTCCTCGTACTCCCGGTTTCCGCTTTGTTTCAGCTCGGCGCACAGAGCGCTGATGCGTCCCATCATGTCTTTCAGCTTCTGCTTCACGGCCAGTTGCTGCTGCTCAGGAAGCGCCCCGATGGCGTGGGCCTTGTTCAGCCAGGCAGTCATCCATGAGGCCGTGGCCAGCGAAGGCGTGGCGCCGCTGTGGATCACAATGTTGCTGAAGAGCTCCGCGTACTCTTCCCCGAGGCGGTCTTTCATTACCGAACGGATCTGGTTCTCACGGCGGAATACCGCCTCTCCCAGCCAGATGATCGGCCGGAAACCGGCCAGCTTACCGGAATATATGACTTTGTTCAGTTCCATTCAATATGGATTGCAAATCTGATTCGGAAAAAATCCTCTTCTTCCCTGTCACGTAATGCTTATCATGCCCCCCTGCTCTTTATGATCTCCTCAAACACCCCACACTTCATCACTCCCTCACTTCATCACTTCATCACTCCCACTCACCCCTGCGCCTTCCTGATGATCTCTCCCAGCTTCTGGTTGGCAATAGCCTTTTCGGCGTTCAGGAGGTTGTTCTCAAAAAGCACATTGGCCTCAAATGAATCCTTGATGGCGATCTTCCAGTTCTCGTAAAGCTGGACCCCCGGGAAACCCTGGGTGATCGACAGCTCCTTCTTCTTCGGAAACCGCGCCTGATCGGCATAGGTGAAGATCGGCCGGTTCTTATCGGTTTTGGGACGCTCTTCCGCCTCCACAAATATCCATCCCGTGGTGTTCACAAAAGAATTCAGCAGGTTGCAGGCCAGGCGTGAAACCAGGTCGAAATTCTGATTCTGCGTGACATGGTAAGCCTTGATCTCATCGCGCACTACCGCTGCCAGACGCTTCTTCAGGTCAACACGCACAATGTTGCGCGTCAGCTGATCCACGATCATCTCCACCACATTCTTGGGAAGACCTATCGCCTCGATCACCGCTTCCGACTTGGCAATGCTGATGGAATACAACCATGAGGAAACCAGGTTGCGGGCAAAGATATCCGCATCATCAGCTTTGATGTCCACCATGTTCCCGGCCAGGATATCGCGGATCTTCTCCAGCTCGTAACCATTGTCGTTGTATACTTCAAAAAGGGTCTCCGCATCGTCGATCTTCTCTGCCTGCATCAGGTCGTTGATCACCTCCTCGTAAGTGGTCTTTCCCGGTGTGAAACTAATGCCCTTGCGGTCGAGCATCTTCGTCAGGGCAATGATCTGAGGATCGTTGCGGTCGGCACTGCTCCCGCTCTTTTCCTCTGTCCTGAGCACTTCCTCGTTCATCAGTTTCCAGTATTCTTTCCATACCAGCTCTTCCGGACAGGTCAGGTATTTCAGCAGAAGACCGAAGTTGACCTTTTCGTCGTGCAGCTTCTCAATGGCCACCTTGGCTTTTAAGCCATTGGTGCGCGCCTTTTTCAGCTTCTCATTGATATCGCCGCCTTCAAAATACTGCTCCAGCTCCTTCAGCAAACCGGCCCTGAGCTCCCTGATCTTTTCAGCGAGCTGCTCATGCTTGATGATGTCGTCGCAGACCGGGGTAATGTAGCGGAGCACATAGTCGATGCCCGTTTTGTAGCCCTTGCGGTCGCCATCCTGCACCGGCGACAACAACTCATCCCAGGCCTCCGGCGGATTCAGCATATGCTTCTTCACATATTCGTACTGCACAAAACTGTCCTGCAGGGTTGCGATCTTATCCCTGTACTCCGGCCGGATCTCCGTTTCATAACCCATGGTTTCGAACCCGTCGAAAATCTCGTTTGAATACTTGGGGTCGCGGATGGGAAAAGTATGTCTGAAAGTTCCCTCGCCCGCAAGATCCCACTTGTCGAGCCAGTCGTCCACCTCATGCTGTAACCACTTGTTGTAATTGGCCTTGAAGCGTGATTCCCAGCGGGCGGGACTTTTGGGATCCTCTCCCACCTTGACCTTGAGGTCCTCATCAAACATCGTCATCACAACGATGAAAGGATTGATGCGGTGAGGCAGATCCGGCTTGAGCATGCTCTGAAGCTTCAGCAAGCGCTCTTCACGCTTTTCTACCGTGCGCCCCACATTGTTGCGGATCCACTCGTTGATCAGCTTGCGGATCTTGATCACATTGGGTTGCTGGATCGGCCAGCAAAGCAAGAGGTTGCTGATCTCGTAATCGCGGTTGTAACGGTCAAACAGGAAATTCAGCTTTCCGCGGAGGTAATGCTCGGTATAGATCCTGACATTGTTCTCTTCAATAAACTTGTCTTCATCCATGTCCCCGTCGGGCCTCGCCCCCGGAAAGTCAAGGATGTCGGCTTCCTGCAGAAAGGGCAGCTCGTTGGCCGATTCCTGCGGAATATAAAGATTGATTTCCGACACGATGCCGCTGAGCACGCTGCGGTTCACCCTGACCGTTTTACTGTCGGGGGTTTCCACTTCCACATCCTGATCACCCGTTACCCCGGTTTTATCAATAATGGCATAATAACGCGTCACATCAATGATGGACGTCTCCCGCGGGATCAGTCCGTTTTCGGCAACAAAAACCTCAGAGGCAAAGCCGATCTTCGACAGGCCCTCACTCAGGGTGCGGAAAAGGAGATCGTAAAACTCATGCTTCCCCCAGAGGAAACGGAAAGCCTTCCAGCGCTCATCCCAGCTGATGAAGGGAACGATACGCGACAGGCTCTCAAAGTACTCCAGTGAGTTCAGATCTTCAAGGATACCCGCGCTCTTGCTGCCCAGGAAGCGCTCATCAAGGTATTCCTTGATCTCAAAAACATCATCCACACCGAAGGAATCCTGGTGGTCGGGATTGCGCTCCAGGTTCTTCAGCTCACTCAGGGTGTTCAGTACATCCTCCTTGTCGATCTTGAACGTCTTCTTTCCGATGTTTGAAAAATAAGCATTGGCCAGTACCGAAACCAGGTCCGACTGACGGAAAGTCTTCAGCAGAAAGTTGAATTTGCTGCTCTTTTTCGCCTCTGACGCCAGCGTGAAACGCGTTACCAATCCCGTGGACTCCTTCTGCTTGCCGAAAGGATTGATCTGATTGATGAAATCATACTTCTTCCCCAGCCAGGGACACTCCACCCAAAAGGAATTGGAGGAGGAGGCCTTCGCGAGATTGGAAACAAGGTAAGACTTCCCGGCCTGACTCTGACCATACAGCGCCACCGATGGTTTGCGCCCCGCGGAGCTCTCATAACGGCGCGTCAGCCTCCGCAGGAATTCCAGGTTGTACTGCGTGGTCTTCCTTCTCTCCTCCGGCAGGTTGTTGTTGGTCCACGCGATCGCTTCATTGATCACCGACCTCAGATTCGTGCAATCTTTAATAAGATCCTGCATAACTTATATATTGATAATTATTAATTTCTAATCTCTAATATCCAATATCTAATATCTTCCGTATAATATCCAACTCCTGTTTTCTTCTTTCCGACGTCCTCCTTAAACCCGTATCTCTGCATACTTCACCGTTTGCATGGTGTCTTTACGGATCACGGCAAAGCTCACGCCTTCACGTATGGTGGACCCTCCAAGGGCTGTGGCTGAGTGGATGCGCGGATCCACCTGCAGGCTCTCTTCGGGTGAGATGAATTTAAAGAGTTTGAATTTCGCACTGCACAGACCCGCCACGATCTCCAAAATGGCCCGTCGTGCGGTGATCCCGCGCCCTGCGATCTTTTCAAGCAGACCGGTGAGGGCCAGGTGTACTGCTTCCATTCCGCTCTCGTCATCGGCTGCACTGCTGATGGCCGTGAGCAATGTCATCCAACCGTCAGTGAAACCCGTGACAAAATGCGGGAAATCTTCTCCCGGTCTTTCCATCTCCTCCTTGAGCAATCCCGCAATTTTCGCGGCTTCTGGTGAGGTGGACTGAAGCAGGAAGCGATCGATGAAGTAAACGGCAGAAATGCTGCTGAGCAGTTCCTTCCTCAATTGCTGACGTTCACTGTCGGCGATAACATAATCGTTTTCCGTTGCCCTGATACGCTCCGCACCTGTCTCCAAGCGCTCCTTCAGGGTCAGGATCTCCTGCTTCAGCAAAGCAGTTGCGGATTCCTTCTGTTCCAGCCAGCTGCTGAAGTTCAGCGCCATGGCGGAGATTTCTTCCGCTTTAAAGAGCATACGTATACATTGACCCGTCCAGACTTCAAGGCTGGTTTGTTCTTCGGTGAAGGGGACCATGAAACTCCCTTCAGAGCGAATCCTTTCAAAAGCCTCTTTTCCGAAAGATTCCAGCAGGAGAGCAGCAATCCTGAGCTCAGGCTCTTCCGGCAGCTCATGCTGCAACGGATCGGGGCCGGATGTCACATCGGCAACAGGATCCGCCTGCTCTTTCAGCGGTTCCTCCTCCCCCGCGGGCAAGTCCTTCTTCAGGGCATCCTCAGAGACCGGGGGATCATCATCCCTGCCGTGGATGTGCTTTTCAAGACCGGGATTGTCGGAATAGATCTTTTTCTCGATCATGGCCGTTTAGTTTTTTTCCATGTATCCGGTGATGTCAATGGCAAACTTTCCGGTATCCAGCCAGTAACCACTGTCGTCCGCCATGGTCTGCAGCTTGAGGGTGATGGCTGTGTTCTCAATCGATTTGCCTGTTTTATCGGTGATGCCGCCGGTGATGGTCAGCTTTTCCTTGTCGAGCGGAGCCTGTATCATGGTGATGTTCAGCGGAAGCCGGTTCGTCAGCTCTTCCGCCAGTTCTTTACTGCCGAATTCCAGCTTGTACATGGGTGTTCCGATCCAGTGTTTTCCTGGCATCTGACGCATTCCCAGCATGAATTCACCGTGGAAGTTCAGGTTGACATTGCCGCTTTCCTGGGGTGAAAAATACACAGGTTCTATGGTGCCGCTGCCCATCTCGAATTTCCCGATATAATCTGCCGTGGATTCAAACTTCACCTTCAGTTGTGTTGTGTCGATCATGAAACCGGGGATGCGGTTCAGCACCCCGCCCAGCAGGGCAATGGAGGCTCCCACCACTACGCAGGTCTTCGGATCCTTGATATATCCAAGGTTATCGGCAAAGGGATACCAGGAGCCGATGCGGTAACGACCCATGGGAATGATGCGGTCGGGCGATACCGGGAGGTAACGGTAGAACATCTCCTGGATCACCGGCAGCATGGTGGGACGTCCCGCCAGCAAGACAAAGTCGCAATTGTACTGGGCAATAATGCCGCAGAGATCTTCCAGCATTTTCTTCACCACATCGGCTACCACCACATCGAGATAACGGGCATTCATCTCCCAGCTGGTTTTGCGGATATCAAAATCTTTTGCTCCGCATTTCACCATGGCGTGGTTCACATATTCAATCACGGGACTGATCGGGTAAGGACTGTCGATGAAGAAGCTGTCGAAGGTATAGATCTCGCTGGTTTTGCGGTCCGATAAGTGTTTCACCGCACCGATGGCGATGGGATATGCAATCTGAATGGCAAACTGCTGCTGCAGGACCTTGTCTTTTGAGGTCTGGCTTCCCACCCATGGACCGAAGAGCTTATTCAGCGTGGCCGTGAGTTGTTTGATGTCGGCCCCCAGCTTACGTGCTTCATCGGCAATACTGGGAATCACGTAGCGTTCGATCACCGATTTAAGAATGTCGTCGCCGGCCTTGTTAAAACCTTCCCAGTAGAGGGGTTCCGGTTCCACTTTGGCAATGGTCTCCGCAGCCACGGGGTCATAATTGTAATTGCAGATCATCAGGTCGGTGGTTCCTCCGCCGATATCCACACTGGCAATGGTGACCGAGGGCTGTCCCGGGTATTTGTTCTCCGGCCGCGGCTTCCCGCAGTATTTGAAAAAGAGATCGGTTTTGAACCTGAAACGGTTGGAAATTTCTCCGTACACGAATGCGAGCTGACTGCAGGTGGCCTCATCAAAGCCCCAGTGTTTGCGCTCTTCCGGTAAAACATTCATATCGGTAATATCCGGAATGATGGTCAGCGCGGCATCAATCAGGCGGGAAGGATAGTATTGCTTGAGCGATTCGATGGCGTCGGTGGCATGTTCGCGCAGAAGATATTTCTCGGTGTTGAGCATGGCGGTGGGACAGGTCAGCACCACGCGCCTCAGTTTGCGGGGGATCTTCGGAAGGTTGGACTTGGATCTTTCCGCCCTGAACTCATAGGAGTTGATGTAGGAGATGGCGTGCATGATGATCTCAATGATGGAGAAGGTCATGAGGCTGCTCCTCGAAAAATAGGGGTTCATTGCCGGGATAGGCTCCGGGCTTCCGGGGAAAAGATTGTCCTGCGCACGTTTCAGCAGGGTTCCGTTTTCAGTGAATAATTCCGAAATGCCATAGAGGGCGGGTTCCGAAAAACGGGTATTCTCCGATATGCGTGTCCAGTGATACAGTCTCTTGTCGAGATCCCACAGGTATCTCTTGGGGCTCGACATGCAGGAATTGGAATTCTCTTTCTGGTGGATGATGGATAAGCGCACCGCTTCCTTCCCCACGCGCACCATACTGGGCCACATGAAGAGGCGATCGTTGCCCGCCTTCACGCCTGCCGCCTCATCACCGAAGGTGGTTTTGACAAAAGTCAGGCGCATATCGAAAGGATCTTCGTAAGTCTTGTCGGGATAGGTCAGGTCGCGGATCTGCAGCGGGACGGCTTTGGTGAAGTCAAAATTTTCTCCCGGGGCATCTGATTCCACCAGCACACCGCAGGTGCGGGAGTTTCCCAGATCGAGAACCAGGTCTACCTCCACGGTATTGTTCACATGATCCGGTAAAAGGGTGATCTCAGAAAAAACACCGGCCTTTTTCAGGATCTTCATCAGGGCGAAATAATAGCCAATGTGCTTGAGGTATTCGTTATCCTGGTATTTCTTGTTCTTCTTCACCACGCCCTCGAGCCAGTCCTGCACCCAGTCGAAAGAACAGAAATAATACAGGTTGCGGTCATCATCCGGACAATCGAAGAAGGAATTGTTGTTAACATCGGCGATGGTGGGCGAGAGATAGGTGGCCTGGTTGTCGTAAGCAGTGGTGTCAAAAGAAAGAACAAAGCTGTACTTGTCTTTACCTTCTTCCCCGGAGATGTCCTGGATTTTACTGTACCAAAGCCTGGCCCATGCGGTAGGCCCGGTCATATATTTATTGCCGAAAGTTTCCTTTCTCAGGTAAGGCAGGGGGATCCACTCGTTTTCAAAGGTCTGCAGTACATCCAGGGCCTGAAGGGTATGCACCTCCACGTTGGGGGGCACCAGGCTCACAAACTCCGGATTGATCTTCGAAGGATCGGTGATTTCCCATGAATTGGGATCGATGGCTTCGATGTTGACCCGTATGCCCTTGGCGTCGGTTTTCACAATCCACTTATTGCCCTTGTCGAGATAAAAGGGAATAATGAACTGGGCGTTCTTCTGCTTGTCTTTTTCAATGATCTGTTCGCAGTAATTGAAGAAGGTTTTCTTGGCCGGGGATCCGTCGGCTAAAACGATCTTCTTTTTCAGAAACTGTACCCCGGAATTGGCAATCAGGTTCATATTTGGTCAGTTAATTATTGTTTTTCTCCGCAATAAGGACAGAAGCGGGCGCCGGCCCGTATACTTCTGCCGCAGGCTGTATTCCTGCAAATAATCGTTGATTCCGCCTCTCCGAGCTTCTTGCCGCAATAGCCGCAGAAACGGGAGGCTGCAGGGATACTCTTTCCGCAGGAGGGACAGGCCACCCTGACGGCTGTATCCATCGGAACGGCCGGTTGCAGGGGAAAATAGTGCTTCTCTGCGCTCCACCCCTTCGGCGTAAGCCAGCGTGAGGAAAAGGTTTCCCCCCTGGCAATCGCGCATTTGTCGGGCAACTGCACCTCGCCGCTTTCTTCCCGCAGGGACTTGACACCGTAACCCCCTTCGGGCATGTTGGCCGCAGGTTTCAGGCCGCTGAAATTCACCAGGAAGCTTTCTTCACGTCCCCCGTTGATAATCACATGCATATGGACCTGGCGATGGGCGGCCAGGTGGTTGATCACCCGCTCCGACAAAAGAAAATGGCGCTCCTGCTGATCATCTTTAACGCTGATGATCAGCCGCTTGAAGCTTTCCTGCCGCCATTTGATCTCCATACCTGTTGTGATAGGGTTTTGAACAGGTAAAAGTAATAAATTGTCTGCACCTGAGTCCCGCGGGGGATTAATTTTGCTGCTGCGCCCTCAGCGCCCTGCGTTTCTCCTGCCTGCGTTTCCGCCAGTCCCTGTACCGGAACATCAGAAATTCAATCACCCCGAAATACGTCAGCAGGATCAGCAGGTGGATGTAAAAATGGAAAAACAGCATGGAAACCAGGGCCAGCACGAAAATCATGATGAAGTTCATGTTGTTGCGCAGAAAACGCAGAACGACGCCCAGCTTCTTAAAGCGCTGACCGGAGTAGGAGATGCGGTTCTGGTAGAAGCTGTGGTAGGTAATGTAGGTAAAAGCCAGAAAGAGGATCAGCAGATAATACCAGCTCAGCACATGGTCATGATGGGCAATGGCCAGGTAAGCATTCATCATGGCCAGGGGACCGGGAACCTTGTCCATCATGCTGTGATGACTGTCGTAAATCCCTTCAAAATCACCGATGATCACCACCTAGTCTTTCCCGATGAAATACTCAGAGAAATACCCCATCTGATAATAGGTCTCGTTCTCCACCAGATCCGCCGGGGTGTAGCGGAAACCGGGAATCATGGTGTTCATGCACCATTTTCCGCCTATGGTGTAGTATTTCAGGGGTCCGAAACGGTGTGCCTCCATGCGCTCCCCGCTGATCTTCTCCCAGGCCTTCACAACCATTTGCTTCACGCTGTCGTGGTAAATGCAGCTGAACTTCAGGAACTGCTCGTTCATAAAGGCCGATTTGTACTGCGATGTTCCGCCCGCTGCACTGAAAACCGGAGAGATCATCTCCCCGCTTTCCTCCAGGTACACTTCAGGGATGATCACCTTGTTTTTCCTGTCCAGCCGTGTTAAAGCCTCCTGCAACAGGCTGTCGCCCACGGTATCGGCCGAAGGAGATTCAAAGAATATGTCCACGATCACAAAACGGATATCAGCCGCGTGACTGTCGAGCACAAACAGTGTTTCCGCCAGTTTTCGCCGGTCGGTGATCACACTGTTGGCCAGGTTATCATTGTCCAGGGGCAGAATGCTGTTTGATTTCGAACTGTTGATCAGCAGGAAGTGTTCTGACAGGTCATTCTCGTTCTGTATGTTCAGAACATCCTTTTTGATCAGGTCCCGGTAATCCATCACCGAGCTCATAAAATCAAAACCGTCGAACATGTTGACCTGAACCATCCAGATCAGGGAGAAAGCAATCATCCACAGTCCGTGAAGGGCTGACAGAAGCAGGGTTTTAAGATTACTCCCGGGCAGAAAAAAATGAAGAATACGGGTGAAGATCCTTTTCATAGGCATCCGGCAGAAAAGGCGAATTTACCGGATTTTTTTGATCTTCTTCAGCAGCCAGGCGTGAATTTTTTTATCCTCTTTCCAGCCACTGGCCTGTTCGAGTTGCTCCCTGCCGGCAAAGACATACATGATCTCCTCACAGATATCTTTATCATCCATTCCCAGCGACCGCAGGCCTTTAGATCGGAAGAGCGTCGTGTAGGGAAAGAGTGTAGATCTCGGTGGTC
>CALGYY010000049.1 GCA_937934705.1 uncultured Bacteroidota bacterium
ATGAGGGTACTCTGAAGGCGGGTAACCATGTCATTGATCCGTAAATCGTTACGCGCGGCCTGTGTGAGATTCTGAAGAAGAATAGCGGTCCGTGTCAGTATATCTCCCTCACCGCTGTTCAGCATGTCTTCAGATTGAGCCAGGAGTTCTTTAATCTGGCTGGCGTGATTTAAAACATCGAGCTCTGCCTCCATTTCCTCCAGAGATACCGATTCGAGACCTGCAGACTCCAATTCCTGGTACTGAAACTGAAAATAATCCTGATCTTTTTGGTATTGTGCCTCCTGTGCCTCCAGCAGTGCCAGCTGCTTCTGTTTCTCTTTCAGGTCCCGATAGCAATCTTTGTAAATTTTCAACTCCTTTTGGTGACGGGCCAGGCTATCGATCACCGACATCTGGAAAGCAGCTTCGTTTAATTCAAGGGTCCTGTGCTGGCTGTGTATATCCACCATATTCTCGGCAAATTCCCTTAATACCGTCAGGCCGACCGGTGTATCATTAATGAAAGCCCTGGATTTACCCTGGGGGAGGATTTCCCTTCTCAGAATGGTCTGGTGCTCATAATCCAGTTCGTGGGTCCTGAAAAAATCTTCCAGTCCCAGACCCTCAATGCCGAACTCACCTTCCACAACGCATTTGCGCTTAGAATCCGGCAGAGCACTACTGTCGGCCCTTTGTCCGAGAAGCAGCGATAAGGCTCCCAGGATCACAGATTTACCTGCCCCGGTTTCTCCGGTCATACTGGTCAGCCCCTCATGCAAGTCCAGCTCGAGGTGTTCAATTAAAACATAGTTCTCAATTCTCAGGCGGGCCAGCATGTATTGTTCAGTGCATTATTTTCCGGCGTTCAGAATTTTATCGTTGTAATCGGAGGAATGTGAAGGATCCACCTCCTTGAGCATCGCTACAACCTTGTTCTTATCTGCAATAGATGCCCCGGCGAAAATGTTGCAAAGCTCGTCACGCTTGGCGTCAATAAACAACTGGGTGAAATATAGTCCCGGCTTTTCTCGGTGGGCTTTCTGAAGCTGTTCTACAGCCGTCATCACGCCCGCCCTTCCGGTCTGCAGGTTCTCCTGCATAAGGTCCATGCCCTTCAGGTGATAATTGTACATACACTGACGCAGGGAACTGTAAGACTGGTTCAGTAAATTCTCCACCAGCCAGTAGCGGTTCTTCTTGCTTTCATAGGCCTTCCATCCCTTCTCCGGCGCATTTTGCGCATTGTTCACAATGGCCTGGGCCTTGGTAAAGTATGGCGAACCGCCGTACTCTGTATATGAATCAAAGTCAAGACCGATAATAATAAAGATATAATAAGCCAAAACAGAGGTCAGGTTCGAGAGGTGCGAGTTTTCATCAAAATCCAGGGGTTGTGTTTCCAGATATTTGAACTGCAGGTCCTTATCCATCATATTAATAAGTACACTATTATACGAAGAACCAAAAACAGGACGGCGCGACTGTACCTGTATGGTTCCCTTGAACTCATCTTCGGCAATGCGCTCAGAGATGGTGATGAGAATATTGCAGTCAATCTTCTCTTCAATTTTATAGGTGTATCCTGTCCACTTTCGGTTGTTGACGAATTCCAGGATAGCATTCTGCATATTGTCGTATATGTGACGGTCGCTCCCCTGGATCTGCTGGGAGTTCACGGTCACCTGGCAGAGGAGTTCCTGCGCCTGTAAACCCTGAAGGGCCATAAAACATATGAACAATAAGCCTGTGATGCGTCGCATATTATAATCTTTGAGTGATGATTATTTCAACCTGGTCGAGAATGTCGGCAGCCACATCAGACTTGGTTTTTAATCCGGTTTTCTTCACCAGTCCGCCGGGATTGTAAATGCTGACATTATTGGTGCTGTGACCAAAACCGGCGCCCTTTTCGTTCAGGGAATTAAGAACGATCAGATCCAGCTTTTTATTTTTCAGTTTCTGCATGGCATGCGCTTCTTCGTTCTCGGTTTCCAGCGCAAAACCTACCAAAACCTGATGCTTTTTCCTGATTTTCCCCAAAGCTGCAAGGATGTCTTTGTTGGGGACCAATTCCAGAGTGAGACCGGCATCCGTCTTCTTCTTTATTTTCTGATGGGAACCGGATGCTGGTTTGAAATCTGCCACAGCAGCAGCCATAATGCAGGCACAGGAAGCGGTGAAATGTTTAACACAAGCGGTGTACATTTCATCAGCGCTGACCACATCAATTCTTTCTACATCCGGGTGGGCCTGTAATCCTTTTACCGGACCGGTCACAAGAATCACTTTTGCGCCACGTTCTGCAGCTTCCCGGGCAAGCTCAAATCCCATGAGCCCGGAGGAATGGTTGGCGATAAAACGGACCGGATCAATGGCTTCGTAAGTAGGGCCTGCACTGATCAGGATTTTTTTACCGCGGAGAGACTTTTTTTTTTTGAAATATTGTACCAGTATCCGGAGGATGGCCTCGGGTTCTTCCATCCTTCCTGCGCCGCACAATCCGCTGGCCAATTCCCCTTCATTCGGGGCGATAAGAATATTGCCGTACGATTGCAAAGTCTTCACATTGGCTTTTGTGGTGGGGTGACGGTACATATCCAGGTCCATGGCCGGGGCGAAGAATACCGGACACTTGGCGGCCAGATAGGTCGTCAGCAGCAGGTTGTCAGCAATACCATGGGCCATTTTCCCCAGGGTGTTGGCTGATACGGGTGCGATCAGCACGAGGTCGGCCCAGTTTCCCATCTCTACATGAGAGTTCCATGCGCCGTCGGCCGGATTAAAAGAATCCACAAAAACCGGCTTTCTCGAAAGTGTTGAGAGGGTCAGGGGCGTTACAAAATCACAGGCCGAAGGGGTCATCACAAGCTGTAAATCAGCACCCTCCTTAACCAGAAGGCGGACCAGCACAGGAATTTTGTAGGCAGCAATACTGCCCGTTATTCCCAGAACGATCTTTTTGCCTTTGAGTTCCATCCGATCAGTTCAAAGCGTCGTTGTTCTCCTCCAATAAGGGGTTGCGGATGTATATCTGCTTATTCAGGTATTCGTGTATCGCCAGTAAGGTCGGTTTTGGCAGGCGCTCATAAAAGCGCGCAACCTCTATCTGTTCCCTGTTTTCAAAAACTTCTTCAAGGTTGTCCTGACTCGTGGTGAACTCTTCGATCTTCCCGTTCAGTTCTTCCTTGATATCAAGTGCAATCTGATTGGCTCTTTTGGCCAGGATGACCACAGTTTCATAAATATTGCCCGTACGGTCTGTGAAATCTGAAATGTTGCGGGTAACCGCGAGGTTTTCGGTTTTGATCTTCTTGTAATCCATTGCTCGCTATGATTTTTTTTCTTTGATTTTATCCAGTTCCCTGTTGATATTCTTGTAAAACACGTTGATTTCCTTTTGGTATTTACTTTCGGGGAAGATGGCCATAAAAGCATTGTAGGCATCCATGGCCAGTCCAAGCCGGGCCGCCTTCTTACTCTCAATACTGTTCAGAGCATAATAATAACTCGCCTTGGTGATATAGAAATACGCGTCTTCTCTGTATTCCGTATCCGGATATTCCCTGAGCAGGTTCTTAAAGGCCACCACTGCGGCCTGATAACTTTCAGTATCGTAATACAGACAGGCGATCTGGTAGGCTTTCTTCTCCATCTTGGCCCTCAGTTCATCAATCAGGCGATTGCATTCCTCTATCCTGGTGCTCTTGGGATAACGGTCGATGAAGTATTGCAGTGATTGTATGGCATCCAGTGAAATGGTCTGATCAAGACTGTAATCCGGAGAAAACAGATACTGACAATAAGCACTCATGTACAGACATTCTTCGGAATACTGGCTGGCCGGGAACATGGTGGTAAATTTCAGGAAATAATAACCGGCCTGAATGAAGTCACCCTGACCGAAGTAACAGTAAGCGTAATAGTAATTGATCTTTTCTGAAGTGTCGTTTCCCCGGTAATAAATCAACAATTCATCCAGCAATTGCAGGGCGCGGTTATAATCTTCCTTCTGATACAGCTCAACAGCAGTTTTGTATTTGAGCTGGATATCCGAGCTGCGCTGTACTTTGCGGAATGATCCGCATGAAACAGCCGCCAACATTGACAAAATCAATACAATAGTGCCTAATCTACGAAACATAGTGCAAAAGTACTAAATTTTACTGAAACCATTGCATAAACTCTGTGAAGGAGTTTTTATTGCACACAGGAAATCACACCAAAACCGTGGTCGGGATATAACCGCAGTTAAACCTTCTTAATTGCTCTGGAGGGAAAAAATCTGCCCGTCATAGGTTTTGAAGCCGATAACGCCCAGACTCAGACTGTAAAACAGCCGGGTGATCGCAGGGTCGGATTCATCGTAGGGATTGTTTGAGAATTCATAAATCCCATTGAAAATCATCCCGTTAAGAGCAATACTGTCGTGAAAGGCCACTACCCTGCTTCTGATTCCATCGGTAGTCAGATTCTCCGGAACATATGCCGTAACCTCAAAAGTCCCGTTATAGGCGTACCTGAGCGTATCTTTCATAAACCATAAACCGATGATCATTCTCGTTTCCGGAGGATACTTTTTAAAAGGATTGCCCGGGAAAATGCCCAGCCCGAGCCGTGCGGAAGAATCTGATGAAACCAATATGCTGTTATTGACCTCGTAATCGTAATAATTTCCAAAACAATCCGTCGTAACACTGGGGTTCGGTATTTCATAGTAGCGGTAAACGCTCAGCGTCATCCGGTCTTCAAATGTCAATCTGACCGTGTCTCCGGAATCGCCTTCGAACAGCAGTTCTTCACCCCCGTAATAAGGAACCAGGGAAAGATATGAAGGATCCAGCTCCAGTAATCCGTAATTGTGCTCCTCGCATGACTTCTTGCAGGAATACAGCAGAACAACTGCAAATAGCAGGATCAGGAAGATTTGCAGCTTTGTTTTCTTTTCCATTGGCGAAATCAATTGATGAATCTTCAGTGAGACCTCATTGAACGATGATCAGGGGCGCCACAAATTCAGCGCTGCCGTCAGTAACTTTGACATGGTAAAAACCCTCAGACAGTCCTGCATCAATCTCAGCTTTCATTCGTCCATCTGCGACCACTGATTCACGGTATATTATATCCCCGATAATGTTATAAATAATAACATGAAATGTTCTGTTCAATGCCTCCGGCAAAACAATCGTAAAAGCACCTTCGGAAGGATTCGGAAAAACAGAGAGCGATTGAACTTCAGTATGCTCTTTTTGACCGGCCGGGTGGCACATATTGAGATAAGTAATATTTCCTGCAGCGGGAGGAAAACAATAGGTAACAACATCCAGATTTCCGGTATCCGTAGCCAAACCGGGATCAGTGATCACAATAACATCAGTTAAGAAAACGCAGCTCAGCGGATAAACATGACATTCCGCCTGCAATTGGGATGAGGTGACATTGGTCATGACCGACACTCTGTGAATGGTATCAAAAGGATCAGTTCTTCCGACCCACATATAATGGTCATCACCTGCCAGGCAGAAGTCGTTGTAGGTCTGGTCTCCGGAACCTTCATGTTCGCAGACAGTCATAGTGCCGGAATCGGAGCTGAACTGTGCCAGCACGGGATTCCATTTGGCTGCTCCGCCGCGGTAGATCCGGCCGCCCATATTGACCAAATCCCGGGAAGAATCAATACTAATGAAACTATAATCCATGCCCACGCCCATGATCCCCATACTGTAATGCTGCTGCAGAACACCTAGAGAATCGGTCTCCGCCATAAAGGCCATGGTATCAGAGGCGACTTTCCGATACCCACATGAAAAGACATGCCCGTTCTTCTCCGAGACAGTCACATCACTCAGGACGCAATCTGCAAAAGCGCGGGAGAAAATGAGCTGACCTTCAGCCGAGGTCTTCAGCAGTATTCCGCCTTGCGGGGCCAGACCGCTCAGATATATTCTTTCACCGGAACCTTTGCTGATGGAAGTCGCTATGGCATCCCCCTCATCAGTCCAATAGGCCCGCTGCCACAATTGATTACCGACCGAATCTACGGCCGCGAGTACCATGGCCGTTCCCGTGCCTGCAAAACCCGCAGCAGTCATGGCGATCAGCAGATCTCCGTTGACCATTTCCACGAGACCAGCTGCAGATTCAGCCTGAGGAGTCCCATATACCCTGATCCATCGGATGCTTCCATCGGCATGCATCCTGAAAAGCATGACATCACCTGAGCCCGGACCAATACCATCGGTGTTGACGAGCATCAGAACATCCCCGTTCATGGCCTTATAAATTTTTCCGTTCTCATACCCGGTGCTGAGATAGCGGTTATAATACAACGGAAATCCCGTCGAATCAACGGCAACATATCCCGATCCGCAGAAAACAAAAAGCAGATTGGCATCCATTTCCACCACTGAAAAGGCTTCACATTTCTCCCCTGTACTGATCATTCTGACAGACCTTAAACTATCCTGAGCAATAACAAGCCCTTGCAGGATGAGAATTATAAAGCATACTATTCCAATTCTTTTCATCATTTTCAACCTTTAGCGGTTAACAAAAATATACATTATTATGTTCACTTGCCGGAATAAAAAACGTAGTTTTGCGCCTGATTTCAACATTAACTTTTAAACACCATAGACGTGGATATTATCGAAAAAACAAAAACCCGCATGGGAGCTCTGGGACAGTATTACGACCAGGGGCACGGGTATTTTTTCTTCCCCAAGCTGGAAGGAAAAATTTCGAACCGCATGATGTACCGCGGAAAGGAACGACTTGTATGGAGCATTAATAATTATCTTGGTCTGGCGGAACACCCTGAAGTCCGCAAAGCTGACGCTGAAGCCTCCGCTGAATGGGGCCTCGCTTACCCGATGGGAGCCCGCATGATGTCGGGCCAAACCAAGTATCACGAACAACTGGAACGTGAACTGGCTGAATTCGTTTTCAAGCCGGCAGCCTATCTGCTGAATTTTGGCTACCAGGGCATGAGCAGCATCATCGACGCATTGCTCGACCGCCACGATGTAGTAGTATATGATAAAGAGTGTCATTCTTGTATCCTCGACGGTTTACGTATGCACATCGGAAAACGCTTTGCATATCCTCATAACGACATTCCATCACTCGAGAAGAATCTGCAACGTGCCACAAAACTGATCGAAGAAGGCGGAAACCAGGGCGGCATTATGGTCATTACCGAAGGAATCTACGGTATGATCGGTGATACCGGGCGACTGGATGAAATTGCAAAACTGAAGAAAAAATACAAATTCACCCTCGTGGTTGACGATGCTCACGGATTCGGCACCATGGGCGAAACCGGTGCCGGTACCGGACAGCACTACGGCGTGCAGGACCAGATCGATGTTTACTTTGCAACATTTGCAAAATCCATGGCCAGTATCGGGGCATTTGTGGCTGCCGAACCCCACGTGATCAAATTCCTCATGTATAACATGCGCTCACAGGTCTACGCCAAATCCCTGCCCATGCCGCTGGTGATCGGAGCTCTGAAACGCCTGGAGCTTATCCGTAATCATCCTGAGTATCGTGAACACCTCTGGAAAATTGTCAACGCAATGAAAGACGGACTGAAAGAGCGTGGATTTAACCTGGGAAAATCCGATACACCGGTCGTTCCCGTGTACCTCTTCACCGACCTTCCACAGGCCACACAGCTGATCTACGACCTGCGCGAAAACTTCAACCTTTTCTGCAGTGTTGTCATTTTCCCTGTTGTCCCCAAAGGAACCATCCTGATCCGCATCATCCCCACGGCCATACATACCATGGAGGACGTGGAGTACACGCTTAACGCGTTTACCACGGTTTCGGACAAGATTAAAAATAATATATATGTAAAGGACGTTTATGCGGAAATTCCGCGCGAATAGCGGCTTTCCCATTACTTGCAGGCCCGGCAAACCACGCCGGGCTTTTTTTATCTTTGAAATATGAAATTGAATTCAATCCTACCGTCCATTCTTTTGATAGGCTTTGGACTCCTGATCAATGGCTGCGGACAGTCAGCAGAAAACGATACTGCCGCAGACAGAGCTGAGCTGGCAAGTGTACATCCACAACTTGATACGGTTTGTCCCGAATCCTGTCCATGCACAGGTCGCTGGATGCTCGAACCCGACAGTCTTCCGGCCCACTGGCTGGGGGTAAAATGGAAAGGGAGGATACTGCTGGAACCCATTAACCTCCTCATCAGTGATTCGCTTGCCACTTCCCGGACCGAAAGCCGGCAGGCCTTGCGCGACGCCCTGTCTGCGGCAGGTTTTCCCTCACGCAGCCTGCATTCCGGAGGCTATATGGGAATGATAGGCGATAGCATCTATCCCCAGTTACCCGACGAAAAGGATCACGCATTTTCAAACCAATTTGCCGCATTCGGAAATATTCACGGAAGGGTTTTCGGTCCGCGTTACATCAATGGGGTTTACTGGTATACCGCTGCATTCAGCCGGGAAAAGCTGTCTCCTTTCAGCAAGATCAAGCATGCTTACGATTCCTTTATCAGGGCCAGGGATGAGGTATCACAAAAGCTCGATCAAAAGGGCTCTTTCAGCATCAGCAAAACGATTGATCTGCAGAATAAAATAAGCGGTGACAGCCTCTTCACCACAGGGGATCACGACGGCAGGGCCATACTTCTCACCAGGCAAAAATAAAAGTGCCGTCCCCGGAGACGGCACTTCCTTAACCAAAAACAGTCAGAAAACATTTACTCAACAATAATTTTGCGTGTCACTGCCTGATCATCCATTGTCAATTTCAGGAAATACACGCCCTGACTCAGCGAACGGATGTCGACGGAAATAGTCTCGCGTCCGGGACTAAATACCAGTTGCTCCAGCAAAACACTTTCACCCACCAGATTGATCACCTCAGCACGGCACTCCCTGCGTCCCGAAGCAGGCAGCGACAGGTAGAGCGTATGTTGCACCGGGTTGGGGTATACGCGGATGCTATGCAGTCCGTCTTCACTGCTGATCCCTCCTACCGTCGTGATCTGCACACTGTGATAAACAGTATCACTTCCGCAGCTATTGGTGGCTATCAGCATTACAGTATAATTGCCATCAGCACTATAGGTGTGGACGGGGTTCGGTGCGGTGCCTGTTGTACCATCTCCGAAATTCCAGTAATAGGAAGTAGCATCCGTGGATGTATTGGTGAAAGTGGCATCGAAGCCTGCAGTGGTGTGCGTGAAATCAGCTATGGCCATGGGTTCAACAGTGGCCGTTACCGCTACCCTCGAACTGCTGCAACTGGGTCCGGTCACTACCCAGTTATAGAAGAAATAGTAGTAAGCGTCCTCATTGGGAGAGCCTGCTGTACTCTGTGTAATGCTGATCATCCCGCCTATATCAAAAGGATACCCGAGGTTGGGACCGCCGCTGCTACCATTGCGGTACAGGTTATTGGACGCTGAACCGCGGATGAGGTAATTGGTTCCGGCAGGAATGGGCCAGTTAAGGGTGACGGTGTCTGTGCCACTGGTCACCGGAAAACTGCCGCTTAAACCAAGTACCGGAATCTCAATGGTTTTATTGCCGCTATTGCCCGAATATACCACCACAGAAACCAGTGTGCATGCCTGAGTACAATTGAAATATAATCCGTGAACGCCTGTACTTGTATAATAGCCCCCAGCTCCCGAATTATCTGCTTTTCCACCGTTTACAGGCGTGGCCGGAACATCACTCTGCACATAATAGGTCGTGGTGTTACTGATGGTCGGTGTGGTGAAGCTGCTTCCGCTGCCGAGCAGATTTCCGCCTGTCAGAGCATCGTACCAGTTCAGGGTGCCGCTACCCGAGGCCCCCAGCACCACCTGTCCCGGTCCGCAATGTGAGGCTGGGGTGACAGAAGGAGGTGCTGCAAGGTTCACGCTGATATAAGCAGTCCTGGTCATCATGTTACTGCCTTTGCAATTGGATACAGTAAGGCTTACTGTGAATGTTCCGTTAGAGGTATAAACATGAACAGGATTCTGATCCGTCGATCCGAAACCATCACCGAAATTCCAGTTCCAGCTGTACGGACCACCAGTGGAGAGATCGGAGAAATTCACAATACCGGTGCAGGTGGAGATCACGTCAGCCGCGAAATTCGCAGTGGGCAATGCCGGCGCCAGCTGCACATTCAGCGTAGTCGTGTTACCATTGCTCACCGTAACATTACTGATTGTTTTAGTATTGTACCCCGGTGCTGAAAAGCTTACTGAGTAAGTACCCGCGATGATATACTTGTGGTAGTCACCCACGGGTAACCAGGAATACACCTGGCTGCTGTCGTTGGTCTGATCATAACCACTGACCCACACTTTAGCCTGAAGCGGCTGGCCGGAACAGGAATCAGTAACCAGTCCCCGGATACCATAGAGGGATTCCTGGATGTGATTCAGGAAAGAACGGTAATTCTTGTCCCATTCTCCGGGAAGATTTTGTGTTTCTGTTGTTTTCACCCCGTCAATTTCCATGGTAACCTCTCTGCAGAACTGAAAGAAATTCATATAATCCTGTCGTCCGCCATCGATAACATACCAGTCACCGCCCTCAGTCACGCCATCAGAAACCACATCAGTCATATAAGTAGGTGCATAAATCCTGGCCGTATCTACATAAGCCCTGCACACGCGGGTCCACCAGGCATCATCGGCATTCGGGTTTCCTGCCGTGGTCCAGGTATCCCAGGGATAGTTCATGACCTCAGCGCCTCCATGGAAATTCCCTGACATATTGAAATGATGCAGGCTGGCGAAAGCCATAAAAGCCTGCGTTTCCGGCTGCCAGGCTTCGCCGTCAGGATGCTGCCCGTTCCGGGGATCCGGATAATTGCGGTTCAGGTCAACCCCGTTGGCATTAGAACGCGTTGAAATCGGGGAAGAACCAATCGTATTATTCCCGCTGTTATAGGTCCCGTCAGGGTTAGCCAGCGGACAAATCCAGATTTCCACATTGTTAACCAGATTGGTGACCTTGCTGATGACCCCGTAATTGGTTAGCAGATAATTGATCAGGCGGAGCATCAGGGCATAGCCGGTGGTCTCGTCACCGTGCATGCTGCTTGAGTAAAGGAAGCGCGGCTCATTTTCATGCTGGCTGACATTATCAGAAATTTTTACAGCCAGTATGCGGCGGCCGTCAGGTGTGGCAGAAAGTATGGTATCAAGATTACAAATGGATGGATAGTTCGTCTGAAAATCCGACATCATCTGTTCATAAACAGTATAGGTTGGATACCTGTCCCAGGAAGCCATCTGCGCCACAGTAGTGGCCATATTCATGGCTTTGGTTTGCGGAGATTTCACAAGCTCATAAGGAATATTGCGATCGAGGAAATCAGCAAATTCAGCCCGGTTGGCATAGGCTCTTACATCAAAACCACCTTCAGGAGAGGCCGCCACAAAGTCAATCGAAACAATCTTCGTTAAATCCTGATTGATCACGTCTTTATTGTCTACGTGAAAGGTAAAAACAAGCTCGGGGGCTGTTCCGAATGCAGCATCAATGATGTCTCCCTTTGAAAGGGGATGCTCCTGTGCGGTTGAAACATAGGGTAAAAAGAAAGTACAGATAAGTAAAAAACTGGAATACAATCGTTTCATAAAGGGGCAGCTTTAAGATTAAACAGACCCTAAATATAGTGGATTCTTAAACGAAATATCCTGCTTAACTAATTCTTAACGGGAAATGAGGTCAATGGCCTGATTTCGCCGGACAAAGTGAGTGGATCCAGCGGCGGACCTCATCAAGCAGTTCATCGTTGCCAAGTGTCTTATCCGTGCTGATCATCAGGTCATAAACCATCGAAAACTCCTGCTTGTAAACCCCTGTTTTCAAGCGGGCTCTGGAAAGTCCGGCGATACAGTCAAAGACCTGATTCCCGGTTTGATCAAGGTTGATCAGCAGATCAAACTCCCGCGGAATAAAGTCATTAAGCGCTGTTCCACTGGTTTTCCCCATCCAGTTAACTTCTTTTCTCGAAAAGTAGGAAAAGTACAACTTGGGATAACAGTAATGCGGAACTTCCTTTGTGGGTGTCATGCCCAGGGTCATTACTTCTTTACGGTCGGCGTGCAGGCGTGACACATAATCGGTAAACTTCACATAATCGGCCTCTTCAGGCACCTGATACAATATTCCGATCGTGCGGATCTCATCCCATGGCAGCAACTTCTTGTTGCGGATGCTGCGCTTTTGTTCCCCTGTGATCTTTTTTCTGAGTAACTTCTCTTTGATTTTCCTGACCGGCATTTTTTTCTTCAGCTAACGGATCCTCCGGGCGATTATTTCAACCCGGATTTCACCAGTGTGGTTTCAATTTCTCCGATATACATTCTGTGGTAGTCTTTTCCGGGATATTCCTTATTTATGCTTTGATCAAGAAATAATTGAGGGTCGAGGTCCTGATAGTATATCTTGCGGCAAATCAGCACTAATTCCGCCTGGCTGAAATAAACACAATTTCCGCCGGCATCCAGAGGTTCCAGTCCGGTTTGGGCTGCTTTATCGGTATCCCTTCCTGAACGTGTCCCGCAAAACTGCAGGGCCTCACGGTATTTTTCACCGAAAAAGCAAAGGCTGAAATGATCGTATTTCTCAGTAAATAAATAGGTATGCCGGTGAGGCCTGACAAAAATATACGCCACCGGCCTTTTCCAGAGGAATCCCAGTCCTCCCCAGGCTGCCGTCATGGTGTTGTAATCCTGCAGGGTACCTGCAGTAATCAGCATCCAGTCCTTCCCGATCAGGCGAACCGCACTCTCGTTGAGCGAATGGATATCAATGGGCTGATGGTTCATAGGCAAAAATGCAAAGATAAAAAAAACTGCCGAACTTAGTGCCGCAGGACATAGGCGAAGATGCGTATTTTTTGCGGCCTTATCAATTATCTTTCTAACTTTGCCCTTTCATGCAAATTACTTTTCTCGGAACCGGAACATCGCAAGGTGTGCCTGTAATCGCGTGCGATTGCAAGGTATGCTCCTCCTCTTCCCCTTTCGATAAAAGACTCCGGTCATCGGTCATGATTGAAGTGGATGGAAAAAGGCTGATCATCGATGCCGGACCGGATTTCAGGCAGCAAATGCTGAAGGAAGCAGTTAAGGATATCGACGGAATCCTGATCACCCATGAACACAAAGACCATATCGGCGGACTTGATGATGTAAGGTCTTTCAACTATCTTCGCAAGAAAGCGGTCGACATTTACGGCACAGAGGAAGTCCTGCAGGTGATCCGCTCCTGTTACAATTATGCTTTTGCAGACGAAAAATACCCGGGTGTGCCGGAGATGAATCTTCACCTGATCAGGAACGAAGAATTCAGTGCCGGCGGTGTACAGATCATACCCGTTCAGGCTGTGCATCACAGGATGCCGGTATTCGGATACCGCATCGGAGCCTTCGCTTATCTGACTGATCTGAGTGAAATTACTGATAAAGAAATTACTAAGCTGAGTGGCGCAGAAATTGTTGTCGTCGCCGCCCTCCGCAAAAAAGCCCATCATTCGCATATGAACCTCGAGCAGGCACTGGAACTGATCCGCAAAATCAAACCCCGGCAGGCATGGCTGACCCACGTAAGCCATCTGCTTGGACTGCACGAAGAAATTGAAAGGGAATTACCCGAAGGTGTAAGGCTTGCTTTTGACGGATTAAAAATAGAATTGAAATGAAAAGCATCATCAAAATAGCCCTTTTAATTTTAATCCTCGGCCTGTTGCGGATTTTCCCGCTGCAAGCACAAACTGCCAGCCTGAAGATCTGGGTAAAAGGTTTTAAGAATGTTAAAGGATCTGTCTTTGTCGGATTATACAATAAGCCCCAGGGATTTGCCTCAGAGAATGCCTTCCGTAATTTCAGCTACGAGATTTCAGGGCCTGAGATATGTGTAACTTTCGACACTCTTTCAAAAGGCAATTACGCGGTGGCAGTAATTCACGATGAGAACAACAACCACAAACTTGACCAGGGAGAAATGGGCATCCCCACCGAAGGCTATGGCTTTTCGAATGATGCCCGGGGACTTTTCGGCCCGCCTGACTTCCGCCTGGCCATGTTTTATTTTGCGGCCACTGCCGACAAATCTATCATTATCAACCTGCTATATCCAAAAAAACCAAAGTAATGAACCAAGACCCCGTGTATGTAAGCTTCGGTACCATGGAAAAATTCATGACCGAGGTCTTGCAAAAGGCCGGTGTGCCCGCCGATGATGCCGCCATAGTTGCTGATGTACTCATCACCGCCGATAAGCTGGGAATCGATTCTCACGGTTTCAACCGCCTCAAACCCATCTATCTCGACCGCATCAGGGACGGCATCCTGAACCCGGTCACCCAATTCGATGTTGTGAAGGAGGGCCCGGCCACCGCGGTGGTTGATGGTCACAACGGAATGGGGCACGTGATTGCCAAAAGAAGCATGCAGATGGCCATCGATAAAGCCCGTCAATTCGGACTTGGAATGGTGGCTGTAAGAAACTCAACTCACTACGGTATCGCCGGTTACTATGCCCTTATGGCCAGCCATGCAGATATGATCGGCATAACGGGAACCAACGCCCGCCCCTCCATTGCTCCGACCTTTGGAGTGGAGAATATGCTCGGTACCAATCCGCTGACTTTTGCCATGCCCAGCGATGAAGATTTTCCTTTTATGCTCGACTGTGCCACCTCGGTGAGCCAGCGTGGAAAAATTGAACTCTATGCACGTCAGGGCAAACAAATCCCCATGGGTTGGGTGATTGACGAAAACGGTGAAAGCAAAACCGATGCTGCAGAAATCCTCAGCGACCTGATCAGGGAGAAAGCGGCATTGGCTCCTCTGGGCGGAATTGGTGAAGAAACTGCAGGATATAAAGGTTACGGTTACGCCACTGTTGTTGAAATCCTCTCTGCTGCCCTGCAAAGCGGCAGCTACATGAAAATGCTGATGGGCTTCGAGAACGGGAAGAAAGTACCCTATCCCCTGGGACATTTCTTTATTGCCATCGATATTTCTCATTTCACCGAACCCGCTGAGTTCAGAAAGATTACCGGTGATATCCTGCGTGAACTCCGCGCATCACGCAAAATGCCGGGTACGGAGCGGATCTATACCGCAGGCGAGAAGGAGCACCTGATCTGGCTCCAAAGGAAAGACCACGGTGTGCCGCTGAACAGCGCATTGCAGCAGGAAATCGATAATATCGTTAAGGATTACGGGGTTCAGGGATTTGACTTCCCCTGGCAACATTAGTCTTCCCTCGCCAGCGCCTTGATCTTGTTGATCACGCAATTGGCATAATTTGTCAGCATCAGGCTTCTGAGAAGTTCTTTATCGCCGCTGGCCTGCTCCAATTGCTTGTTCATGCGGGCTACAAAGACCTCCTTTTCTTCCATGCTGTACTTTTCAACAAACTTGTGACTGCCGAACAAGAGGTCGTAAGCCAGATAATTGGTTGGCCACAGATGATAGTTTCGATGAATCTCCGTATCGATCAGGTTGGTCAGCCATTTGATCCAGTCATTCTGGTTAACCATACCCGGGTAAAGATCCAGAAAATCATTCAGAGGACGCCCGAAGGTAATGCATATCCTGCCCTTTTGCCCCTGCAGTCCCGTGAGCATGCTCATCATGTTGAACTGCTTGTCTTTGACAAAAGGCACTTCATTCTGTATACTGAAGATTTCCAGCGCTTTCAGGTAATCACAGGGGTCCAGTTCATAGGATATACTGACAGGCACGATATTCAGACTGCGGATGGTGTTAATGTAATCGCCGCCGAAATTCATAAGAAACATCTTCAGTATACCGGTCTGTGTGCGGTCGTCACCATCCTTTGCCCTGCCTTCGCGCTGGGCAATCCACAGGTTTTCCTTCCGTTGGTTGATCACATGGTATATGTATGCTGAAAGGTTCTTCCAGGCCTCGTATAACTGGCGCGGACTTTCGTTGCGCTGCACGATGAAGCTCTTATTCAGCCTGAAAAGATTGCTGACCATGGGTGATATCAGGAGATTGTTACCGATGGCCATCTGAGAGGTAGGAAAGCCGTGGTCGAACAGGCAAACATTCATCAGTGCAGGATCCAGCACAATATCCCTGTGGTTCGACATAAAAAGATAATTCATATCGGGCGACAATTCCTTCAGTCCCTGACCTGTCCAGGAGGTGACCGAACGCTTTATGATGACCTGAACCGCCTTATAGGCAAAGCGGGACTGAAAATCATACAGGGTCTGGTAGGTTTTAAACTCTTCCACCAACTCTTCAAACGGACGCTCAGGAAACAGATAATTGATAAAAACCTTGAAATCCGGCTCTTTGATGACCTCTGCAATGGCTCCGCACACCTCCTCATCATAAAAAGGGCGGATCGCTTCAAACTGGCTTTCTGACATGGTTAAATGAAAGTAAATGATTGATTTTGTGCTATGCTTTCACCGCCTGCCTGCAACCTCAGGAACAGAGATGCCTGCTGTTATTGCGGAGTTCGGACGCAAAAGTAATAAATATAGCACAAAGAGAAAGCCAATTCTCCACCCGCATCTGTGAAATCCAAAAAACCAAACGCTGGCAGAATTAAGGCTGAGTGATACCTTCAGAGTCAGTATCGGTTTCCGGTTTTTCGGGGAATTTCGATCTGAAACTCCCGAATGAAATGGAGATGGTTCCTACAGGACTGTCGTAATCAGCACTGGAGTAACGGTCGAGGGCCAGCACCACGCGATAACCCCAGCCGATGCCAATTCTCATCCATGACAAAGGCGTAAAAGTATACTCCACTCCGGGAGTCAGAACAAAAATGCGGTCTTTGGTTCCGCGGTAGAGTTCATCCAGCCGGTCGCTGTTATTGATGGTAGGGTCAAAGTACCAGATACTCCCCCAGCCTCCCCGGAGATTGAAATTCAGGTTCATCAGTGATTGTGGTTTCCAGACATACCCGGCGATCAGACCGCCATGGTTCAGGCTGCCGCGCACGCGTGTACCATAGTGGGATTCAATATCCCTCCTGTAGTGTTCACTCACCAGGGCCACATAGTAGCCGCCCAGATAGAAATGATCCTTGTAGGTCAGCCCCATGGTTGCCCCCATGGAGAATGCGACTTCCTGGTTGAACAGACTGGGCTCAGCCAGCATGCCGCCGAAAACATTGATCGCTGTGCGGTTATCCATCATGGGCTGATCCTCTTCCGGTATGTCCTGCGACCAGGCAATAACAGTGGTCATCAGCATGATGACAAAAAACAGGATTCCCCTGCTGAAACTCCCTTGAGGCATCGTCATATCTTCTTTATTATGGCGTTTATACGCTGATCAGGCTACAAAGATACAGAAAAGAGCTGATTTCTTTTTCAATTCAGCATCACATGGAGTGCGAGGTTTTGCCCGGCTTTATGTAACTTTGTATCAAAAGCGAAAATCATGATGCGAGGCTTAAGGTTATTCCTGATTCTGACTGTGTTGCTCTTCTCCACCGGAAGTATTCTGAGTGCTAACACGGAAAATGGCTGGCCCGGCGACAGCCTGAGAAAAAACACCGGCTTCATTTTCGGGATCAATATGGGGGCGTTCTGGGCCCATAAATACCAGGCCGGATTCTATAACGGATCACCCGGCAATGTTGATTCTATTGGCCTGATCTTCAGTAATTACTATTATAAAGAAGACATCCGCCGGGAACTCAACGATACCTTCCGCCTGCTGGAACTCCCGGCAGACATGCGCTACCAGCCGGCCATGCAGGTGGGATTTTATGTGAAGTACAACATCACCCCCACCACCGGTGCCTTCATTCAGTTCAACTACTCAAAGGTGAAAACCAAGGATGTTTTCACCATGGGAATTGGCGGAGAACCTCAGTACCTGACTTTTGATGACATTCGGATGTACCCCATCTGGGGATCTGAAGAACGCATATTTATTGATATCGGTTTTTCCCAGACCTTTCCGGTCGACAAGATCTTTCAGCCCTTTCTTGAAGCAGGGGTCAATTTCAACAACACACGGGTCATCGAAAACAAGATTGCGATCAATAATCTCGAATACAGCCTGATCAATGTATACGGAAACTCCCCCTACATTCCCAATACCCAGATGCAGGTGTACGAAACCCGCCTCGGCGGACTGGGGGTGGGCGGTTTTGCCAGCGCAGGCTTCCGTATGGTGTTCAGCAAGAACATCAGTCTTGACCCCGGTTTTACATTCCTTTGGAATAAAGCCAATCTTGAAGGCTACGGCGCCTACAAACCACATTACTCCGTCTGGATGCGTTTCTGTTTTCAGAACCTTTTTGGCAATTCAGGCTCACAAGACGAATAAACAAAGGTAAACAGGATCATGAATACTCCGGAAATTTTCAATCAGCCGGAATGTCAGCTCTGTCCCAGAATGTGCATGAGCAGGCGGAGTGAAGGCCAAAAAGGCTGGTGCGGAGCCGGGGAAGGCGTTCAGGTCGCCTCCGTTTGCCGTCACCTGGGGGAGGAACCTGTAATCAGCGGAAGTAACGGGATCTGCAATGTTTTCTTCGCCCACTGTAACCTGCAATGCGTTTATTGCCAGAATCATCAGATCAGTTCCCGGGAAGGATTCAGCGGAGGCATACGCGATGTACTGACAGCCAGTGAGCGGATCTGCCAACTGCTCGAATCGGGATGCCATGCCATCGGATTCGTAAGTCCTACCCATTATATCCCCCGGATGAAGGAGATGATCAAACTGGTTAATGACAATGGTTTTAAGCCTGTGATCGTATACAACACCAATGCGTATGACCGGATTGAAGTTCTCAGGCTGCTTGAAGATGATGTAGATATATATCTCCCGGACTTCAAGTACGCAGATCCGGGAACTTCACTGAAATATTCCGGATCAGAAGAGTATCCGATCTATGCAAAAGCTGCACTTAAAGAGATGTTCCGGCAGAAAGGCAGCCGCCTCAGGATGTTGAATGATGAGTGTGCTGCTTCAGGATTGATCATCAGGCACCTGGTCCTGCCCGGTTTGGCAGAGGAGAGCATACGCATCCTGCAGTGGATTGCGGAAGAGCTGTCACCCCGCGTACACATTTCCCTGCTTTCGCAGTACTATCCCGCCCACAGGGCGGATCAGTTTCCGGAGATCAGCAGGAGCCTCGCTGCTGAAGAGTACATCAGGGTACAGGAGGCCCTGGAAGAATTGGGCTTTGAATCCGGATGGGTGCAGAACTTTGAGAGTCAGGTCCATTACCGGCCCGACTTTTCACAAGCCCATCCCTTCGACGCCAATGAGAAAATTGATCCCTTGTGATAGGGGATTTAATCAGGATTATTCGTACTTTTGCCAACACCATTTGCACAAAAGATATTTACTGATAATGAGGTGATTAGAGGCATCCGGTTGAATATTAATCACTTGGCGCCATCAAATCCGCTTCTTTATCTGTTTTATGCTGTAAGTTGACATACATTTATGGGGAAAGTAATTGCCATTGCGAATCAGAAAGGCGGTGTGGGTAAAACCACCACCGCGATCAACCTGGCGGCCAGTCTGGCCGTGCTGGAGTACAAAACCCTTTTACTGGACGCTGATCCCCAGGCCAATGCCACTTCCGGTGTTGGTTACGATCCGAAGAGCCTGAAAAGCAGTATTTACGAATGTATGATCGCGAATGTTGACCCTGATGAGATCATTATCAAAACCCAGACTCCCTTTCTTGATCTTCTTCCGGCCCATATTGATCTGGTCGGTGCCGAAATCGAACTGATCTCGATGCCCAACCGGGAGCGCATTATGCTGGAAGCGATGAAAAAGATCAGGGATAACTATGATTTTGTGATCATCGACTGTTCACCTTCCCTTGGTCTGATCGTGATCAACGCTCTTGTAGCTGCCGACTCTGTGATCGTGCCCGTGCAGTGCGAATATTTCGCCCTCGAAGGTCTCGGAAAGCTCCTGAACACCATTAAAATCGTTCAGACCAATCTCAACCCCGGGCTCGACATCGAAGGTATTCTGCTGACGATGTACGATTCACGGCTCCGTCTTTCAAACCAGGTGGTAGAAGAAGTTAAAACCCATTTCCAGCAGATGGTCTTCGACACCATCATACAGCGCAATACAAAACTGGGTGAGGCTCCCAGCTATGGCGAAAGCATCATTATGTTTGATGCTGAAAGCAAGGGTGCCATTAATTACCTGAACCTGGCCAGGGAACTTTTGCATAAGAACAATCTCAAGAAAACGAAAAAAGCATAATCTGAGGAGCACAGCATGAATGCCAACAAGAAAAAAGCACTGGGACGCGGACTGGGAGCATTACTGGAATCGCCTGAAACCGATGTAACCAGCAAGAATGACCTTTACGGGAAATTTGTGGTCGGGGCCATTTCGTCGATCCCCATCGACCAGATTGAGGCTAACCCTTTTCAGCCCCGGGATATCTTTGAAGAAAACGCTCTGGCTGAGCTCGCGGAATCTATTGAAAAACAGGGAATCATTACCCCTCTCACCGTACGTAAGCTGGGGTATGACCAATATCAGCTCATTACCGGAGAAAGGCGTTTAAGGGCCGCAAAAATGGTTGGGTTGAAGGAAGTTCCGGCATATATCCGCATAGCCACCGATCAGCAGATGCTGGAAATGGCTATCGTGGAGAACCTCCAGCGTGCAGACCTCAATGCCATGGAAGTAGCCATTGGATTCCAACGCCTGATCGATGAATGTAAACTCACGCAGGAGCAGCTTGCAAAGCAGGTGGGAAAGAACAGAACCACCGTCACCAATTTTCTGCGCCTGCTTAAACTTCCGGCAGATATCCAGTTAGGATTGAGTCAGGACCGCATCACCATGGGTCATGCCCGTGCACTGATCAGTGTGGACGATATCGATAAACAGCTCAGCCTTTACCAGGACATACTGGCAGAAGACCTTTCGGTGAGGGAAGTGGAACAACTGGTCCGCGAGAACACACAAAAGAAAGATGGCGGAGCCGGAAAGAAAACACAGAAAGTAAACGACTTGCCGGAAAATGTGCAGGCCATCACCCAGGTGTTGAGAGAGAAATTATCGCCCTCGCTGGAAGTCAGGATGCAGAACAGGGAAAAGGGCAATATCGTGATCCCATTTCGTTCCGAAGAAGAATTACGTCAGATCCTCGACAAAATAAAATAAGCCCCCGGGCCACATGAAAGGGATACTGCTGTCAGTGGTAACGTTGTTGCTGACCTTTACAGGCCTGCAGGCACAGGTGAACAAAAGCGACAGTGTGGCTGCTGACAGTAGCGGAGTGGTGGTATCCGGACAGGGCAAGGGTGCGGGAACCGATACACTGAATCCTCTGCAGGAGCAACAACTTATCATCGATCCTGCTGAAAACCAACCAGGGCTCAAACCGGGAGGTCGAGACCCACAGTCACCACTGGATACGGTGAAGCCCAAAACGCTGAAAAAACACAATCCCAAAACAGCAGCCTGGATGTCGGCCGCTTTGCCGGGTCTCGGACAGATCTATAACCGGAAGTACTGGAAGCTTCCCATTGTTTATGTGGGACTGGGCGTTTGCGGCTACTTCGCATACACCAATACAGTCAAATACCGTAAATACAAGGAAACCTATCTGTTCAGGATGGGGGTCGACAGTCTGGCCACAGACTACTTTCCCAACGACACAGACAACACGGTGAAAGAGATGAAGGAATACCACCACAAAAACATTGAGATTTCTTACATCGCCGCCGGACTGATCTACCTGCTGAACATTATAGATGCTACCGTGGATGCCCATCTTTATGATTTCGATATCAGCGATGACCTCAGCATGCGCATTGAGCCTATGACCCAGATGTATCAGCCTTATTCCGCGCTGGGACCAGGTAGCGGGAACGGACTGAAAGTAACACTTAAATTCTGAAACGCTTGCCCAAACATGAACTCCATGGATGATCAAAAAAATGAAAGCGGCCTTCTGGCCATTGCCATGAACCTGATCGGGTTCATCAGGAAGTATTATATCATTCTGATCCTCGGTATACTCGTTGGGACAGCAATGGGGATCAAATCGTGGTACCAGTCGAAGGAGACGGCTATTGCCAAACTGGTGATCAGCACTTCTTTCATCGATAATGATGTAGTTGCGAAGCTCGTAAATGCCCTGCAGTTGTATATCGAAACCGGGAACCGCGCCGGCCTTGCATCAAAAATGGGCTGTGATGAAGAGCAGCTCAGAACACTGGGCAGCCTCTTTGCCGACACCACCAAGGCACAGATGAATGCCATCAAGGTGGATATGGGTCTTTCAAACACTGAAGAGGTTGATACTGTAAGTGCTGCGCTGATCAACTACCTGAACAACAACCCCTTTATCGCAGAAATCATCGACCTTAAAGCCCGCCAGCGGGAATACCTGATCAGCAGGAATGAAAGCAAAATCAGTCAGATCGACAGCCTTCTGGCCAGTGGAAAGATCAGCATACAGAATTTCAATGATGTAGCTGCTATCAGCGACAATTACATGAACCTGATCCGCGAAAAGCAGGAGGCAGAATATGAAGGGGCTGTTTTCAGCAAAATCAGGATCATCGAACAAAATGTGACCACCCTGCCCAAACGCGGCCTGAAGAATGCGCTGCTGATCAACATCATCGCGTTTTTCTTCCTCTCCTTTATTTTGTCAGCACTGATAGACGTGATACGCATTTACCTGCGCAGGAGAAAGCTCGCCCGCACAACTGCACAATGATCCAGAAAAAAAGAAGTCAGACTTTCAGGTGTTCCGTGAAGAGCGCACGCACCTGATCCAGCGTTTGCTGCTTTTTGCAGAAAGCAAAACGAACCGTTTTTGTCACCAGGCCTTTCTCTGCATAAAATGAAAAGCCCGGAACCGTAGCCACTCGGGTCTTCAGGATCAGCTTACGGCTAAAGTCAAAATCATCTTCCGCCTTCAACTCAGCGAACAGATCGCTTACATCGGCTATCACGTAATAAGATCCGCGTGGTACAAAAGGTTTGAAGCCGGACATACGCAGGGTTTCCAGGATGTGGGTGCGGGAGGCAGAATACTTCTCCTGCAAATCCCGGTAATACTCAGGCTTAAAAGCCAGGGCTTTGACTGCGGCATGCTGTAAAGGGGTTGGCGCACCTACGGTAAAGAAATCATGGACCTTGCGGATCCTGGCCGTAATTTCTGCGGGAGCAATGGCCCAGCCGACCCTCCATCCGGTGACCGAATAAGTCTTGGATACAGAATTAATGGTGATGGTCCGCTCTGCCATTCCCGGAATTGAAGCCAGTGAGATATGTTTCAGATCATCATACAAGATGTGTTCATAGATTTCGTCTGTCACCGCGTACACATCCCATTTTATGCACAATTCAGCGATCTTTCGCATATCATCGGCCGAGAAAACCTTGCCAGTGGGGTTATTGGGAGTGTTGATGATAATGGCTTTGGTTTTATCACCAAAAGCTTTCTCCAATTCATCATAATCAATGTGCCAGTCGGGTGCATGGAGACTGACGAAGCGGGGTGTCGCACCTGACAGGATAACGTCAGGACCATAATTCTCATAGAAGGGCTGAAAGATAACCACCTCATCACCAGGATTAATGATGGCCTTCATAGTGGCGATCATGGCTTCAGTTGCGCCACAGGTAACGGTGATATCTGTGGCAGGATCACATGAAATCTTGTTGTAATCAAGTGCTTTCCGGGCAATGGCCTCCCTGAGCTCCGGTTCACCGAAGGTTACGGGATATTGATTCAGATCAGCCTGTATGGCCTCGATAGCAGCGGCTTTGATACCCTCCGGGCTTTCAAAATCAGGAAAACCCTGCGACAGGTTCAGTCCTCCCATAGAATCACTTACACGCGTCATCTCCCTGATGACTGATTCCGTAAACAAGCCGGTAATGGCTGATAAAGTCTTCATTTCTTCCGAATAATTTCATTTTGATGCCTGCATGATTCTCACCGGTCCGCCATAGGAATACCGAAATGTCTGTGCCTCCATGAAAAACCGGAATAGTGATCGGAGAGCATCGGAGGATTAAGTGGTCTGCCGGGAATATGCATAATCAGTTTTTGTGATAAAAAGAACGGACCACATGAATCACGTAATCCAGTTCTTCCTCATCAATTTCCACATTCATGGGAAGGGAGCAGACTTCCCGGCTGAGGGCCTCGGTTTCAGGAAAACCCCGGTCTTCGAGTTTCAAGGCCGCATGCTTGTAATAGGGCTTTCTGAACTGTGTCAATACCTCCACCCCGTTCTCCTTCAGGTAGTCTGAAAATACACTGCCCTGTTTCGAACGCAGGGTGTAATTCTGGTAAACATGATCATATCCTTCCCTGTCGTAGTGCGGTAAAAGCAGATCGGGCAGGTCTTTCAGGGCCTCACGGTATTTTTGTGCGATGTATTTTCGCCTCTCGATCCACTGTGGCATATATCGCAGCTTAATATCCAGAAATGCCGCCTGCAGATTGTCAAGCAGACAGGTGAAGCCATGTCCGTGGTATTCACCGGTTTCACGGTCTTCACCATTGAAACGCATCCGCCGGGCAAAGTTGGCTACCTCCTCGCTGTTCGTGGTAATGGCACCTCCGTCACCGTATCCGCCGAGGATTTTAAAGGGATAAAAACTGAAACATCCTGTGAGTCCCCAGGCTCCGGCGCCTTTTCCATGGATAGTCGAGCCAAGGCTCTGACAGGCATCCTCGATCACCATCAGGTGATGCCTTTCGGCAATGTCCATGACCCTCGGCATATCAGCCATCCAGCCGCTGAGATGTACCGGCATGATCCCTTTTGTCCGTGATGTGATCACCTCTTCAATCTTATCACAATCAATGTTGAAATCCTTCCCCACATCCACCAGTACGGGGGTCGCCCCAACATTCACAATAGCTGAACAACTGGCCACGAAGGTATGGGCGGGGACGATCACCTCATCGCCTGCCCCTATCCCTGCAGCACGCATCGAAAGGTGCAGGGCATCGTAACCACTGTTGGTACCCACGGCATATCTGACCCCGACGAACTTCGCCAGGTTCTGCTCAAAACTCTTTAACTGGCCCCGGTCGATCAGGTCGCCCTTCGACATCACCTCAAAATACGCAGCATCAAGTTCTTCTTTGATCATTCGGTAAAGCTTGGCCGGCTCTACGAAGCGGACTTTACGTTTCTCCATTATATCACTAAATAAAATATTATCTATAAAATATGCTTGATCGCTTTCACAACATCACAGGCCGTCAGATAATAAACCTTCTCCAGGCTGGATGAAGCCGGAGCAGGGCAATCGGGCAGGCAAACCCTGACAGCAGGAGCCTTCAGTTTATCAAATCCTTTTTCACACACGGTGGCAATGATCTCGGCAGCAAAGCCACCGGTTTTCCAGGCACCATCGGCGACCACCAGCCTGCCTGTTTTACGCACCGATTCCAGGATCAGCGCTTCATCATAGGGTTTCACCGATCTGAGGTCAATCAGGTCGACACCAATCCCCTCTTTCTCCAATTCATCCGCTGCCATTTGCGCTTCGCGGGCCATGGCAGACCAGGATACAAGGGTGACATCACTACCGGATTTTCTGAGGATACCCTTGCCAATCGGCACTTCATAGATCTCAGCGGGGACTTCTTCCTTAAGTCCGTAAAGCCAGCGGTCGTCAATGAAAACAACCGGGTTTTGATCGCGGATGGCCGCAATCATCAGTCCCTTGGCGTCATGCGGTGTGGAAGGGGCTACCACTTTTAGTCCCGGAATGTGCGCAAATAAAGAGTGCAGCGCCTGCGAATGCTGTGCGGCCTGCTCCCCTCCCCTGTTTACGATGAGCCAGAAGACAACGGGAACAGAAGATTTTCCACCGTTCATATAATGCCAGTTCGCTGCCTGGTTGATGATAGGATCCAGTGCATACAAAACGAAATCCACTCGCGGATGAACCACCACAGCCTTCATTCCTGCAATGGCCGCCCCGACAGCAGCTCCCGTCATGGCATTTTCTGAGACAGGGGTATCTATCACCCGCTCTTCACCAAAATCGCTGACCAGCCCGTTGCAGGTATTCCCCACATACCACGGACTTTTAACGCCCTGACCGATGAGGATCACCTCCGCGTCGGTCTGCATCATTTGTCGCAGCGCCTCATTAATGGCGAGGCCAAAATTGATCGTTCTGTTATTTGAAGACATAGCGGTAAAGATCCTCCTCCCTGGGTTTTACTGATGCTTTACAAAAAGCATGGGCAGCCTTTACCTCCTCTTCGGCTTCCCGGTTCATTTTTTCAATGATCGCCTCATCCAACGCTTCCGTGCTTTTCAGCTTTTCTTCGAAGAGCTTGATAGGATCACGCTCCAGCCACTGCCTGATTTCATTCACGGGTCGGATATCGGTGTGACTGCCCTGAATATTGTCATCGGGTCCCACATGTCCCCTGAATCGATAGGTCAGGAACTCCATGAAAACCGGTCCCTGTCCGCTCCTGCAATAATGAACCGCTTCCTCAGCTTTCTCATATACCTCCAATACGTCATTGCCATCGACCCTGTAACTTTTGATTCCGAAAGGTTCCGCAATTTTGTGGATCTCCGCGTTGGTCCTGATTTCACTGATAGGCAAATGGGTGCTGTAAAGATTATTCTCACAGGCGAAAATGATGGGCAGTTTCTTCAGTGAAGCAAAATTCAGGGATTCATACAAAACCCCTTCTCCTGTGGCTCCATCACCGAAAAAACTCACGCTCACCCTGCCATCCTTACGTATTGAGGACGCCAGTGCCGAACCCATGGCCAGGGAAATGGTGCCGCTCACTATGGGCACAATGCCTAAAACCCCGTGCTCAGGTGAAATCAGATGCATGGATCCCCCGCGACCGCGTGAACAACCACTCTCCATTCCATAAATTTCTGCGATCATCTCATTGAGTGATCCCCCTTTAGCCAAATAATGCCCGTGCGAGCGGTGGTTACCAAAGATGTAATCCGTGGGATCAAGAGCCGCCCCGATGCCCGTTGCTATCGCTTCCTGCCCGGAATACAGATGACAGGGGGTCTTAATCTCACCCCTGAGTATTGGCTCCACAAGGCTCTCTTCTGCCTTGCGGATGCGCAGCATCAGGTAATATAAGCTGTGCAGAAATGATGTTTCGTAAGTCATTGTCATATTATTGGCTGTCTGACCCTTCCGCAGCGTCCGCTGCTCTCTCACGGACTGACGACGGGCTGATAACAGCCTGTAAAGTTAAGATTATTATCCGGATGTCAGTCTTCATAGAGTGCTCAGCTACATATTTCAATTGCAGTCGCTTCTTCTCCGGCCAGATTTTCTCCATGTACATTTTGTCCGGATCCTCGGCCCCTTCAAGTATCGCGGCCTCGTCGGCATTCCAGACTGAGGCATAGTCCGTTATTCCCGGTTTAACGCTCAGAATCGCTTTTTCCTTTTCATCAAAAAGGTCAGTGAAGGATTTCACATCAGGGCGCGGACCAACAACACTCATGTTTCCAATGAAAACATTGATAAACTGGGGCATCTCATCCAGTTTGGTCTTACGCAAAAATCGCCCTACCGGGGTAATACGGGGATCACTTCGGGTGGTAGATGAAGGACCGATTTTGTCCGCATTCAGAACCATTGTTCTGAATTTGAACATTTTAAACATCTTACCATGCAAGCCTACCCGGGGAGCCTTGTAGAATACCGCTCCTCCGTCGTACAGAAAAATAATGAGGGCAACCAGCAGTAAAAAAGGAAAAAGGAGCAGCAGGATATGGAAAGAAAAAAAGAGGTCAAACGCCCGCTTCATGCCCGGCCCTTTCTGATTTAGTGAATATTACCTTTATCAAGGCTACCCAGGAGCCCAGTCCGTAAACACTGTGCAAAATAAAGAACAAAAAAGGCATCAGCAACAGGTAAAGCGGGTTTTTTAGAGCGGCTCTTAAAGAAAACAATGCGGCCATCATAAAATAAAGGCTCATAACACCGAGGTAAGCCCAGGCCAGTGGTGTCCAGACAAGACTGAGGGCGGCTCCGCCCAGGAGACCACTCACAAAGATCAGCGGAATAAGATGCCTGAAGCGTACCGGAAGATAATTGAGATACTTCAGAGGATATATCACCCAGTATCCGTTCCTGAAATTATTACGGAAGAACTTACCGAAGTCGGTCCTCGTAAAATAGGTCAGGCGGATGGCCGGGTTCATGATAATCCTGCCTCCTGTTTTCATCAGTCGGGTATTGAAATCCATATCGGACGTACTGACCAGTTTCTCATTGAAACCTCCAAGCTTCTCAAAAACTGATCTTTTATAGCAGCCGCCGAAGACCGTATCCACCTCCTGCTCAACATTACTTCCTGTCCTGAAAGTGGAGTTGCCAACCCCGAAAGCAGACGAAAGGACAAGACTTATGGCCTTGCCGGCCAAACTCTGGTTCAGGCCTTCTGTGATTAATACACCACCCGTATTCTCCGCACCTGTCCGTAAAGCAGTTTCGATGCAGGCTGAGAAATAATCCGGCGGATAAACCGCGTGCGCCCCCAGAATCAGGATATAATCACCGGCAGAAGCCCTGAATCCGGCGTTCACCGCAGCAGGAAACGTTAGTCCGGGATTCTCCAGAAGTTTCACTTCCGCGTGATGTCCCGGCTGCAGAATTTCTTTGATGATTTCACGTGTGCGGTCCCTGCTCATCCCGTCAAGCAGCAACACCTCCATCCGCTCATGCGGATAATCACACGACAACACTGATTCAAGGCAGGCCTTAATGAAAGCTTCCTCGTTCCGCATCGGAATAATCACACTGATATACGGGTATTCTTCTCTGCTTCCTTCCATTTCAAAGTAAACTCCTGTATACATTCACCATCTTTTGAACACATATACCAAGCTCATATCTCTCCGTCACCATCTTCCTCCCGTTTTCTCCCATTCTTTGTCTCATGGAACTGTCGCCTGACAGAACCCTGATCTTTTCAGCCAGCGCCTTCACATCTCCGGCCGGGAAAAGAAGCCCTGTTTCACCATTGACCAAGACTTCCGGAAGGCCTCCGGTATCCGAAGCGATGACAGGCAGGCCGCAGGCTGAAGCTTCCAGTACTGAAACTCCGAAACTTTCCGATAATGATGCGTTCACAAAAATATCCATGGAATTGAAAACATCCGGCAAATCAGCCGGAGACACCCAGCCGGTGAATTCGACGCTCCCTTCAAGCCCCAATTGCCTGCATTTTTGTTTCAGCTTCGATTCTTCACTTCCGGTCCCGGTCAGTACTGCCCTCAGAACAAGTGCAGGCTCATCCTTTTTCAACAGGGCCATGGCTTCCAGTAAAGTCTCCTGTCCATATACCTTTTCCAGGCTTTTCACCATCCCCAGCACAAAGCCTTCGCGCCCAATGCCTGCCTTGCCGGCTTGCGGTGCAAAATGACGGATATCGATCCCGAAAGGGGTAATGGTGATTTCCTTGCCAGAGTATTTTTCAATTTCCACGGCCATAATATGACTGGTGGAAAGAATGCGGTCGGCTTTGCGGAAGGTGTGACGGATGATTTTTCTCCGCAATATCGAATCGAGTGGAAACTCAAAAACATCGCTGCCCCAGACTGACACCACTAGGGGATGAAATCCGCTGAGTGCTGCCAGGAATCCATAGCTTGATGCATAGTGCGCATGAAGTATATCGGGTTTTTCATGACGCAGCAGCTTTCTGAGTTTTCCCAATGCAAAGACGTATCTTGATTTTTTCAGACTGCTGTCATTTCCGTGCACAGCAGGTGACAGGCCTGCATCGAAGAGCCTGACCCCGGCTGGCGTACGGTAATCGTCATCTGATGGTGGTGTCAGGCTGAAGACAAGCAATTCCAAACCCTCCGACGAAAGGGCCGTGATCCACTTCCTGGTATGTGCACTGTTGATATTGGCTGCCATCAGTACCTTCATACATCCGCCTTTTTATGTGACAAAAACGCAATCACAACCAGGATCACCGGTAATTCTATAAATGTCAACTGATTGTAATAGAAATCAAACCAACCCAGGGCCAAGGGTGCTGCCAGGAGAATGTATAAAACAGTGAACCAGTAATTCTTCGATAAGCTGGCCAGTATCCAGTTAAAATAAAGCATACAACCAGCCAGAAAGAGGTAAACCAATCCCCAGATCATGCCCCCGTGGATATAAATGGTACCCGGGAAGGTCTTCACGTTCACATCAACCTGGCTTTTCACATCTATCCAGACATGGTAATTGCTCACGACACCGCTGACAGGCTGACCGGTAATGAACTTCCAGAGGTTGATCAATGGCATGAAGAGGACTTCGGGTAATTCACCCACCGGCAAACCTCTCTGCATATGTTCACCAAATCCCAGCACACCGGCAAAGACATAACCCAGGAAATGTCGTGCGATATTGTAATTCTTCCGGGCGAAGTCACCTTCATCGATTCCAACAGCAAAATAATAGGTCAGGAAAAACAGGGCGACCCCTGCTGCCAGTCCTGTTACAAGAAGAATCGGATTCACTCTGATTTTTCTGAGGTTATAGAACCGCAGAAGGATACCCCCCACAAGGGGGACATAAAGCCAGGTTTTGACCTGCTGAAGAAGCAAAAGCACGATGAGCAGCATGATGGTTACCAGGGTCAGAAAATCTGTTTTTCTGACGATACCGATCAGGTAGATCAGTGCGAGGATAGCCAGAACCAGAACGTGTCCTGCCCAACCCGAGCCGGAGTATGCATAAGTGAACTCATCGGTTCCCATCGCAGATAGGCTCAGAGACGAGCCCACGGCCCGCATCAGCGAAAGCAGCATCAGGATGATGATGAGCCAGGACAGAATCAGCATCGTCCATTTCAGAGGCGCCTGCCGGATCGGAAAGACATATTGGAAACGGGAAACAGCTGTCCGGAGCAAACTCTTAGGCAAAATGACGCTCCAGACCAGGCTGCCAAGCCAGAAAACCGGCAGGGCAAAAATGCAGAGGATAAGAACATCGGGCCGGAGCGGAAGGAAACCCAGCGGTTCTGCCGCGATCAGTGCCAGGGAGAGCAGGAGAAGCAATGGCCATCCGAGTACGGCCACCGGGGAGAAGTAATTGCCATAAAGCCTGCGGTCATAGCGGGTCATCCCGAAAAGCAGGAGGAAGAGAAACCCGAAAAGCAGCCAGTTCAGCATTCTTTTAGTCTGTTTACGTGATCTGATTCACGATCAGGGCCTGCAATCACCAGCAAGGTATAGAAGCAGGCCGTAAAAATAACACCGGCAAATGAATTCAGCATGGATTCGAACAGGTAATTAATGATCAGCAATCCGATGAAGACCGGTACCAAACGGGAATAGGGCTTCCTGACTTTTTTCCGGATCAGCGGTGAGATCAGCCAGGACAGAAGCAGTAAAAGTCCCCATATTCCACCTGCCAGATAGGTTTCGAGGAACTGGTTATGGCAGTTATAGTGGGCAGCTTCGAGCTCAAACAAATTATACTGCCGGAATTTTTCATTCAGAACCTGATGCACATCACCCGAACCAGTGCCTGTAAGCGCATGTTCATGCCCGGCTTCCAGCGCTGTCATCCAGAGCGGGATGCGATCAATGCCATACTCATCAATCATTGCCCTGTAATCCTTTTCCTGTATGGTCCTGAAAAATTCACTGCGGTTTTCGAAGGCTGTCCGGACATAGTAGAAGCGGCTGTTATTCATGATCCAGAAGGCGGCCAGGCCCATGATCAGGGCAGTCAGCGCCAGGGGGATCAGGACTCTCCTTTTCCTGATCATGAAGTGCAGTACTGTAAGGCACAGCAGAAGGAAGAGGCTGATGTAGCCTGCCTTTGACCGTAGGAAGTAAACACCTGCAAGTAAAACAAGGGCCATCAGGATGAGCAAAATATACCACACTTTGATGTTTCTGATGGCCTGATACCTCGTCGAAAAAAAATGCACCAGGATAAACAAGCTAAAAATGAGGTACATTGAAAAGTACGCGGGATGCTTGAATATGGAGAAATCAGTGTAAGAGAACCATGTGGAAGGCGCAGTGTTCACGTCCTGATATATTCCGGGAACTATGGGATCGAAGATAAGACCGCCCTGGCCCACATGGATGGAGCGGAACAGGGCTACCGCGATGCACACAAGCACGGCAATAACATTGGCCAGTGTGAAAACCAACAGTGCATGCTGACGTTTCTGTCTGTACAAGGCTCCCAGCAGCAATACCGGAACCGGCATCAGAAAAAGCGATAGTTTAACCTGTGCGTCAAATAATGCACCTTTCACATCAGACGAAATCATGATCCCCGCAAGGACGAGCAGGTAAAAGAGGCCCAGAAATACAGCGCTCAAAGGAAGGGAGGGACGTTCCACCTTCTTTCTTTGAAGGATGTAAAGAACGATTCCGGTGATGAACCAGAGAGCCAGCGTGTAGGAAATCAGGTTCATCGCAAAAGGAATGAGTGCCACAACCGCCAGGAAGAGGAAAAAGTGAATATTGGACAGGGTCAGCCATCTTTTCATCACCGGCGGTTTATATTTTTATTAAAGTCATGTGCGAACCAGCGATCAAAAGTTTCTTTGCTCACACCCCCGAGCCGTCGTGACTCCTTCATCAGGGCAGATGAAAAGCGGAGAACTGCGGCTGGCCTTACCCGGTATCTCAGAATCAGAATCAATTGAAGATAACTAAGATAAAACCTTCTCCACAGCAGCCACTTCCACGCGGGCATAAAAGAACGGAGGTTAATAAAACGGTTCAGGTAATGGATAAAAATCCTTCCGCTCACTGCATCGCTCGCTCTGCTCACAGAACTGCTGACCTTATGCCAGATCACCGACGGAATCACGCACACCATCCGCTGGCCCAACTCACGCATGCGCAATGAAAACTCATAGTCTTCTTCTCCGAAGAAAAAACGTTCACTCAGAAGCCCATGACGCTGCAGCAACTCACTCCGGATCAGCAGTGCGCATCCTGTGATAAAGCTGACTTCCAATTCCTTCAAATCCTTCAGTTCGGAAGGATAACGATCCTCAAAATAGTACTTTTTAGAACCGTATGATGTCAGGCGGCCGCCGCAGTTCCAGATCCGTTCATCCCTTCCGAAGTATCGGATCTGAGGGGTGAAAACCGAAGTTTGCGGATGAAGATCTGCATACGCCAGCAACTTCTCAAGAAAGTCCGGTGAAACCACTGTATCGTTATTCAGCAGCATCACAAACCCGAAGGAATGCTCCAATGCATAGCGGATGCCGATATTATTAGCCCTTGCAAAACCAAAATTTTCACTATTCTGGATATATTCTATATTGATATTTTTAAAATCTCTCAGGCGTACCGACTCCATGGTATCATCTTCAGAGGCATTGTCGACCAGCAGCACAGTAAAGTCCTTCCCTCCCGTTTTCTCCAGGCTTTCCAGGCAGGCCAGGGTGTCCTCCTTTCCATTCCAGTTCAGGAGGATAATGGCCACCCGCTGATGATCATTCTGCGACTTCTCTGACATTTTGATTTTTCAGTTTGATCATAAAAACCAGAAGCATAACAAACAGCAGGAGCTCGCTCAGCAGCATGACGAGGGAAGCTCCTTCATCACCCCATAGGGGGATCATCACAAAAAGGCTGGCAATACTGATCAGTCCCGTGAGGAGGACAAAAACCATAAATCGGGTCTTGTATCCCATATTCACCATACCGAGGATACCCATGAAATAGTTCATACCGCCGAAGAGAACTACGAAGCTCATGATCCGGGTATCGTCGACGGCATCCAGAAACTTGTCACCAAGCACAAGGGATACAATAGGTTTTGCGAACACCAGCAGCAAAACCGAGATCACGCTTAAACCTACAAAATACCAGGAACCTATGCGTCCCATCGTTCTGATATCTCCTTTTGCATCCCCTTGTCCAAGTCTTCTGCTGAGAAAAGGAAAAAGTGCATCGGATAAGGGGGATACCAGGGATTGCAATCCTTTTACGATTTTTTCCGCTGATGTGTACAGCCCCACAAGGGCATAATTCCCTGTGAGCAGTCCGAGCAAGAGGGTATTGGCATTCCTGTATAGGTTCATGCTCAGCGTTGAAACGAAGATCGACCAGCTTTCTGTTACCTGTTCCCTGATGAGGTTCATCCGGGGCAACATCGGAATCAGCCGGAACTTCCGGAAAGCGATAAAGAAGCTGATCAGTCCTGCCACAAGATAACCGGCCGTATTGAAAAGGGGAACGATGAGGTAGTCGGACTCCTCCTTTACAAATACGAAGATGAGGAGGGTAAAAAGCAGTTTTGAAATGAAATTCACCAGGGTAATGAACTTCATCTTCTCCATCCCCTGGAACAGCCAGAGGGGCAAAAGGGCATCACCGATCACGATTCCGAAAGAATATATAAAAACGAAATAATCGTTGCGGAACTGTTCCACGGTCAGGATCAGGATGGTGAGAACGATGGCCGACAGCAAGCTGACCAGCATTTTAAAGCTGATAACGGCGGAAAAAATTTCACTGACCTTTCTGCGGTCTTCCCGGTGGATGCTGATCTGCCGCGTGGCAGAAAAGGCAAATCCGAAACTTGTGAAAATGATAAAATACTGCATCACGACCAGACCGAAGTTCACGAGACCGAACTTTTCCGGACCTAATATACGGGTCAGGTAGGGAACCGTGATGAGGGGCACCAGGAATGCAATGGCATTCAGGGCAGAAAGGGAGAAAAAATTCTCCACGATCCGCGGGTGGCGTGCCATCACGTTCCTGAGCCTTTTGATCATATTGGGGCCTGAATTCCGGAAAGCTGCAAATGTAAGAATTTCGCCGCTCTTAAGCCTGAATCCCTAACTTTGCGGAATGATGAAAAGGATTTACATCATCGGCTTCACGGGAACGGGTAAAACCCGGCTCGCCGGAGAACTGGCAGGACTGACGGGCAGGAAGCATATCGATCTTGACCAATGGATTGAAGAAAGAACGGGGCAGACCATTTCCGAAATATTCGCCACATCGGGTGAGGCCTTTTTCAGGGAAGCAGAACAAAAGGCACTGAAAGAAGTCATGCAGTCAGAAGATGTTGTCATTTCCACAGGAGGCGGAACTCCCTGTTTTTTTGATAATATGGATCAAATGCTCAAAACGGGTGTTTGCATCTATCTGAAAAGCAAGCCTGATCAATTGTTCTCCTGGCTGATGCATAACTCAGCACACCGTCCGCTTATTGCCGGGCTTTCGGGTGATGAACTGATGGAATGGATCAGAAATGAACTGAACCTGCGTGAACCTTTTTATCAAAGGGCACAATTATGCATTGATTCCCTGAATATTGACATCAAAAAACTGGCTGAAGATCTGGCCGGATAATGCAGGCCTCAATCTGCCTGCATTATTCAGGTCATTTCTGTTTCAGAACCAGATCAGCCTTTTCAATCTTCATATCAGCAGAATCCTCTGCCGCCAACCAGGCCGAAAAACTATAGGTGCCATCCTCTTCGATGGAATAATACCCAACCTTACACATCACAGAGTAGGTCGTTTCTCCCCCGAGCGTTACTTCACTGCTCTTCAGGCTAACCTTGGCCTGACCGGGATGAAGCTTGTCGTACCAGATCGAATCATTGTTTTTCATGGTCAGCACCCTGAATTCGTATTCATTATCTGAACTGTATTTCAGGTCGAGATCCAGCCAGATGTTGAGTTTATCCCCTTTTTTAAGGTCTGCTGAGGAAGTCACCGGCTCATTGACCTTTTTCATGGACAGCCGCATAATTTCCTTGCCGGTCATGCTCTCGCATGAGCAGAGCCCGAAAAGGGCGAGTACGATCAGTAAGAGTGTTTTTTTCATTTGGATTGTCATTATGTGAATGAATACATGCCTGAAGGTGACAAATATAAAACAGCATCCGACAAGATGAAACGAAAACGGCGGTCAATCTGTTAAGATTCAGCAAGCTTTACATTGCTGTTCATGTCCTGCTTGCGGAGACAGAATTAAAGCAATATTTATCAATGCTTTAGGTATTTCTTTAAGCGATGGGCTTCAGATCAGGAAAGCAACGGAAAATTTCCGCTGCTGCCGATGCTGTTCGCTGATTACCTGTTCCGCTGACCAGGAAGTACGGGAAGCTGCGCCGGGTGATCTCCCGACGATATATTTCAAACAATTCCTGCCTGCGGTCGGGATGCTCCCGCAAAGGATCCTCTTCCCAGGGGAGGTCGATGTCGCAGAGCAGGTAAAGGTCAAATTGCTGTTTTTCAAGTTCCGAGCTTATCCAGGGGTCACATTGGCCAAACCTGAAGACTGACCACACGAGGGTCACCAGCAATTCAGTATCACAAAACAAAATTCTGTCATGCTTTCGCTCTGCTTCCAGGATCATCTTCTGCTGCCCCCGGGCAATTTCCGCGATGTCTTCAAACGTATAGGGACGATTCAGATTGTTCAGGTATTGCCTGGCATACTCCGGCACCCAGGCACATCCGAACTTCAGTGCCAAAGCCTCCGCGAGAGATGACTTGCCTGTTGACTCGGGTCCGGTAATCGCAATTTTCAGTTTCCTGCCTGTTGTTGTTTGTAATCCTTCATCCATTGTTTCCATCCGTAAAGGGCGAGCAAGGTAAATATAAAATACAGGGCCGTGAAGAAATACAATTCCTTGTATGCGTATATGCCTACACACAGGAGATCCACAACCACCCATATCAGCCAGTGTTCCATAATCTTGCGGGCCATGGCCCAGGTTCCAATCACACCCCAAACGGCCACCAGTGAATCCAGCCACGGAAGGGAAGCATTGGTGAAGGTGCTGAACAACCAGCCGGTCAGGGCAGCCATGATCATCCCGCAAACCACCATCAGCCAAAGCTCTGAAAACCTGATACGCCGGACTTTCAGCACACTTTTCTTTTCGCCTCCGCGCAGCCAGTTGATCCATCCGTAGATGGTCATCACAAAATAAAAAACCTGAAGCAGTACATCAGCATACAGTCGGGAAAAGTAAAAAACGAAGAGGGAAAGCACGACGTTTGCCAGGCCTACGGGCCAGCACCAGATACTCTGACGGGCCGTGAGCCAGACACCAAGTACCCCGAAAACGAAGGCAGAGAGCTCAAGATAGTGATTAGAAAACCACTGCAGGGTGACGTCCATTCCGATCCTAATCGTATTTGATCGTCACATAGCCCGACTGCATGAACGATTGGTCTTTGTAAGAGATAATGATTTTATACTGGCCTGCGGAAGTAAAAGTATACTTGAAGTAGGTTGCGACCCACTGGCTTTGGATCGTCAGTGATTTGGTATCCACAAACTCACCGTAATCATTGCCCTTAAATATATCTACAAATAAGCCATCTGTATTAAAAGGCGTTTTATGATCGATATAGATATAAATATAGCTTCCCTTATTAGGGTCAATGAAGAAGGTGGTTCCCACGTCCACCGGATTGATATCCTCATCTACATCCAGGCAGAAGATCACTTCTGCGTCAGGGTTTCCGGCGGTACTTGTCTGTTCACTTTTTACGATAATGTCAAAATACTCAGAGGCCAGTTTATTGCCGCTGGCATCGCTGACTGTTACCTTATAACTGCCCGCTTCTGTAAAATTGTAATCATAAACATACCACGCTTTTGCCGGATCGGGTGTGATGGTTTTGGTATCCACAAGCTGGTATTTCCCTCCGCTGAAGCGATCAATCATAATATAAATGGTGTTCCAGCTGATCAGATCGCCCCCATTGGTAAATAGGATGTAAACCCCTCCTCCCCCGCTGCCCATGGTCCATTCCACATCGGCTCCGATCGGTTGACCCGATTTTGTATAGCTTTCACACAGGTAAACCTTGCGCTGGGCATTCACGTAATTGTAGCTTGCGGAAATGACCGTTAATAATAAAATACAAGTGAATATTCTGAATGTTTTTTTCATTTTCTGGTTCTCCGGGACTTACTTAATGAAGTTTAATTTTATCGAATGTTTTTATGTTCATTGAAGATCTGCATTGACCACTCTGAGCGCAAAAACCGAATGTGGCAGTTCAAAGGATTTGTGCATTTCCTTCACGATGGCATGCATCACCTCATCATAGTTGCCAAAGACCTGGGTACTCATTCCGTTGGTTTTTGCGACAATTCCGGGATGCTGTTTCAGCCTGGCGATAAAATCGAGAATATGCGGAACAAATTCCTCATTCAGAGGATAATAAGAAATGTCAACGGAGATTTTCATAAGGATGGAGTCGGTTTTTACAATTTGCCTTCGGAGGTCAGACAAAAATAGTTAATTTTGAAAAAAATTTGAATATTCCCCGGATCAATTAATCATGTGCCTTAATGAAGCCGGAACGGGCCGGTATCTGAGCGCAAAAAAACAAACAGCATGAACAAACTAAAGATCTTATTGTTAGCCGTAGCAGCATTTGCTTTCATCCTGAGCAGTTGCCTTACCGTGGAAAAGAAAACTTACACTTATGAAATCA
>CALGYY010000050.1 GCA_937934705.1 uncultured Bacteroidota bacterium
TACGCCATCGAATGCCTGCGGCATTGGTACTTCAGTCGATCTCTATGTAACACCGATGCCCGCAGCATTAATTTCACAGCAACCTGCAGATGTATTGATCTGCGAGAATACTGATACTTCTTTCAGTATACAGGCAACGGGAATAAACCTGATCTACCAGTGGTTTGTCAACGACGGATCAGGATGGCAGGCCATTACCTCTTCAGGATCAATACCTGTTTATTCCGGCTGGGATGCAAATAGCCTGTCTGTTCAGGGAGCAGACATGAGTTGCAACGGATACTATTATCAGTGCTATGTTGAATCAGACGGTTGCGGTACGTGGTCTGACAGCTCCCTGCTTTCAGTTGACCTGTGCACCGGAATTGCAGCTGATCAGAGTGATGAAATGCTCATTGATGTCTATCCTGTTCCGTTCCGGGATTACATCATGATAACGGGCATCGAAAACCGGAATTTGAAAGTTAGTATCTATACTATCGAAGGCAAAATGATATTCAGCGAGAATTTAAGCGGTGAAACAGAGTACCGCATTCCGGCCGGACATTTTGCTGATGGGGTGTATCTGATGCGCATCGTTGGCGATGAGTACCTTGATGTCAAAATCATAGAAAAACATAAGTGATTCGTTAGACCGGTCTTATTAAGGGGGGTAAACAATTTTACTCCCCTTATTTTTACCAGTTAACACGTCTTTTATTATTGTTCAGTTCTTATAACTATATTCGCAGAATCTATTTGATGATCATGATCAGAAGAGCCATTATCTTTTGTGTGTTGATTGCGTCGTGTTGTTTCTTTGGGATTATGCCTGTGAGTGCTCAGTCATCATATATCAGGGAGTTCAGCCGTCTTAAAGCTGAAGGCTCTGTACCGGAAGACATCATCCGGGCCATGGAGAGGAGCGGGAAGGATTATCAGGAACGCAGACAGGATATGTCAAAGAATAAACGCGCCAAAGGAGAAGAAAAGTTTGAATTGACGGCTTCTTACAATCTTGACGAGATGTTCCTCGGCGGAAGGGTTATCTTTGGTGACCCTGTGACCACTTATATTAATCGTGTTGCAGATTCACTGTTGATTGGTTTTCCTGAGATCCGAAGGGAATTAAGGTTCTATACTACCCGTTCACCCTATGCCAACGCTTATTCAACGGATCAGGGAGTGATTCTGGTTAATGTAGGACTGATCGCCAGGTTGAACAATGAGGCTGAGCTGGCGTACATTCTTGCTCATGAAATCATTCATTATCTGCATAAGCATAATATTACGATATTCCTGGAAAAGGAGAAGGTTACGAAAAGAAGAAGAAGCGATCGCTCGATCAGGAATCTGTCACTGAGTGAAAGATTGCTGAGTCTTAATTACAGGTCCAAAGAGATTGAGACCTTTTCTGATCAGGAGGCTCTGAGGCGTTTTTATTCGACAACTTCTTATGATGCGACGGCGATAGAGTCCGTTTTTGACATCCTGCTGTTTTCGGAATTCCCTTTTTCAAACCGTGTTTTTACAATGAGCCACCTGGAAACGGCTCATATGGTTTTCCCTTTATATTATTATGCCGATGATATTGGTCCGCGGGAAGCTTCCGAGGAGGATGATCAAAACAGCACCCACCCCAGTGTCGAACAAAGAAAGACGGATATACGGGATTTGATCGATAGTTTGAAATTTTCAGGTAATCAGCTGTTTAAGAGTGACACCATGGCTTTCAGGGAAGCCGTGACGCTGGCACGATTCGAAGTTCTCAGGCAGTTGCTCGTTCAACATCAATTGGGTGAAGCCTGCTATATAGCCGCTGTTTTGCTGGATGAATATCCGTCGCACCCTTTTATCAGAAAATGCTTCGCAGCATCATTATATGGCTTGGTCAAATACAAAAACCTGGGACAGGCTGAAGATGTGACACCGTATTATCGCAATGTGACCGGGGAAATGAAGCAGGTCAGCTTTATGATCACCAAGCTGAGTAAGAGAGATATGAATATTCTGGCCCTGAATTATGTGTGGCGGCTTAACAGGGATTATCCTGATGATGTCTATCTTAGAGAAATTAAGGATGAACTCTTTTATTCGCTCTTTGTTACCAATGAAATCAAACCGGCCTTCTTCTACAGCAAATCAATGCAGGAGCTGAAAGCTGAAAACGATCAGGCCATTCTGGCAGCCGACACCATCACCAATAAATCAAAGAGGAGTAAAGTCCTGTCGAAAAAGATTGATACGACTTTTACCAAATTCGCCTTTGTGGATCTGTTTTCTGACAGTGTTTTTACTGCAGAGTTCTCACATTGGAGTAATATTTCGGATTCTATTATGAGGGCCGAAGAGGAGCGCGCCAACAGCTACACCCCTTTTGACAGACCTGAACGGAAACCTCAGATTCCACACCATCAAAGAACGTATGTGACCAGATTGGTCATGACGGATCCTTACACTGTTAAGGCGGATGCAAGAATCAGAAATCAGGTGTCGGCAGCGGAATCTTTGGTCAACACCGCCAGGGTCAAGGAATTGCTTGGTAAAAATGCTGATAGGGTGGGATTGGAGCTTCATTTTGCTGATAGCAGTGCAATTCGTCATCAGACTACTTCAGCTTTCAATGAATGGTCAGCCATTAATGAATATATTGAAGAAAGATTCAACCAACTCCGCGAAGGTGTGGTGGTTTCTTTCAGTGCTCAATATATTGATACCATCATGCAGCGTCACGAAACTCCATACCTTGGCTGGACTGCCATTATGAGCATGCAGAAACGAAAACCTGTCTTTAAACTGGTGGTGATGTCACTCATGCCTTATTTCTGGCCTTATACAATTTATCAGTTCATTGTTCCAAGAGTCCAGACGTATTATTACTATGTGTTGTTCAATGTAAAAACCGGCCGCATATGCTTGCTCAAATCCACCAGAAACCGGTCGGACCTGAGTAACGATCATCTGCAATCGCACCTGTATGATTTCATGAACGCAACACGGAGGTACTATGAATAGATGCTTCATGTTCATATTGGTCTTTTTGCTGACGACCTCTGCTCAATCTCAAAACAGCGGATATCTGGGCAAACATTTCTCACTGAATTACAATCTTTATACTTCCCAGGCTATTACTGGTCCGTCAGAACATGGCGGTAAAGGTTGGCTATCCTTTAATACAAATCATCATTTCTTTCTGGATGCTGCGGTTGCCCGAAGCCTGAGCATCGGGCTGAGCTTCGCCTATGTTCATACAAACTTCTCATATGAGAATACGCTTTCGGATTATTATCTTCTCGCCGATGGTCATGGAGGCTTTTCTTTACAGCATGTTTCCCTGCGAAGCAACAGTGTAGGAAATATGGATGTTTACGGAATTGGAATTTATCAGAGAATCTTTTTTAAAGGCAGCATTGCTCCCCTGGGGACATATATTAAACCGGAGCTGATGATACAGCTCATCAAACCCTCAGCAGGTAATCCCGTTTATTTGTTCGCGCCAGCGGAGTACACCGGTCCGGAATTCGTTGATCCCGGAACAGTGGTAAATTACGCCCTTATGATTGATTTCGGACAAAACCGGCTGCTTTTTAACCGGATGTTCATCGATTACGGATTCAGGATAGGCCTGTCACCGCGGCATTTTGCCAGCAAAAATACAGTGTATGGAGAAACCAACTACCTTGAAAGGGCCAGCCTTGAGCGTATGGGTCGTCACCTCTTATTCAACGTAAAACTCGGAATTGGAGTCCTGCTTTTCTGATGTCATTTCCGGATGAAGCCTGGCTTGTATCATAAGTATTCGCTGTGAATACTGTTTAAGGTTTTTTTAACACGGCTGATGGTGCAGAAACTTTTTCCCATATCTTTGCTTATAATTAGTAATCAATCGCTTCTCCCATGAAAAAGATCTTTTTTGTCCTGCTGTTTATCATGCCGCTCGTGTCTTTTGCACAGGTGATCGGCTATCATGAGAACTTTGAATTACCCTCTCTTGACGACAGTGTCAGTTCTTCAGGGACACCAACCCCCTGGGCCATCTCAACCGCCCTGTTCCACAGCGGACTCAGAAGCGATTCAAGCAAGGTGACCGCAAGCGATACTTCATATCTTACTACCTCACCTTTCAGTACTGTTGGCAACTCATTTGTAATTCTGCGCTTCTCTCACATTTGTAAGATTGAACTTCTGGATGCCGGTGAGATTGAAGTTTCTGCTAACGGGGGTCCCTGGGTGAAATTAACCGGAATCCAATACCACGATCCGGGGAATTCTCAGTTTGTCAATAACGGGAATAAATTCAACTCCAATACCTATCCGCTGAATTGGGCGCCAACCAATAACTCTGCAGTCCCCAACAATACCTGGTGGAAAGATGAGGAATTCGATATTTCTGCATTGGCCGGCAATAGCCCCAATGTGAGGATACGCTTTGCATTGCGCGACGGTAATGGCAACGGAGCCAATGCCAATTATGGTTGGCTCATTGATGATATCAGTGTGCTGATGTCATTCTCAGAACTTGATCCGCCCACCATTACATATATTAACCCCTTGTACCTGAATACAGTATATAACCTTGGTCCTTACAATATCAAGGCTGTTTTGTCAGATGTTTCGGGCATTTCAGAAGGGATGCTCTTCTATAAAGTGAACAGCGGAACGCTGGACAGCGTGCTCATGACAGTCGTGTCAGGCGATACGATGAATGGCCTTGTCCCGGCCGTGAATGACCAGGATACCGTGTCTTATTTCATTCGCGCAACGGATGCCTCCCCGGCGCTTAATGTAAAACTGAATCCCCTGACAGGCTTCAGGAGCTTTGTGGCCACAACCGGAATACATTTTCCATACGTGGACGATTTTGATGGAGCATCTGTACTTTTCTATGATACGACTTTTACTGCAGGTACCCAGTGGGAATTAGGGACCCCCGCTTATGGCTCATGTAATACTGCCCATTCTGATCCCAATGCCTGGGACATCAATTTGCTTAATACATATATGCCAAACGCAAATTGTCATCTGTACTCACCGGTATTTGATTTTTCTGCAACTGAAAATGCAACGCTCTCTTTCTGGGTTAATTACGGACTCGAAAGTTGCTGCGACGGAGTGACCATGGAGTATACTACAGACGGCTCGACATGGCAGGTACTTGGTAGTGTGGGTGACCCCAATGCTGTGAACTGGTTCAATTATACCTCTGTCAGCTCAAGTTTGGGAAAGCCTGTCTGGACAGGCTATTCAGGCGGATGGGTCAAATGCGAATACCTGCTTTCCCAGTTAAACAATATTGTGGGACCGGTTCAGTTCCGTTATATTTTTACTTCTGATGTAAGCGGTCAGTACGATGGATTCTCTGTCGATGACTTCTCCATAATTCCCCCATTTGAACAGGATGCCGGCCTGGAATCCGTTGTTGTACCTGATCTGCAAGGATGCGTCCCGGCCGGCACCAACCCGCTGAAGGTCGCTGTTGCGAATTACGGATCCGATACCCTTCAGGTGCCTTTCAACATTACATACAGGCTCGACTCATTGCCACCCGTTTCAGAATCATTCGTTCTGCCGCTGGCCGCAGGTGAGATCGATACTTTCTCCTTTGTCAGCGGTCTGTCGCTCACTCCCGGACTTCATAATCTCATTATTTATTCAGAATACCCCACCGATCAGTTTAATCTGAATGATACACTGTCATTCAGCTTCAATGCTTTTGCACCGCTTCCCCTGCCTTATTTCAACCCTCTCGATTCAGTGGCTGCACTGAATGATTTCTGTATAGAAACAGGTGCCTACGGACGGGCATTTTTTGACCCTGCTGCCGCCAACACAGGAACAGGCGGTGTTATTTTCGATGCATCCTCTTCCAGCGGTTATATGGTGTATACCGATACCCTGACCGGATCTGTATACTATGTCTGGGAACCCTCTGTTAATCCGGATCAGAAGGCCAGTATGAGACTGATCGTGAATACAGATACGATAACACATCTAGTCATGAAGTTTGATCTGAAGATGCTTTATTTATGGGATCCTGAATACACCAATTTCAGGGTGACCGTTGATGGCATTATGGTAACACCCCACCTTCAGCCTGCGGGATTTACAACACCGTACGAAACTTATGAGTATGATCTGAGCGCTTTCCTTCCTGCCTCAGCTCTGGTCATCGAATTCTGGGGAGAGCATTACGAAAGTTACGACTATACAACTCCAAATGGAAGCGGTTGCTTTCTTGACAACATCATGATCTACCAGCCGCCTGCTCAGGAGGCAGCAATGCTGCAGATTGCAGAACCACTAAGCGCTTGCGGACTGGGAATAGAAGCGGTTAAAGTTCTGGTGAAAAATACAGGGTCAGACACCATTACCGATCTTTATGTCAATTATCAGGTTAACGGATCAAGCCCGGCCGGGCCTGAACTTATTCCGGATACACTGATTCCCGGAGATTCCGCGTGGCATACTTTCGCAGCTCTGGTCGATTTGAGCGTGCTTAACACAGATTCCGTTTTTAATTTTCTGGCCTGGACTGAACTGGCAGGCGACCCCTTTGATTTCAATGATACCCTGGGGAAGGAGGTCATTTCCATGTTTATCCCCCCAGACCCCCTGGTCGACTCGGTTTACATTGTCCCGTACGCGACAGATACGGTTCTTCATGCGGTTTCCCCAGCCAATATTTACTGGTTTGACGATCCTGTTTCGGGGAATTATATTCTTCAGGGTCCTGATTTTCAGACACCTGTTGTCTTTGATACGATTTCGTATTATGTTGAGGCCAGAAACGGATCCTCAGGTACTGATTTCTTTGTAGGCACCGGAACATTGAACAATTCAACCTCAGGCTACCCTTGCCCTTACGGACAATATTACAACGGAGCGCGTCAGCAGTTTCTGATTCTGGCATCCGAACTGAGTGCAGCAGGTATTGGTCCTGGTCCGGTTACAGCCCTGGCTTTTGATGTTGTTACACCTGCAGGTGCGGCGCTGAGCAACCTCAGTATAAGCATCGGGCAAACTTCGCAGGTGAATCTTTCATCGTGGATTACAACAGGGCTGACCACGGTATATTCCCAGCCCTCATTCGCAACAATAACCGGCTGGAATGAGCACGTGTTCTCCATTCCTTATACGTGGGATGGTGTTTCGAACCTCCTGGTGGAAACCTGTTTTGATAATTACCCCAACGGGTGGACAAGCAATGCTGTTCTGAATCAGACTTCAACTGCATTTACAAGTTCACTCGATTTCCACTCCGATGGCGGTTCCGTCTGCGTAGCCGGAGCACCATCTTATACAACCCCTTTTATGCAAAGACCGAACATGAGACTGAAAGCAACCTCTTCCGGATGCCCCAGCAACCGAATTGAGGTGCAGGTTCAGCCAAGCGGTGTGCCTGCATTTGATGCCGGAGTGATTGCCATCGACCAGCCAAATACCGCAGTGAATCTGGGTATGGAATCGGTTGAAATCAGGGTGAGGAATTATGGAACTTCAGAAATCAGCCATTTCCCGATCGCTTATCAGGTGAATGCACTTGCCCCGGTCTACGATTCCATCCATGATACCATACAGCCCGGAGATACTTTGGTTTTTGTTTTCCTGACACAAGCCAACCTGAACACATACAATATATACGATCTTAAGGCATGGACAGAACTGTCGGGAGATGCATATCAGGTGAATGACACTGCCTTTAAAACCGTTGAGAACCAGATGCCGGTGTATTGTCCGAGCTCAGCATCATCAACCGCTGACGATGATATCACCTGTGTGTCATTCGGAGGAATCAGCAATGCTTCACCAACACCTTATAACGGGACCTACAGTGACTACACCACTTTATCTCCTGCCTATGTTTTCCTTGATGGAGATTATCCCATTACCGTTTGCATCGGGTTCAGCGGGACATACGGGTATTCAGGTTATTGCGAGGCATATATTGATTTCAATGCGGATGGTGTTTTCACAGAGCCGGACGAGGTGGTCTTCGGCAGTGCCTATGCCAGCACACCACTTAGTCAGACTTTCAATGGAATGGTGCACATTCCCTCATCTGCTGTCAGCGGTATGACCCGAATGCGCCTGGTGGCGGTCGAGGGCGGATCCGCAGCATCTGTGACGCCTTGCGGAACCTATACCTGGGGTGAAACAGAAGATTACCGCATATTCATATTTCCCATTTTACAAAATGATGCCGCTTTGCTGTCATTTGTATCACCACAGGCTTCCGAATCTGTGGGTTCACAGATCGACCTGGAAGTTCAACTGAAAAACAACGGAATAGACACGCTGGTTGCGGTGGATATTCACTGGTCACACGACGGAGGAACGCTGCAAACGTATAACTGGAGTGGTACGCTGCTGCCGGATTCCACGACTGATGTGTTACTGGGAAACTTCACAGTTAACACGGGTTCCAACGACCTGCTGGCATATACGACCCTTGCCGGAGATTCCAATACTTTCAATGATACGATCCGTACCTATTGTTTCGGTTTGCCGCCTATCACCTATTGGCTGGATGATTTTGAAGTGACAACCAGCAACTGGACAACCAATCAGAACAGTCTGTGGCAACATGGTGTGCCGGCATCCACCGTGATCAATTCGAGTCACAGCCCGACCCGATGTTGGAAGACGAGACTGGTGGGCAATTACCTGAACAACCGGGAAGATTATCTGTATTCGCCCTCGATTAACCTGAGCGGCATAAACAATGCGGTGCTCCGGTTTTTCCAGTGGTGGGAAGCTGAACCCATGGACGGTGGGAACCTGCAGTACAGCATCAATAACGGCACAACGTATATCACGCTGGGGTATCAGAACGATCCTAATTCTGTGAACTGGTACAATACCTTCACAAACGGAAAATTCTTCTGGAACGGAGAATACGGGGGATGGAGAGAAGCCATTTATGATCTGACCCAGTTCAACAATCAGGCGAACTTTAAATTCCGCTTCTATTTTTATACCAATGCAAGCGTCAATACATATAATGGTTGGGCCGTTGATGATATTGAGATCAGGGTTCCGCGCCTGCCTTACGATGCCGGGATAGTCGACATCGAAGAACCGGCTCCTGTGATACCGGGAGGTCTTGTGCATCCCCAGGTGACGATCCATAACTATGGTACAGATACGCTGCTGACCGTCCCTGTTGCATTTGTGATATCGGGCGGCGGTCTGATCATCGAGAACTGGACAGGATCATTACCGCCGGATTCCAGTGCAGAGTTCTCTTTCACAAATACCTTTATTGCTCCGGGTGGCACTTTTACTTTCTGTTCGTTTACCGGTATGCCCGCAGATGCTTATCGTTTCAATGATTCTCTGTGCTTGCAGGTCACCAATGCCATTGGTGTTGAAGAGTACCTGGTGAAAGGTTTTGCACTGGGACAGAATATTCCCAATCCTGCCGGCATGAGTACCGAAATTCCCTTTGCCATTCCGATGGAAGGTAATGTGCAGCTTGTGGTCACCACATTGCAGGGACAGGAAATACTCAGGCGATATGCTGCTTATCCTGCGGGCACTCATACCTGGACGCTGGATACAGATCATCTGAGCCCCGGAGTGTACTTCTATACCATGGAATTCAGGGGACAGACGATCACGCAGAAAATGCTGATTGAATAAGAAAAAGAGGCTGTCTCAAAATCGAGACGGCCTCTTTTTTTTATTCAGGAATGATA
>CALGYY010000051.1 GCA_937934705.1 uncultured Bacteroidota bacterium
TCTTCCTCCTGAACCTGCTCAATTACGCACCCGCCGCAGGATACGTAATTCCATGATTTTTCATCCGTAATTCACGGATGATCTTATTAGTGTTTTGACATACAAACCCTTAGGCTTTCTTTAGACCATTTTTAAATTAAGCGGCAAAAAATAGTGCCTCTTAACATTTAATAATTTTGAGCAAAACCAAACCTCATTCATCCATCCATTAATTCAAACCATATGCGCATCGAAAGATCATTGACAGTGAGGCAGGAAGAGGTTCATGACCAGGTTGATCTCAGCCTGATCGAACCCCTGCTCGAGAAGTACAAAACCAAAAAGGGCAATATGATCCCCATTCTTCAGGGGACGCAGGAAACCTATGGCTACATTCCCAGGATCGCCTTCGAAAAAATCGCTGAGGTTACAGGCATCAAGCTCAGCGATATGTACGGCGTCGCCACCTTTTACGCACAATTCAGGCTGAAGCCGGTGGGCAAGCACATCATCAAAGTCTGTCACGGTACGGCCTGTCACGTGCAGAACGCCAATTCCATCACCGAAGCTCTGGAAGAGTCCCTGGGCGTGAAAGACGGGGAAACTACAGAAGACCGTTTCTTCACCCTCGAATCGGTAGCCTGTCTGGGATGCTGTTCACTGGCACCCGTCATGATGATCGGTAGCGAAACATACGGCAAACTGACCAAGGCGAGCTGCGTCAACATCATCAAAGAAATCCGTATCAAAGAAAACAATTAGCCCCATTGTCTGAGGCATCCAAATAAACCACCTTATCATGAGCAAAACAAAAGTCATCGTTGGTCTGGGAAGCTGCGGAATAGCTGCCGGAGCCAATAAAACATATGAAAAGATCAGCAGTCTGAAAGCTGTTGACAAACTTGATTTTGAACTTAAGAAAACCAGTTGCATCGGTATGTGCTTCCGTGAACCCCTGGTTGAGGTCATCGACGAACAGGGTTCATATATATACGGTAACATTGACGAGAGTAAGGCCGTAGAGATTATTGAAAAACACATCAAGCACCAGGAGCCGGTAAAGGAATACGTCGTAAAAACCGATCTGTTTGAAACGGCGGACAATGCGTTCTTCCGGGATCAGATCAAGATTGCTCTCCGTAACTGTGGCATGATAGATCCTGAAAACATTGATGAATATGAAGCCATGCAGGGTTATGCAGCCATTAAGAAGATAGCGAAAGAGAATCTGGGCAGGATGGACGTGGTTCAGACCATGCTCGACAGCGGACTGCGGGGGCGCGGTGGCGGCGGCTTCCCGACCGGACTGAAATGGAAATTTGCCAACGCCAACAAATCAAAGGAAAAGTACATTATCTGCAATGCGGATGAAGGCGATCCCGGAGCTTTCATGGATCGCTCGCTGCTGGAAGGCGACCCGCATTCGGTGGTGGAGGGTATGATTATCGGCGCTTATGCCATCGAAGCCACCGGCGGGGTCATATATTGCCGGGCGGAATATCCCCTGGCGATCAAACGTCTGAACATCGCCCTGGATCAGGCCCGCGCCAAGGGCTACCTGGGGAAAAACATTTTCGGTATAGAGGGTTTCAGTTTCGACATTTACATCAAGGAAGGCGCCGGTGCCTTTGTTTGCGGAGAAGAAACCGCACTGATCGCCTCGGTTGAAGGGGAACGCGGAATGCCGCGCAAGCGTCCGCCCTTCCCTGCTGAATCCGGTCTGTGGGGACAGCCCACCAACATCAATAATGTGGAAACCTTTGCCAATGTTCCATGGATCATTCTGAACGGGGCAGACGCGTATAAAAAGTATGGCACCGAAAAGAGCAAAGGCACCAAGGTATTTGCACTCGCGGGCAAGATCAACAATTCCGGTCTTGTGGAAGTACCCATGGGCATCACCATCCGTGACGTCATCTTCAAGCTGGGCGGAGGGATCCCCAATGGCAAGAAATTCAAAGCGGTTCAGCTGGGAGGGCCTTCCGGAGGCTGTATCCCGGAATATCTTGCAGATACCATTGTGGATTATGATTCAGTGAATGCCACCGGCGCCATCATGGGTTCCGGGGGTATGGTGGTGATGGACGAAACCACGTGTATGGTTGACGTCGCCAAATTCTTCCTGAACTTCACCCAGGAAGAAAGCTGCGGAAAATGCACTTTCTGCCGCATCGGCACCAAGCGTATGCTTGAGGTGCTGACCCGGATCACCGAAGGTCAGGGCCGTGAAGGTGATATTGAATTGCTGGAAGAACTGGCACAACAGATCAAAAACAACTCCCTGTGCGGGCTTGGACAAACGGCTCCCAATCCGGTGCTGACGACCATCCGGTATTTCAGGGATGAATATGAGGCCCACATCACAGCAAAACGTTGTCCGGCTAAGGTTTGCAAACCCCTGATCACTTACCGCATCATTGCGGACAAATGCACCGGTTGTATGGTTTGCGCAAAGAAGTGTCCGGTCAACGCCATCGACGGGGAAAAGAAACAGCCTCACTTCATCCGTGAAGCCGACTGCACCAAATGCGGTGATTGTTATTCCCGTTGCAAATTTGACGCTATTGAGCTTCTTTAATCCTATTTCACAAATTCAATATAGAAACCACATGAGCGAACAAATCAATATTACACTGAACGGTCAGAATACCGTCGGTTTTAAAAACGAAACCATACTTCAGGTCGCCAAACGCCACGGCGTAGACATCCCGACCCTGTGTAACGATCCCCGCCTTGAACCCTACACTTCATGCTATCTCTGCGTTGTGGAAGTGGAAGGCATGAGGGGATTACAACCTGCCTGCAGTACGCGCATCAGCGAAGGAATGAAGATAGATACGGATAATGAAAAAGTGTATGCTGCCCGCAAAACCGCACTGGATCTGCTGCTGAGCAACCATTACGCGGATTGCCTCGGCCCCTGCAAGCAAACTTGTCCGGCCGGTGTCGACGTACAAGGATATATATCATACATAGAAAAGGGAATGTACAGCGAGGCCGTAGCCGTAATCAAAGAAACCAACCCCTTCCCTGCTGTTTGCGGACGTGTTTGTGTAAGGCCCTGTGAAGTCGCCTGCCGCCGCAACCTCCTCAACGAAGGCGCTGCCGTGGGAATCGATTACCTGAAAAGGTTTGCCTCGGACAAGGACCTGGATTCTCCGAAGAAATATGTACCCGAAGTAAAAGCGCCGACCGGTAAGAAAGTAGCCATCATTGGCGGAGGCCCTGCAGGACTCTCAGCAGCCTTTTTCCTTCAGAAAGAAGGCCACCAATGCGACGTGTTCGAGGCTGCGCCCAAGGCCGGGGGCTGGCTGCGCTATGGTATACCTGAGTACCGCCTGCCCAACGACCTTTTACAGCGTGAAATTGACAACATCACCGACCTCGGTGCACGGATTTTCTACAACCAGAAACTGGGGGATAACATCAGCTACAAGGATCTCCGGGAGAAGTATGATGCGACCATACTCGCTATTGGTTGCCAGAAAGGAACCACCGTCGGATGTGAAGGCGATGATGCTGAAAACGTATTATCAGGCATTGAGTTCCTGCAGACCATGGAATTGACAGGACGCAGGTTTGACTTCAAGGGTAAAACTGTCGCTGTGGTCGGAGGCGGAAACACCGCAATGGACTGTTGCCGGTCCTCCATCCGCTGCGGGGCAAAAAAGGTCGTGGTTGTCTACCGGAGAACTGAGGCGGAAATGCCCGCGAATCCTATTGAAATTCATGAATCAAAGCTCGAAGGTGTTGAATATATGTTCCTCACCGCACCTGTAAAGATCAATAAAGACGAGACAGGCAAACTGAAATCGATGACCTGCATCCGCATGGAATTGGGCGAACCCGACGCTTCGGGGCGCCGCCGGCCGGTCCCGGTGGAAGGCTCCGAAACGGATCTGGAATTCGATTACATCCTGGCAGCGATCGGACAAAAGACGGTGGCTGACTTCCTGACTGATATCAACAGCAACCTGAAAGAAGGAGAACTCAAGCTGAACAAGTGGGGCGACATTGATGCAAAACCTGAAACCCTGCAAACCGGTGTCAGTAATATCTTCGCTGCCGGCGACGGTGTTACGGGTGCAGCCACACTCATCCAGGCAGTGGCCCAGGCCAGGCTGGCCGCACACTCTTGCCACCAGTTCCTGAGCGGTCAGGCCCTGACTCCTCCTCCCAAGGAATTCATCAGTAAAAAAGAGAATTTCAAGGAACAGACCGCTGATGATTATTCGGAAAGGTTCAGGAATTCCTCCAGGCACGAAATGCCTACCCTGGAGCCTGAGAAGCGAATGAACTTTGATGAGGTGGAGCTCGGCTACGAAAACGAAGAGGCCGCCATTAAAGAATCGCACAGGTGTCTCGAATGCGGATGTACCGAGTATTTCAGCTGTGACCTGAAGAAATACGCTACACAGTACGGGGCAGAACAAAAGCATTATGAAGGCGAATTCAGGGAATATGCTGTTGATTTCCGTCATCCCTACATTGAAATCGACAATAACAAATGTGTCCTTTGCTCCCGTTGTGTAAGGATCTGCCGGGAAGTGGTGGGTGCCGGTGCGCTGGGACTGGTGAACCGTGGATTCAAAACATATGTGGCACCAGCCATGGGAGACAAACTGCAGGACACTCCCTGCGAATCCTGCGGAATGTGCATTTCGACCTGTCCTACCGGGGCTATCACGGAGAACGTGACATTCAAACCCGGCCCGGTCAGGTTGGAGACTGTCGATACCATTTGTTCATTTTGCTCTCTGGGTTGCTCAGTTACCCTTCATCACAGGAATGGCTTCGTTATGAAAGTTACGGGTAAAGAAGGCCCGGTTAACCGCACGGGCAACATTTGCAGGATGGCCCGTTTCGGCTACCTGCATTACAACGACAAGAGCCGCATCAGCCGTCCTATGCTGAAATCCAATGGCAAGTTCAGGGAAATATCTTTTGAAAAAGCTTTTGAAATCATCGCAGAGAAGATCCGATCAGTCAAGCCGGACGAGAACGTCTTTTTTGGCGGATCCAGACTGAGCAATGAAGAGCTTTACATGGTTCAGAAACTGGCCAGGTTCGGAGCCAAAACGAATAATGTCTCCACCTTCCATTATGTCGGCCGTGGCAGCGGATTTCGACACATCAGCCAGTCCAATGCACCTTTCGCCCAGCTGGCAGAGGCATCGCGTATATGGTTCCTGGGCAGTGAAATCAATTATGAAAATGCTGTGGGCGGCTTTCTGGTCCAAAACCTGCATCATGCCAAGGGCATTCCTGTTGAGCTGATCACAAGCTGTGAAAACAGCAGATTATCCCATAAATGCGATAAGACCACGCATATCAAAGACTATTACTTTTTTGTGAAGGCAGTGAACCATTACCTCCTTTCGAAGGGTATGCAGAACGCCCTGTTCATCAAAGATCGCTGTGAAGGTTTTGAAGAATACAGCAAACAATTACTCGCCGAAAATTTTGATTTTCTGGTTGAAAAAGGAAGCTGCTGCAAAGAATGTGTGATTGATTTCGCCGAAAGCTTCAATAAGGAATTGAACGCAGTGCTGATCTTCGCTGAAAAGAATGTCACGGGAAATACAGCGCATGAGATCCGCAACCTCATGTTGATCACCGGGAAGCTTGGAAAAACAGCACAGGGGATGATCTCCCTGAAGGAGAAGAACAATTCACAGGGACTTTATGATATGGGTATTTGCGGAAAGATCGGGGTAGGTACACTGCCCATCGATAGTGATCAAATGCAGGAAAAGATGAAAGAATCCTGGAAGACAGATCAACTGAGCAATGTCCCCGGGGCCGCCTGGACTTTGATGACCGGCGGAAAACTGAAGAACTTCTTCATTTTCGGAGAAGACCCCGTGGGATGTGCCCTTGATAAGACAGAGGTGAAAAAATGGCTGTCGAAAGCCGGTTTTATGGTGGTTCAGGATTTCTTTATTACTGAAACCGCTGAAATGGCAGATCTTATTCTTCCGGCGTCATTTATCCATGAGATGGGAGGAAGTTTTACCAATACCCAGCGTTTTATCCAGAAATCGGAAGCCTGTCAAATGAATGGCCGTTCACCGGAAACGAATGCCGTGGAGCAGCTTGCAGCCATTACCGCTCTAATGGGTAAGCATGAAGCCATGAATATTGAAGCGGTTCACTGCGAAATGTTATCTTTGTTATCTCCGCCGGCCGAAACCAGCTACGCTTTCAGTTACACCAATGAAGAAGGGGTCAGGAGGATGTTCAATTACGGCTGCGATAACATCACCATGCAATTTGAAACCATGTTCAAAGAACGCATGGGGAACATATAAATAAAAAATCATAAAAACGATCAGATATGACAACATTTGAGGATATCAATGGCGTTCTCGATTTCGCCATCGAGAACGAACAGGAAGCCGTAGACTTCTATAACAACCTGGCTTCGCAGGCAAAAAACGAAGAAATGAAACTAACCTTCTCCCAGTTTGCTCAGGAAGAGATGGGACATAAAGCCCGCCTGCTGAAAGTAAAGGAAACGGGACTGGTAGATCTTCCGGTTGAGAAAGTGAAAGATCTGAAGATTGCCGATTTTACCGTGGCGGCAAAACCATCACCCGATATGACCTATCAGGATGCCCTGATCCTGGCGATGCGGAAAGAGAAGGCTGCTTTCAAGCTATACATGACACTTGCTGATAAATCAGGCAACGCTCAGATGAAGGAGATATTCCTGGCACTGGCGGTTGAGGAATCCAAGCATAAGCTGAGATTTGAGCTGGAATACGATGAGAATGTGCTGAAAGAGAATTAGGCGTAATCCTCTTTCACTTTTTAAAGTTTTATCTTTCCATCGCTATCTCTGCTTCTCGTGAAGCGGAACACTTTCTTGTTTTTCAACATATTAACTGGTTCGGGAGCTGAGGGCTCCCGAACCTTTTTTTTATTCTTCAAGAACAATTCAGCGGTTTCGACTCTGCCTCCGCACACCTGTTAACTAATAATCTGCAAAATCAAAAATAGTTTTAACCAGGATCCTTTTGCACGTCCTGAACTACGGAGGCTTTCCAATTGCTGCGAAGCAGCAAGGTTTTCGAGCCCATAGCAATAGCCGCAGCTGAAACGAAGGGAAAGACTGCCGCAGATGCATAGTGTGATTCATTTGCATGCGGGGAAGCAGAGCGAAAGCGATTGAGCCTGTCTTGCTGCACGCGGCAGTGGCCTGTGCGACTGGCGTGTAAGCTGTCGGCGGTTTCACGCGGGCGC
>CALGYY010000052.1 GCA_937934705.1 uncultured Bacteroidota bacterium
ACACTGGTAGTCAATCTAATGACATTAAAGGCCAAAGACCTCATCGGGATGAACGGCAAGTTGATGAAGATCAAAAAGAGAGAGTATAAAAAACTCAAAATCGACTTCGTTCTCCAGAAGCTCCACTAAGCATTTCTGCGTGTAAAATATTTTTGCCGATGATCTCGTAAAGTCTTGCATCAGGGCGTGTTTCAGTCTATCTTTGCGAAAAAATCAGACGCCTATGAAAAATTCCCTTACCCTCTTTATCGCTTTCATGATGCTTTCGACTGTGATCATTGCCCAGACGGTCGACGGCCTCAACGCCCCAGTCCCGGTTAAACGTGCCTACGGTGAAAAACTGATTCCTGTCCTGACCAAGGCCAGTTTACACGACACCGTTTACTTTTTCTGGAACCGTCTCTCATCACCGGATTCAGCGAAGGCTATTTCGGTATCAAGTTCAGGCTTCAACGCAGCCGCCCAGTACTTCAACTGTCCTCAGCAGATCACGGTCAGCGGTGCATCAGTAGCAGCCTTTGCGATTTCATTACCCAGTGTCACCTGCACGCTCAGCATTTATAATGCGGGAGCCGACTCCCTTCCCAGCGGTGCTGCGCTGGCAAGTACCAGTATCATTGTTGATTCTTCCTTCAATAATGGAATAGAAATCTTCGCATCCTTTTCCACTCCCGTTGTCGTAAACGGACCTTACATTATTGCCCTGGAAAACAATACGACCAACGCCGTCGGGGCGATATGCACCAATTACAAGACCGGCGACGGACTCGGGCAGAACTACGCCAAAGGAAGGTTCGTGGCCACCTGGTACACCGCCAGTGATTTCACTGTTGGAGGAATTCCGCTCAACGCAGATTTTCTGATCGCCCCGGTGGTGGATTTTTCCATGACCGACCCTTCCTATTTAAAGAGTCCCAACTGTCTTAGCGGCCCGAACACCACAGTGGGTTTCGCCCTGACTGCTCCGGCGATATACTCGGATGTGATGTACAATTATTACGCAAGCATCGGAACTCCTGAACAAAACTTCTACTGGGGACATGGGGATGGCACATTTGAATACGCCATGTCTCACAATCATCTCTATGCTACTGCAGCCCTTTATAATATTACCCTGTATTATGCTTTCGCCGGATGGACCGGAGTAACTGCGGACGCACAGGTGACAGACGTTATTGATATCTGTACATCCATCGAAGAGGCTGAAGACGCCGGTTTCAGGCTTTATCCGAATCCCTGCGATGATATCCTGAGCCTGGAGAATGCATCAGCAGGAACTGTTCAACTGACTGACCTCAGCGGAAGGATACTCAGAGAATATAAAATTCTGCCGGGCCTTTCACAACTCGATGTTTCATCGCTGACCTCCGGGAATTACATATTCAGATTCATTACTGATGAAGGCACCTTCTGCAGAATGATCATGCTGAAATAGATCCGGGCATCCAATGTACTGAAATGGGCTGCCTGATCATTATGGCAGCCCTTTTTTTGTTTTCCTTTCCATGCGATCATCATAGCTGAAATTATATCCTTAAGTTTGCGTTTTGATAAGATGAATCACCGCATTCTGATATTGCTGATACTGATCGCCTCCGCGATCACGCTGGCATCGGTCCGCCCGCCCTCTGAAAAGCAGCTACGTGCGGGCGGATCAGGAGCCGATACTTCCTGGGAAGTGCAACTTAACGAAATGAACCATCTGGTCGTTAAAGCCTCATCCGTTAATCTGATCAGGGGATTGCATCTCAGCCGGGAACAGGCTTCACAACTGAAAGTACATGCAGCATCGGTCGCTGCGCTCCTGCCTCCCTGTCCCGACAGTCGCGGCCGTTGCCTGCGCGTTTTCAGCCTGGCCAGGGAAATCTACATGGCCCTGATCGACCGCCTCATACGCAATGATACCCTCGGGAATGCTTTTGAACAGCAGGTTCTGGAAGTCAGGAAGCAGGAAGCTGAGGTGATCCGGCTGAGTGTGATTGCAGCGGAACAAAGGCATTATCAGGACCGGGGCTGTATCAAATGTCACGCATTGCCCGAACATTTTCCTTCAGGCGGAACCATGAAGAAAGAAGCACCGGTGGTCACTGCCAGTATGCGCCGGGAAACCGATCTCGCTCATATTGAAGGGCTCCTTGGGAAAGAGGCCACGCAGAAATTGTGGGATATTAAAGATGATGTGTACCAGATTCTGACCCGCGGACAACAATGTCTCACATCGGGTTTCAGGTGCTGTCTCTTGTCGCCTGACGGTCTCAAAAACCCTGAAAGAATCGGACAGGCCGCCAGCACAGATGCCTGGACTGCATACCTGGATGCGGCCTATCCGCTGTCGGACGAAGATTGGAAAATCTATCGCTCCCTCTACCTGGATCCGGTGGCTGAAATCATTGAAGCAAGCCTGCCGGGAATCCGGAAAAAAGAAGTGGAAAGAAGAACCGCTAAAGTGGAAGAGATCATCAGTCTGGCCAGGGGATTATCAAGGATGGATTATGAAATACAGAGAGAGGCCCTTGCTGAGGCATTGATCAATGCGATATCTGTCGATGCCCTCAACGGTGAAGAACACCGCAACGAAGACGAACGCCGCTTTCTGGCGGCAATGTTTTTACTTTATCATGGCAGTGAAAATCTTTACGACCAGATCATCCGATCCTATGACTGAACATCACAATAAGATTCTGATCCTCGGTATTGGCAACGACATCCTGATGGATGACGGAATCGGACCTCTGATCGCACGCAGGCTGGAAAAAGACCTGCTTCATCCGGATCTCAGCTTTGAAACGCTGAATCTGGGAGGACTGGAAATCCTTGAATACATCAGGGACTATTCTCACGTATATATTATAGATGCTATAAAAACAAGTGAAGGTCAGGTGGGCGATGTGTTTTTTATATCGCCTGCAGATTTTAAAGAGACCCTTCATTTATCAAGCCTTCATGATGTCGGCTTCCTCACAGCGCTGGAACTGGCAAAGGAACTCAGTATGGACGTTCCCGGAGAGATCCGGATCGCAGCAATAGAGATCAGAGAGGATACTGTTTTTGGCACATCACTCAGTCAGGAGCTAAACAATAAGGTGGAAGAAGTCTACCGGATGATCAGGGAAGAAATCCTCAAATGGCTGTCCGGCAAATTGTAAGAATCGCTCATTCAAGCCATCAGAAAAAAATTCCGGCTACGGAAAAAAATAATCGAAAAAAAAACCATCTGTATCATTAAACTCTTTATCTTTGTCGTGATTTATTTGTTTTTTGTTTTTTTTTCATAGTATTTAGGCCCGCCCGGTGGAAACACCGGGTGGGTTTTTTTCAGCCCGGAACCTCCGGACTTCCCCGCCCGCCGGAATCATTGCAACACCTGGATCATTCCCCCGGTATCATCATTTTCATCATTCCGTCAGCCTGATTTTATAATTTATTGTTTTTCAGTGATGGAGGCAGTGAATTTTAAACCCTTCTAAATTTCGCCATGACCCGTAAAAATAAAATCAAGGTGAATGGGCTACAGAAAAAAAATTTACATTTGCCTCACTATTTTGGGCATCTAGCGTAGTATCAGATAATCCAATATAACAACCAAACTTAATAAACCATTAATCACATCTTTATGAAGAATACCCTGATCGAAATTGCCGCCAGGTACGGTAAGGACGAGGCGCGCCTGATGGACATTCTGATGGATGCTCAGCAAGCGCTCGGTTACATTTCTAAGGAAGCGATGGAGGTGATTGCCAATGAACTGAAAATTTCTGCTGCAGATGTAGAGCAGACAGTATCATTCTATCATTTCTTCGCACGCAGTCCCCGTGGAAAGTACACCATTTACCTGAATAATAGTGTCACATCCGTGATGTTCGGCTATCAGGAGATTGCCGAAGCCTTTGTGAAGGAAACCGGATGTCAATTCGGCAACACCACTTCTGACGGACTTATCGGACTGTATCACACAGCCTGTATCGGGATGAGTGATCAGGAACCCGCAGCGATCATCAACGACAAGGTTTTCACACGCCTTACGCCATCCAAGGTGAAGGAGATTGTGGCCGGAATCAAAGCAGGAAAGAAAGTTGAAGACCTTTCGGTTGAAACCGGTGATGGCATCAATGCGCATCCGTTGGTGAAGTCAATGGTGAAAAACAACATCATGAGGAAAGGCGAAGTCATTTTTGCCGACTACACCCTTGGCACTTCACTGAAGAAGGTTGCCGGAATGGGCACTCAGGATGTGATCAATGAAGTGAAGAATTCTAACCTGCGCGGACGCGGCGGTGCCGGTTTCCCCGCAGGCATGAAATGGGAATTCTGCTCCAAAGCAGAAGACACAACCCGCTATGTCATCTGTAACGCTGACGAGGGTGAGCCCGGAACTTTCAAAGATCGTGTATTGCTGACTGAAAAGGCGGCACAGGTGTTTGAAGGTATGGCTATTGGCGGTTACGCAGTGGGTGCAAAACTGGGAATCCTGTACCTCAGGGCTGAATACCGCTACCTGAAAGCTTACCTGGAAAGTGTTCTTGAAGAAATGAGGAAGAACAACCTCCTGGGCAAAGGCATTACAGGAAAAGCAGGTTTCGATTTCGATATCCGCATCCAGTTTGGAGCCGGTGCATATGTTTGCGGTGAAGAATCCGCGCTGATCGAATCAGCCGAAGGTCATCGCGGCGAACCCCGCAACCGTCCCCCCTTCCCCGTAACCAAAGGTTACCTCATGAAGCCGACCATCGTCAACAACGTTGAAACTTTCTGTGCAGTTACCAGAATCATCGAAAAGGGTTCTGCATGGTATACTACCCTGGGAACACAAAGCTCTGCAGGAACCAAGGTTCTGAGCATTTCAGGTGATTGTGAAAAACCCGGTGTTTACGAAATCCAGTGGGGCATGTCCATCAAAGAAATGCTCGAAATGGTAGGTGCTAAAGACACCATGGCTGTCCAGGTAGCTGGTCCTTCAGGGGTTTGCCTTAACCCTGCCCAGTTCGACAGGAAGATCGCTTTTGAAGATCTTCCCACCGGTGGTTCCATGATCGTTATCGGAAAATTCCGTAACCTGATCAGGGATGTTGTGCTGAACTTCATGGAATTCTTTGTTGAAGAAAGCTGTGGATCCTGCGTACCCTGCCGTTCTCTTAATGTTGTCCTCAAACAGCGCATTGAGAAAATCATCGCCGGCAACGGAACCATGGAAGATCTTTCAGAACTCGAAAGACTCAGCAAAATGCTCAGCATGTCAACCCGTTGCGGTCTTGGACAAACATCATCCAACCCCATCCTGACCACCCTGCAGAATTTCAGGGAGCAGTACGAAGGATTGGTACGCAAGGATACGGATTATATCAGCACCTTCGACATGGCAGCTTCGGTAAAAGAAAGCTGTGAGTATGTCGACCGTAAGCCGAACATCCACTAAGACCATGATCAAAAACATCAATAACGAAAAAATACATTATAATATATGAGCGAAAAGGTTAATTTCACAATCGACGGAAAGACTCTGACGGGCGAGAAAGGCCGCTTCATAGTTGACGTCGCTGCAGAGCAGGGAGTTTACATCCCGACCCTCTGCCACATGAAAGGTGAAAAACCGGCCGGTTCCTGCCGTATCTGTACGGTTAAGGTGAACGGTCGTGCCATGGCTGCCTGCACCACTCCTCTGGAGGCCAACATGGTGATCGAAAACAACACCCCCGAACTTGCTGAATTGCGCAAAGTGATCGTTGAACTTCTTTTTGTTGAAGGCAATCACTTCTGCCCATCCTGCGAAAAAAGCGGGAACTGCGAGCTGCAGGCTATGGGATACCGCTACCAGATGATGGTTCCGCGTTTCAACTACAATTTCCCATACCGCGAAGTAGATGCCAGCACACCCAAAATCTACCTGGACCGCAACCGCTGCATCTTCTGCAAAAAGTGCGTCCGCGCCATCAAGGATCCCCAGGGAAAGAACATCTTTGCTTTCCGCAACAGGGGTGCCCACCTGGAGATCAATATGGATCTGACCCTTGCAGCAAAAATGAGCGACGAACAGGCCAAGGCTGCCATGGACATCTGTCCCGTTGGCGCCATCCTGAAGAAAGAAATCGGCTTCAACGTCCCCATTGGTCAGCGCAAGTATGACAAAGTCCCCATCGGTAGTGAAATTGAAAAATTATCTAAATAAACAGGAGGAACGCAAATGAGCAAACCAATCGTAGCAACCACTTCACTCGCAGGATGTTTCGGATGCCATATGTCGATCCTCGATATCGACGACCGTATTCTGAAACTGATCGAACTGGTTGAATTTAATAAATCACCTGTTGATGACATCAAAACCTTCACCAAGCAGTGCGATATCGGCATTATCGAAGGCGGATGCTGCAACAGCGAGAATGTGCATGTTCTGAAAGATTTCCGTAAGAACTGCAAAATCCTCATCTCTCTGGGTGAATGCGCCATCATGGGTGGCCTGCCCGCACTTCGTAACGGGATTCCCGTTAAGGAATGCATAGAGGAAGCCTATCTTCACGGACCGACCGTTGACGGCGTGAACACTGAGAAAGTGTTGCCCAACGACGACGAACTGCCCATGATCCTCGACAGGGTCTACCCCTGCCACGAGATCGTGAAGATCGACTATTTCCTGCCGGGATGCCCCCCGCGTGCCGACCTCATCTGGAACGCAGTGGCTGCACTGGTAACAGGTAATGAAATGGAGCTACCCTATGAAGTAATTAAATTCGACTAGAAAGGAGCAATTATATGTCAAAAAAGATCACCATAGAACCTGTAACCCGCGTGGAAGGCCACGGTAAGGTTACCATCCATCTCGACGATGCCGGCAATGTAAGCGACAGCCGTTTGCATATTGTCGAATTCCGCGGATTTGAAAGATTCGTACAGGGTCGCCCCTATTGGGAAGCCCCTGTACTGGTGCAGCGCCTTTGCGGCATCTGCCCCGTCAGCCACCATCTGGCAGCCGCCAAAGCACTTGACGTGATCGTGGGTGCCGGAACCGGCGACGGTCTCACCCCGACCGGAGAAAAAATGCGCCGCCTGATGCACTACGGACAAATGTTCCAGTCTCATGCCCTGCATTTCTTCCACCTCTGTTCACCCGACCTGCTCTTCGGTTACGACAGTGACCCCGCCATCCGTAACGTGATCGGCGTGGCCCTGAAACATCCCGACCTCGCGGTACAAGGTGTTATGATGCGCAAATTCGGACAGGAAATTATTGCTGCCACTGCCGGCAAAAAGATCCACGGAACCGGTGCTATCCCCGGTGGTATCAATAAAAACCTCACCATCGAAGAGCGCGACAGCTTCCTCAAGGGTGCAGATCCGATGAACATTGAAAAGATGGTGAGCTGGGCACAGGGTGCGCTTGACTTCTTCAAGGGCTACCATGCTGCAAACCGCGATTTCATTGACAATTACGCATTCTTCCCCTCAAATCACCTCAGCCTCGTTCGGAAGGACGGTGCCCTCGACCTGTATCACGGCGTGATGCGCGCAGTGGATGCACAGGGCAACAAAGTGCTGAATGATGTGGATTATCAGGATTATGTGAAGTACATCGGTGAGGAAGTACGCTCATGGAGCTACATGAAGTTCCCCTTCATGAAACATATGGGCAAAGAAACCGGCTGGTACCGCGTAGGCCCCCTGGCCCGTCTGAATACCTGCGATTTCATTCCGACCCCGCTGGCACAGAAGGAATTTGAAGAATTCCGCGCCTATACCCAGGGCAAACCCAATAATCATTGTATGCACATGCATTGGGCACGCCTGATTGAACTCCTGCACTCCGCAGAAGTTATCCGCGACCTGCTCAACGATCCTGATCTGCAGAAGAACGACCTGGTGAAAAAAGGCACCAAACAAAGCGAAGGTGTTGGTCTGATCGAAGCTCCCCGCGGCACCCTCTTCCACCATTACAAAATCAACGAAAATGATCAGATTGTAATGGCTAACCTTATCGTTTCCACCACTAACAACAACGAACCGATGAACCGCTCGGTAAACTTCGTGGCCAAGAAAATGATGAATGGTCAGAAGGAAATTACCGAAGGGATGATGAATGCCGTTGAAATTGCCATCAGGGCCTATGACCCCTGTCTGAGCTGTGCTACCCATGCGCTGGGCAAAATGCCCCTGGAGATCGCACTCTTCGACAGCAATGGCGTGGAAATCGACCGCAAGAAATCATAATTTTCTTTTCCATGACAGAAAAGCTCATCCCCCGGGATGGGCTTTTTCTTTATTTTTATCCCATGAAAAGAATACTGGTGTATGGATTCGGGAATCCCGGCCGTCAGGATGACGGACTGGGCCCTGCTTTTGCGGAAATGGTGGAGAACTGGAAAAATGCAGCTGGCCTCACCGGGGTGGACACTGACAGCAACTATCAGCTGAACGTTGAAGATGCTCAGATCATGTCGGAATACGATCTGGTTGTTTTTGCGGATGCCAGCGTGGAGGAACATATCCGGGATTTTCTTTTTGACCGCATTGAAGCATGTGACGCCGAAGTGAAGTATACACTTCATGCAGCTTCCCCGGGCTATATTCTCGAACTCTGTAAAGAGATTTACCACAAACAGCCGGAAACCTGGCTGATGCATATCCACGGTCATGAGTGGGCTTTTAAAGAAGGACTGACCGAAGAGGCACAAAAAAACCTGCAGCTTGCTTTTCAGCACTTCTGCAGGTGGTATCAGGATCTGAAATCCTGAAATTTTAATCTTTTGAAAGAATAATCTCGAACACCAGGGGGTTCAGGTTGCGGGCGTCCGGATTGTCGCTTTTGAACTCCGAGTCTCCGCAAATCTTATCAAACGACTTTCTTTTGTCATCCGGCATATCATCAATTCCGAGTGTGACAAAGATGTTGTATTTCGACAGATTTCCTCCGTTCCAGTTGATCACACCACCGCCGTAATCCCATCCCAGACCATAAAAAGTGAAATCCTTCTCATTGATTTTCACAAGGTCCGTCAGCGACATTCCCAGTTTAACTCCTGAGCGGGTCAGCCAGCGGCTCTTCAGGTCGTGTCGGTCTGCCTCCATATTGTACTGACACTCGTGGATCAGCGCAATTACTTTTTCCTTTTTGTCAGGATTCTCCCATTCTACCACCACATTGTCAGGCGTACCTGCGTAAAGTACCGTCCCCATGGTGAACTCGCCTTCTCCGCCCCAGATCGTATCCCAGGCCACATTCTGCTCACCGTAAACCTCCTTCAACTGCTTCTCATCTTTAATGTTAAAAAGTGCATCCAGCGTGTCACTGGGTTTGATCTGGCTGAGGCTGTCGTTCGTCCCATCCGGATTTTCCTTCGAGGCACCACCGCATCCAACGATAAAGCCAATGGCCAGTACAAAAATCAGGTTTCTCATGTGTAATCATTTTTAAGTTTGTGCAGCTAAAATAACAAATCCTTCCTTACTGACACCTCCCCGGGCTTGAGAATTCCATGCTTCAGGTGGTGGGTGATTGTGATATTGGAAATTGGAAATTGGAAATTGGATATTGGGGTCAGAGACTTCATCACTTCATCACTCCATCACTCCATCACTCCATCACTTCATCACTTCATCACTTCATCACTCCATCACTTCGACTTTCCGACTTTCGACTTTATGACTTTAAGACTTTAAGACTTTCGACTTCTAAAACGCGTGTTAATATCTTTTTTCGCCAATCCGCTAATTTTTTTTAATTTTATCCCCTTAAGTTTTCATTAACAAATGAGGCTGACAAAAATGAAAAGAACTGCCCTATTGCTTGTTTTACTGATCGCCGTGCGGATTGCCCCGCTGCACGCAGATGAAGGAATGTGGCTGCCAATGCTTTTGGGCGATTATCCGGAATCTGAAATGCAGAGGCTGGGAATGAAGATCAGTGCTGAAGACATTTACAGCATGAATAAGCCCAGCCTGAAAGATGCCGTGGTAATGTTTGCAGGGGTTTGTACCGCTGAGATCATTTCGCAGGAAGGCCTGCTGCTGACCAACCACCATTGCGGCTTCTCGGCAATACAGAGCCACAGCAGCATCAAGTATGACTATATTACCAATGGATTCTGGGCGATGAACCGGAGTGAAGAGATTGCGAATCCGGGACTGAAGGTCGTTCTGCTCCTGAGAATGGAAGATGTAACAACGCAGGTATTAAGCGGATTGAAAGAAAACATGACAGAGACCGAAAGAAAGGAGATCATTGCGAGGAATATTGCTGCCCTGGAAGCTAAAGCAGCAGCAGACAACCAATGCAAGGCCTCGGTTAAAGCCTTCTTTTACGGTAACCAATACCTCCTGATCCTGAGTGAGGAATTCGAAGATGTTCGTTTGGTAGGTGCTCCACCCAACCGTATCGGTGATTTCGGCGGGGAGACTGATAACTGGATGTGGCCGCGCCACACAGGTGACTTTTCACTGTTCAGGATTTACGCAGATAAAAACAACAAGCCTGCAACTTATAGTCCTGAAAATGTACCTTACAAACCCAAAAAACATGTCAGTATTTCCCTCAAAGGCATGAAGGAGAACGATTTTACTTTGCTGATGGGATTTCCGGGCGTTACCCAGGAATACCTTCCAAGCTATGCCCTTGAGCTCCTGTTTGAGGCAGAGAATCCGGCAGCTATCAAGATCCGGGAATACAGGATAGAGATCATGGAGAAATACATGGCTTTAAGCAAGCTGACCAAAATACAGTACTCGAATAAAAGGGTAGTGATTGCCAACGGCTGGAAGAAAATGTTTGGTGAAAGCACTGGTATCAGGCGTTTGGGAGCCATTGAAAAAAAGAAACAAACAGAAGCTGCATTCAGCAAATGGGTGGAGGAAAAACCTGAACGAAAAAAGATCTACGGAAATGTTCTCCCGGGCTTCCAGGAGGTTTATACCCGATACCGCCCGCTGAGGCTGGCTTTCATTTTTTACCGTGAGGCCGGACTGGGTATTGAAGCCATACAATATGCCAACACCTTTCTGAAGCTGGTTGAATTCTCCAAAGCCGACACGGCTACTCCCGAAAAACTCAAGACGCAGGTTGACTTCTTTAAACAGGGAGCAAAGGGTTTCTTCAAGAATTACAATATGCAGCTTGACAAGGAAACATTTATCAGTCTCATGGGTATATACTACAAAGACCTTGATCATGCCTATGTACCTGATACACTGATTAAGCAGGCAGGCCGTTACGGTGGTGACTTCAGCAAATACGCCGAAAGTCTCTTCAGTAAATCGGAACTGGTCAGTGAAAAGAAAGTCTATAAGTTACTGGAAGAATACACCCTGAAGGATTACAACCGGATTGAACAGGATCCCATGTACATCCTTGCACGCAGCATATACGGCTTCTATGCCAACAACCTCTCTAAAAAGCTGGCAGATACCGAAGCTGAAATTTATGTCTTGCAAAGGCTTTACATGAAAGGCCTGATGGAAATGCAGAGCGACCGTAAGTTTTATCCCGACGCAAACGGGACACTCAGGGCTTCATTTGGCACTGTTAAAGGTTATGAACTCCGCGACGGTGTAGTCTACAACTATTTCACCACCCTTGATGGCGTTATACAGAAAGAAGACACCCTGGTTGCAGATTATCATGTGGATCCAAAACTGAAGGAGTTATGGAAAGCAAAGGATTTCGGGCGCTATGCTGATAAAGACGGCAAGATGCATGTTTGTTTTCTGGCCACCAATCATACCACCGGCGGCAACTCTGGAAGCCCGGTCTTCAACGCTGAAGGCCACCTGATCGGACTTCATTTCGACCGTGTCTGGGAAGGTACCATGAGCGACATTTATTATGATCCCAATCAGTGCAGAAATATTGCCGTGGACATCCGCTATGTGCTCTTCCTGATCGACAAATATGCAGGAGCCTCTCACCTGATCAAGGAGATGAGTATTGTTGAATGATGAAGAGCTGAAAGATTGCTTTTTTCCTGTCTTAAATAACTGAGGATCCGTTTCTCTGTTAAAACAGGTCAATTAACGCTTGACTTGTGTTAAATTGTTCTGTATATTTACGCGGTCAAAAACATCAACTTTAAGTTTAGTAATTATCTAACCCTCTCATATAGATCATTAACCAATTGCCCCTACCCATATGAAAAAAGTAAAATTACTCTCATGTGTACTGATCCTTTTGTCTCTTCCCGACCTGGTTGATGGACAAAACGTTGGCATCAGCAATGTTTCATTCGTTCCCAACTACCCCCTGCATATTTATCACAATGCAGCCAGCGGAATTGTTTTCCAGGCGACCAACAACACCTCCCTGAACACCGCCGCTGACGGTTTCACTATGCGACTGGGAAACCCCTTTAATGTAGATCTGATCAACAACGAAAACGGAAACATCAGTCTTTACACTAACGCGACTGAGAGGCTAAGGGTGAATAACTCTGGAATATCGGTTATTAGTGGCACAGGTAGCAGGTATGTCAACTTTGGAGCAACTTTAGGATTTCCCGGGTATGGATTTCGGGACACCAATGGTGTTATGCAATATAAAAATGCCGGGAATGTTTGGACAAACTTCCCGAATATGCCCAACATACCGGGTAATGTGGAATGGTGGATTCGTCCAATAGCCGCATCATACATAAGACCCATGTACAATCCATACATTCGTGTGTATGATACATTACAGACATACGGCCTGTATTTCGATGGTGGTAAAAACCAGTATGGTGGTTGGTTCAGGACGACATCTGGCCTTTACGCGCCAACCGCAGCAGTTGTTGGTTTCTCAGATGTAGCAGGAAATCAAACATACGCATATCTCGGATATAATGGGACATATGCAGATGGAACCTACTTTCCGTCAATTAACGGAGCGGCAGTTTACGGGATGGTCGATGACCCTGACAGGATCTCGGTATTTGGCCGAACAACCGGACTGGCAAGCTACTCTGCAATCATTGGTTATTCTAATGTATGGATTGGAGGGTATTTTAAAGCAAGACATATCGATCCTGCCTATGCAGCAAGACCAGCATGTTACGGACAGATGAGAACTGAGGTTTCAATGGCGGGTGTTGGCTGGAAACCAGCGATTCAAGCTTATGCAGAATACACACAAGCAGACAATCCCGGCATCACATGTGGCGGGTATTTTACCGCTGACGCACCGGCTGAATTCGCATTTGGTGTTGCTGGTGTATCTTTTACGAATTCAACCACCAGGGGTGGCGGGTATTTTGAAACGGCTACTTATGCAGGGACTTCGCAGGCATATGCATATGTTGCAACATCGGCTGGAGGAGTCAACCGAAAAATCACTGGTACTGCCGGAGTTAGTGAAATTATACCGACTGAGAATCACGGCAGAATTATGCTGACCTGCCCGGAATCACCTGAATATTGGTATATTGACTATGGATCCGTTAAAATGGTGGATGGATTTGCGCATGTAGATCTCGATCCCATTCTGGCAGACATTTGTGTAATTGATGAAAAAAACCCTATTAAGGTAATTTGTCAACCTAATATGATATATTGTAACGGGGTAGCTGTTATCAACAAAACCAGCAGTGGCTTTGATATTGTTGAGGTTAACGGGGGACAAAACTCCGGAGAAATTGATTTTCAAATAGTTGCAAAACCAAAAACAGGTTATGGTGAAGGCCGGTTTCCTCAGGCACCCGGACCATCATGGTTGAAACCTGATAAGGAGCCCATTGCCGCAAAAGCTAAAAATCAACCAGAAGGCAGAAGTATCTTCTACTGGCCTTCAGACTGGGAGGTTTACAAATACAAACCTGAAGATCATGTCGGTGTTGGCAATGTGGTATCTGCCGGCAAATATGCCGGGCAATTCAAACTCGGTGATGGTTCGTTTAGCAGATCGATTCCCGAAGAGAAGATTCCAAGAAAATAATTCACCCTTTATTTACTCAAAGCCGGCAACCCCTTGCCGGCTTTTTTCGTCTTAAGAACCCGGTATTCCTGAGAATGTCGATAAAACACTATAAATTGTTGATAAATACCCTGATAATTAACCTTAATTTAATTGCAAAAAGGAAAGTACTTCAGTATTTTTGTACGTTGGCCGGATTAGCCGGGTAAACTTCGGATCGCACAAGAAAACATCAGCGAAGAAGAACCCGGAGGCGTGATGAAAGGCTGACAGACATATTTTGAGAATTCAGTGAACACCCTACCCGATGCCTTCTCCCCGAAGGCAGTCTAAAACCGCTGAATTTTGAGTGAATTTATTATATTATGCGTAATTCAGTTTTTTTGCTGAACAGGTGAGATTAGACGTGATTATAAAAAACCTAATGAAGTATGAAATCAACAGGATGTATGAGTAAAATGAGAACCAGTTTCCTCAGGAACCTGATCGCTATGGTGATCTTGATCATTCCATTTCTCTCCATCGGCCAAACCATTTTACTTGACGACTTCAACAGGGCTGATAATAATAGTCTGGGGGGAGCATGGACAGAAGTTGAAACATCAGCTCCTGGCTCAGTTTCAATCAGCAGTAACAGACTAAGGTTATCTTCAGGTACCGCAGGAAGGGATTTTGCAGTTCAGGATGTTTCTGCATTCTACACAACCGCCGGAATCACAAATAATACCTCAACACTGACATGGGCTTTTAATTTTTGCAATTCAAGAACGGATCCCAGTGGTTTCGATGCTTCAAACTACGGAATGGCTTTCATACTTGGAAAAACAACCAATGATGTTACCACCGGTGACGGTTATGCGGTAGTTTTGGGACAATCCGGAAGCACAGACCCTATCAGACTGGCGAGATTTACCAATGGTCCTGATGCGAATTCAAATTTTACAAACATCATTTCAGGTGGTGATTATGGCAGTGACTATATCAGTGTCAGAGTTACATTCGATCCTGCAACTGATACATGGAGTTTATATGCAGAAAGCAATGCGGCCAGTTTCCCTCAGGCTGATCCCAGAAATACCACAACGCAAATCGGTGCATCAACAATAAACTCGACTTACACATCGGCAAACCTGAACTTTTTGGGATGCTTTTGGAATCATGCGACCACAGCCTCTGAAAATGCAATTTTCGATGATATTTATGTGCCGACCATTGCAATCTCGGTTCTTAACGTTTCCCCTTCTACCCTTTCAGGCTTCACCTATGCCTTCGGGGCCGGACCTTCAGCATCGCAGACCTTTCAGCTCTCAGGAAGCGGACTCAGCGGTTTCCCGGGGAATATCCTGGTGACCGGCTCAGCCAATTATCTCGTTTCGCTTGACAATATCACTTTCGGAGCAAGCGTCAATGTTCCCTTCAGCAGCGCCACCCTGACTGCAACCGACATCTACGTGCGCCTCAAGGCCGGACTGGCGGTGGGCACCTACAACGGGGAACTCATCAACTGCAGCGGCGGCGGAGCCACCAGCGTGAATGTGACCTGTATCGGCAACGTGACAGGCCCCACACTTACAGCATCAGTCAGCAGTATCAACGGAATGGATTACCTCTTCGGTGCCGGACCTTCACCCTCTGTGAATTATTCCCTCAGCGGAGTGAACCTGAGCCCTGCTGCAGGAAACATCACCGTCGGTCCCCTGGCCAGTTTCCAGTTTTCGACCGATAACATTAACTTCTTCAACAGCCTTACCCTGCCTTATGCCGGAGGGGTTCTGCCTTCCGTTACCATACATGTGCGACTGATCGCCGGACTGGCCATCGGAGCATACAGCGGCAACATACCGCACAGCGGCGGAAGCGCCAGCACCACTGTCGCCGCAACGGGTATCGTCAATGATCCCATGGCACTGCCCACGGTCTTCAGCCCGGGCGACATTGCTGTTGTAGGTGTTAATTCAAATATCAAATGCATCTTTGCCGATGACGGTGCCGATGAGATCAGCTTCGTTTGCTTCAAAGACATCAATAACGGGACGAAGTTCTTCGTTACAGATAACGGGTACCAGCGTGTGAATGCCGGTCTCTGGGGCGATACTGAAGGTGTTTACGAGTTCACCCGGACAGGCGGCACCATTCCTGCCGGCACTGTGATTACCTTCCGCTTCCTGAATATTACACCTTTCATGGTTTATGTTTGCCCCGATGCCAACTGGACATTTTCAAAGGTCAGCGGCTTCCCCGGACAGGTCGTGCTGAACACCAACGGCGACCAGCTCTATTTCATGCAGGGCGGAACCTGGAGCAATCCCGCGGGGCTACACAATGCCGACTACTCGGGCGGCACCTTCCTGTTTGCCTTTAACACTTACAGTGCCTGGGTTGATTTCGGAAACAGCACACAGCGCTCAGGCCTCATTCCCGGAATGGAATGTTTCAGCATGATGCCGGGAGTCGCCACCGACTTTATCAAATTCACCGGTGCCGTTGATGGCCTCTCCGCCACCACAAGAATCGGCTGGATCGGAAGAGTCAACAATCCGCTGAACTGGGTCAATTGCGGCGTAGGATCGCCTGTTGATGCCACGGCATCCTGCAATAATTATAATGCAACACCACCGAACTATGCCGCCTGTGCTTCCAGCATTTCAATCACCCCGGGAGGATACACTGCTGGTATCTGGAACGGCGCAAAAAACACCAACTGGTTCGATTGTGCCAACTGGGAAAACCTGACCATTCCTGACTCCACCATCAATGTGGTGATTCCTGCAGGACTTTATACCAACCTCCCCGTGATCGGTGATCCTCCCACCGTACCCGTGGCATACACCTCAGCTTATTGCAACGACATCACCATTGCTCTTGCCAAATCACTCACCCTGAATCATGTCAACAGCAAACTCAATATCTTCGGCAACTTCAGCAAGTCAGGAAGCATCAGCCACACCAACGGCACCATCTTTCTGAACGGAAACACGAATACTGTTTTCAACGGAACCACACCTTCAGACCTTTACAACCTGAGCACGGTCAAAGATGCCCTGAACCTGACCACCACCCTGGGACATAATGTCACCGTGAACAACCTGCTTACCCTGACTTCAGGAAAGATCATCACCGGCGCGCAAACCCTCACCGTTGAAAACAATGCTGCAGCAGCCGTTGTGGCCGGAACGGGAAATACAAATTTTTCGAATTCATATGTGATCGGCTTTCTCAAACGACGGATCGCCACCAACCTGGCTACTTACAACTTCCCGGTCGGAATCACCGCATGGCCGAGGTTGGCGCAATTCTATAATTCAAACCTGACAGGAACCCAGTATATTACCTGCAGTTTTGATGCTAACGCTCTGACAGGCAATACCGGAACGCTGAACGTGATAGAAGGCAGCACACCGCTGACCACGATCTGTCCGGAAGGGGTCTGGCAAATTGATCCTGACGTGCAACCCAGTGGCGGACGATACGGATTCAAACTCTGGTTTACCGGCTTTGCCAGCCTGAGCGCAGCAGATGACAATACTTTCAGCATCATCAAACGCCCGAATCCCGTCGGACTCGGAGACCTGGGCGCATTTACCAATGGCGGGGGCATCATCAGTGCCTTAAATGGTGACGGGAGACTCTATTCACATGGCTATGCCTATAAATGGAATCTCTCTGATTTTTCCCAGTTTGCCATTGCCAAAGCAGGCGGGCCCTTACCGGTTGAGCTTTTGTCCTTCACGGCAGAATGCAGTGGTGAAGGAAGATTGATCCGCTGGATCACAGCTTCGGAACTGAACAATGAATACTTTACCCTCGAACGCAGTATTGACGGCGAGAACTACGAATTTGCAGCACATATCAAAGGTGCAGGGACAAGCAATGAGCGCTTACATTATACCACCACCGACCATTTCGCCTATAGCGGCACCGTGTTCTATAAACTGACGCAAACTGATTTTGACGGCCGGACCGAGAGTTTTGGCCCGATAAGTATCATTTGCGAAAACAGCGATGAGCGTTTTGAAATTATTCAGACCCTGGTTACCGAAGGCCATCTCGAAGTTATCTACACCACCCCGGGAACCCAGGGCGTAGTTCGTCGGTTGACGGATGCATTCGGTCAATTGGTTTTTGAGGATCAGAAGGATGGAAATGCCGGAAACAACAAACTGATACTCGATCACAAGCTGGCCGCCGGACTTTACATTCTTTCATTATATGATGGTAATCAGGCAATAAAGAAGAAAATATGGATTCATTGAATTGACATTATTTTAATAAGATTGACAAAGAGGACGTTTTTTCGTAACTTTGCACACCTTTTTACCTTACAAGCTTAATACGATCAGGCAATTACTCACATTATTCCCCCGCCTATGAAAAAGATCGCCTTTTTACTGCTGCTGCTCCCTGCTTTTGTTCACGGACAGTATGCCCTTCAGATCTACGATGGTGCAAAGGTTACACTCAGCGGATCTGTATGGCTGAATATCAATCAGCCAAATGTCAATGGCATTTACAGAAATACCACAACAGGAGGTATTATCTGCGACAATGAAGTATCGCGCATCAACTGGATGGGTGTTACAGGCACGGGAAATTATGTCTTTCCCGTTATGTCACCTGATGGTGATAACGTTACAGCATCTGTCAACATAGGAACTGCCGGTACCGGCAGCGGATCACTGGTGGTATCTACTTATCACACACCAAATAACAACACTCCGTACCCAAACCAGAGTGATACCTGGTTCTCTGATGTTACCAATATGTGGGATGTCAACGGGGTGGACAATTCGGCCAATGCCGTTGACCGCTTCTGGCTGGTTCTGTACAACGGCTACACCACCATGCCCTCTTCCACGCTGACACTGAAGTACGATGCGATCGGTGGAACGGGTGACCTGAACGGTATACCTGAAGCTGATCTGCAGGCAGAATTCTGGAACGGTGCCACCTGGGCTCCATGGACACCACTGCTGGGTACGGCCGATCCTGGTAATGACCAGGTACACACCATCACGGGGGTGAATTTTAATGCTCCCTGGGTGTTGAGTAACCGCAATAACCCCTTGCCTGTTGAACTTCTGAATTTCAGCTTTGAATGCGGAAAACTCAGTTGGGTGACCGCCAGCGAAACCAATTGCGACTACTACGAGGTCTACTCCAGTCCGGATGCCACGGATTGGGTTCTGACAGGACGGGTTGAAGGCTCCGGAAATTCTCTGCAAACCCTGAATTACAGTTTCAGTACAGAACTGGATCAGGTGTATTTCAAACTTGTTCAGGTTGATTTCGACGGATCTTCAACAGCCTACGGACCAGTTTTCGGAAATTGTTCAAACGGAGAACAGACGGATACTGACATCCGGGTTTATCCGAATCCCTTTACGGAGGTGATGTATATCATCTGTCCGGCCGATTGCCGTCTCGACATCTACGATGCCCGTGGCCGACTGATCAGAAGCAGCATGATGACCGCTTTCAACGAGATCGAAATGGATGGTCTGGCCAATGGCCTTTACACTTTGAACTTCACCGGCAAAGACTTCTTCGAGAGCACCAAGGTGGTGAAGAATAAGAAATAATTTCTGCAAGCAAGTATATAAGACAAACTGATAAGTTATTCTGACAATCACCAATCAGCATTTAAGTATTCGTATATTCATTTAGGAATAATACAAAACAGATCATATTATGAAGAAGTTATTGATTACTCTGTTGATTCTGACCCTTGTGTCAGACACCTTATTGTTTTCACAGGCAGTAGGGATCAGCAACGCAGCCATTACCCCGGATGCATCCAGTTTACTGGAGATCAGGGCGACGGATAAAGGCGTTTTGATTCCGCGTGTAGCGCTTACAGCCACCAATGCTGCAGGACCGGTTACACTGCCGGCTACCAGTCTGCTGGTGTACAACACAGCTACTGCCGGTGCCGGAGCAACGGCTGTTTACCCCGGTTATTATTATAACGGCGGGACCTCAGCAGCCCCCAACTGGAGAAGGCTCATCACCGGAACCACCAGCGGAGAGGGCTGGCTGACCACGGGCAACTACGGAACCAATGCCGCCAATAACTGGATCGGGACCAATGATGCGAATGATTTTGTATTCAAAACGGGGGGAATTCTTGCCGGTAATGAGAGGATGCGAATCGACCAATACGGAAATGTTGGAATTGGTTTTACGGTTATACCATACCGCTTTATGGTCTATGATGCATTGGTTGGTGGAACGGATGAGACCGCAACTATTTCGACCACTTCTTATATAAGAGCGGATGCTGATAATGATGCTTTCAATGAACCATTGTCCGCAATCTATGCAAGAGTTCAGAATATCACTGCTAATCGGGACAACATCGTCGGTGTTTATGGCTCAATCGATAATACTGCTCTCGCACTAGGCGCAATTGGTGTAGCCGGATCGGTCGGAGGAAGCTTTTATCCTAGCTGGAGAACTGGTGTTGCCGGTTTTTATTCCGGGGGGAACTATGGATTGTCTGGTAACTATGATTCCGGTATTGATGGAATTCAACTGGATGACATCAACGCTGATTCATGGGGTGGATTCTTCCATAATGAGAACGACTTCAACAGTGCTGTGATATGGAAAGATGGCATTGACGCATATTCCATTGGTGATTACGGGATTAAGGTTGCTGTTTATGGTGAAACGGATTATCTGGGGGTCCAGAAATATGGCGGATATTTCACCGTTGGAAATACAGGAGTTATCTCTGATGCAACTGGCCTTAAAGGCGTTGGAGTACTCGGCAGAAACACCAATGCAGATGGCATTGGTGTGTGGGGGGTTGCTGAATTTACTCCACCAACATTTGTGGCTGCTAACAGCATAGGAGGATGCTTCAACGCAATTGATTATGGTGTATGGGCCAAGTCATTCACGGCCGGAGACGGCATCGGTATAAGTGCCATCGGTGAAAACAGGGCCGCAGCATTTGAGCTTGTTTCAGGCTCCGGAGGTGCTTTCAGTGGCGTTGATATTGGCGCATCCGACCATGCTTCTTCAGGTACAGGTACAGGTACTGTTGGTGTCGGTAACAATAGTGTTGCCAACCTATTGGTGGGCGGCTCTGGAGGAGCTTTTACGGGAACAGTAATGGGTGTATATGGAAACGCAACCAGCAACGCCAATAATACCTGGGGTGGATACTTCACTAATGGTGCACCTGGAGCCAGTTATGCATACGTTGGAGGGAAGACAGCCGCTGGTGTCAACAGAAAGATTGAGGGGAACGGAACCGTCAACACCGTTGTCAAAGATATCAACAATAAAGAAGTCGTGATGACCTGTCCCGAAGCTGTCGAGATTCTTTTCATGGACTATGGTCATGGCCAGTTGATCAATGGTGAAGTTGTCATCAACATTGATCCAAACCTGTCCAAGAACATTCTGGTTGATGATCAACATCCCCTCAAAGTCTTTATTCAGTTGGAAGGAGATTGTAATGGTGTATATGTAACAGACAAATCATCTGTCAGTTTTAAAGTCAAAGAATTGGGCGGAGGAAGAAGCAATGTTGCTTTTACTTATCAGATTGCTGCGCAAAGGGCAGATGAATATGATGACAATGGGAACCTGGTCTCAAAATTTGTCACTCAAAGATGGGACGCAGCAACGCCGAGAATGCTCCCTGTTGAAGTTCAGGCAAAAAAAACCACTGAGTCTCAGATGACAAACTTTCCAGAAAAGAAGAAAAAGTCAGCAGAGGAAATCAAACCGGTCAACCTGCCTGTAATTTCAATAGATCCGGAACAGTAAAAGACATTTCATTATTGTTATGACGGGCATCCTTCGGAGCGCCCGTTTTTTTATCCTATGCATTCAGCAGAACAGGCATAATATTAAGAGCCTGGAATATATTCATAAGGAATGTTAAGCCAAAACATTAACAATTGAAATTTGTACAGCATCATATCATTTATTATATTTGCATTGTAGTTTCCTAACCCCCCTTCTTATGAAAAAAACTACCATCTTGATTTGCGCTCTTTTATTCTTTGGGGAAATTAATGCTCAAAGCGTCGGCATTTCCACCACCGCCATCACGCCGGATCCCTCCTCTCTGCTGGAGATCCGTTCCACCAACAGGGGCATCCTGATTCCGCGGGTGGCCCTGACGGGACTGCTGGATGCAGCAACGGTTCCGGCCCCGGCTACCTCTCTGCTGGTCTACAATACCGCTACAGCAGGAGTATCTCCCAATAATGTCACCCCCGGTTACTACTACTGGGGCGGCGCACAGTGGGTCAGGCTGCTGTCAGGCAGTATGAGCAATGACTGGTCGCTCACCGGCAATGCCGGCACCACAGCTGCCACCAATTTCATCGGCACAACGGATGCTATAGACTGGGTGGTCAGAACAAACAATGCCGAGAATATGAGAGTTACCAGCAGCGGCTATGTCGGCATAGGGACAACAGCACCCTCTCACAAGCTCACCGTACAAAGCCCGACTATCAGCACCCTCAGGCTGGTCGGACCCGGAGGTTTCGGATCCACGGCCCGGCTGAATTTCGGGGATGGAAATTTCGTCTTTCTGGAAGAGGACGCTGATGATTACCTGCATATTTACGGTGCCAACCGCATCGGGCTCATGGGCGGGTATGTCGGTGTGGGAACCCTCAACCCGGTGACCCGCTTACAGGTCTTAGGAAAGGCAACCATTTCAAGGGACGGCAGCGCGGAATGCTGCGGAAATGACGCCACCCTAGCCCTGGCGGATAATCCCGCGAGTACCGGAAGAGCCAGCATATCTTTTCACAATTCCGGAGAAGCCGAAGGCACCTTCGGCCTGATCCAGAACACCATTAATGGCGTGAACTCCAGAAGATTCCGGATGTACGATAACCAGGGGATCTATATGGGTCTGGAACTGACCGGAAAGCTGTGGTACGGCAATGCCTATACGCGTACTGAAACCCGCGACAATGCAGGCCTGCAAGGGAATGTGGGTGCACAATCAGGCTTTTATGAAACCTCCAATCCCGTTAACTTTCCGGCAGGAGCATCCAGTTGGTGGCATATGATTGACACCCGGCATTCGAATAACGGAAACAACTACGCACTTCAGATCGCCGGCAGTTTCTTCGATCAGCGCCTGTGGTTCCGCAAAACCAATAACAACCCGGCACAGCCCTGGACAGAAATTCTCACCTCTGCAACCTCTTTTGCCAGTTTCGGTCAGGGCTTCTCGCAGGCTTCAGCTACACCCAATTCAGTCATCACAGGCGATAATTCCTCTACTTACAGCGCCGCCTGCTGGGCGGGATACTCCACCGGGAACTGGTTCAATATTCCGGGTATGTCCATCAGCAGAACCATCACCGCAGGTAACATCGTGGCCGTGAATGTTCATATCCGCTGGAAGACCGATGACCGCTGCTATTACGCGCCGGAAACCATGTGGTTCAGGATACTGCGCGACGGCGTTGAAATTGCCCGAAGTTCAATCTATAGTGCTGATGGAACACACTTCATTCTGGAGGGCGATGGCAATATTTTCTATTACGACGCCGGGGCAACCGCCGGGGCTCACACCTATTCCACCCAGGTGGCCATGGCCAACTCTTACAGCACCGGAACCGAAAGCCTGATCATTATGGATGGTTATATTACCCTCATTGAATTGAAACAATAATATCCCGAACCATGAAAAGCATATTATTAAGCACGCTCTTTCTGATCATTACCATAGCTGGCAGCGCACAAAGTAATCAGCCCCCGGTGGAACGTAAGTCGCAACAGTTCAGCAAGGGCGACATCATCGTTTCCTCAACCGCTTCTTCAGACCGTGATGCCGTCATGAGTGTGTCAGACAAGGCATACCAGAATAATATCATCGGTGTATACAACGGTGAAGCGCAGTCAGTGAAAGGTAACGAATATGTCACCCAGGGATTTGCGCTCGTGAAATACAAGTCAGAAAACGGAAAGATTTTGGCCGGAGATCCGCTCACCTCCTCCTCTGCGCCAGGCGTGGCCATGAAAGCAAGCAAAAGCGGGATTATTCTCGGTATTGCCTGTGAGGATGCAAAAGCGGATGAAGGACTCATTCTGATCCGGGTGATGGTTCAGTACACCAGGTTCTG
>CALGYY010000053.1 GCA_937934705.1 uncultured Bacteroidota bacterium
CGAGATAAAGGAATGTGACTGGAGTTCAGACGTGTGCTCTTCCGATCTAGTGACGAGTGATGGGTGACGGGTGAGTTTTTTTATTTTTGTAAAAACAAAAACTTATAAATCATGAAAACACACAAAGATCTTGATGTATGGCAGGGGTCAATGAAGCTGGTTGTCGAAATTTATCGGATTACCAAATGCTACCCTAAGGAAGAAACATTCGGACTGGTCAGTCAGATGAGGCGGGCTGCAGTTTCAGTGCCGTCAAATATTGCTGAAGGAGCTGCCCGGAAGCACACAAATGAATACATGCAGTTTCTCTATGTTTCTCAGGGAAGTTTGTCGGAACTGGAAACCCAATGTCTGATTTCTTTGAGCCTTCAGTACCTGAAAGATGAAAACAGCAAAATAATTATGGAAATGATCAGAATTACCCGTGCCCAACTCAGCAGGCTAATTGCTGTCCTCTATAATAAGCGAACGTAGAGATTACAACCCGGATCGCGGAGCATCACCCGTCACCCGTCACCTGTCACCTTTTTCAGCCAGATATACAAATCCATCCCCCCCTCAGTTCTCCTCATCCACCATTTCAGGGGCTTATCGAGCCAGCGGGGCATGAAGGTTTCACATTCGTAGAAGCGGTATGAGTGGATACTGTAGCCGTGTATCCGGGCGTGCTGCCGGAACGATTCCAGGCTGAATTCATAGAGGTGAAAGGGCGGATGCATGGGGCTCAGGTGGGTGGTGTAATCCATGCGCCGGAGCTTATAGTAGAAGTCAAAAAGTTTGGCCATCAGCCAGTCGGATGAGGGCACCTCAATACACATGATGCCTCCGGGTTTCAGCCATTGCATGGCACGGGTGATGGCCAGCGAGGGATCGGGAATGTGCTCAAGGACGGCCACCAGGGATATGTAATCAAAATGTTCCGCGGGGAAATCAATCTCCTCCACTCTTCCGAGTTGCAGGCGCTCTGCCGGAATTCCGACTTTATCGATCAGCCGGCGGTAGAATGGTTCGGAGGGTTCCAGTCCCCAGGCTTCGAAGCCGGCGGATGAGCAGGCCTTCATGTAATCACCCCTGCCGGCACCGATATCCAGCGATCGCATTCCCTCACGAAAACTGATGACCTTCTTCAGCCGTTCCAGCTCCGGCTGATGCAGCATATAGTCAGCTCCCAGCTTTTTCTCGTCCCAGTATTCCTCCGGTGGAAGTCCATAATGATCCTGGATATTGGCCGGCAGAGGCATCGGGAAACAATAGATCAGTCCGCAGATCCTGCAACTGACTATTGTAGTAGCTGCACCTGTTTTCTTTCGCGGGTTTCTTCCCTGTGAGCCTTTCAGCCGGCGCCCCAGAATCCGGTATTCCGTGCTGCCACATATGTTACATGCAGCCGGATTGGTGAAATTATAGGTGAAGTCGGCAGTTGACACAGGGCAAATGTATTAAATAATCAGGAATCCGGGACAGGGGTCTGAGCATCGTTCTGTTCCGCGTTTTCCTTTCGCTTCCTTCTTTCCCTGTAATGCTGCAGCAATATAAACAAGCCGCTGACCAGAAAGGGCATCATCGGAATACGGTATCTGACCAGGGCCCCGAAATTTGTTGACGCCAGTCCTACCCCAAAAGCAAAGAGAAGCGCGAAAACCAGTGCATAGGTAAGGAAAGGGTCTTTGATGATGGCACGAAAAAAGTTCAGTATTCCCACCTTGATCATGATAAAGACGAGCAAAAGCAGAATGGCCAGGTTTTCCAGGCCACTGATGATCACAAAGGGATTCCTGGCCTCCCACAGGAAGGGCCTGAACAATCCGGCGACAATAGCTGCCGGCGCTTTGGATAACAAACCCATCGGGGTTGGATCAATGATGCCGATGTTGTAACTGTTTGAGCCGTAAACTGTAGATCTGAGAAGGTCTTCCTGTGTTACCTTAACTTTGGTAATCATGCTGTCAACATCTCCATAAACGCCCAGGTACTGCCCCATATAACTCAATAACAAGGATGCTGCAACCAGAACAACCACGCCAGTAAGAGGAATCGTCAGAAATCGCAGTAGTTTATTTCTGATTTTCTTCACCTGATTGAAGAATACCCAGATCAGCAGTCCGGGAACCAGAGAGATGAAAATGTATGGTTTGATAGAAATAATAAAATATGACAGAAAAATAATTATAATAAGATTGATTATAATTTTTCTCCTGATGAAAATGACCATGAAAATGCTGTAGGTAATCCAGGCGGTTGATGACATCGTGATTGAATCCTTCAGGATACCCGAACCCCAGAACAGAACAGAGGGGATGAGTAAAGCGGCGAAAAAAGAGTATTTGTAAAGTGTCGGATACAAGAGATTGAGCAGGCGGTAAAACTTCCAAATGCCCACAAAACTAAACAAGGCCATAATCATGGAAGAGATCAGAAAAGACTCCCCGCTGATCATAACGAGGGGCGAGATGAGCCGTATCACGAAGAAAGTATTCGGATCGCGGAACATATGTGACTCTACAAATCCGGTCTGACTGTTGAAATAACTCCAGTATTCAGGCTGGTTCCCGTGTATCATCAGGTCCAGATAATATGAAAAGTTATATGAAGCCACGTTGTTCAGAGCTACTGCGCTGTTATAATAATCCAGGGTATCCCCCTCGTAAAAGATCAGGTAAACAAAACAAAAGGCAATGACAGACAGCAGCTTGAAGGCCACACCCCAGGGAAGATAGCGATAGTACTCATCTTTTTGTCTTCGCTTGCTGGCATATAAATAGGCGACAACAATAGCCAGTAGGAACAGTAAAGGAACCAGCAGTATGTCGGTCATGCTGACAAAAACAAAGTAATAATATTCGGATTGCAGGAATCTCATGATCGGGATTTTGTCTTTACATGGCAGGGGCCAATTGTTTCGTTATCTGCAATCACTTCGTCCAGGGCGGCAGAAAGAACACCAACCTGCTTGCGGAAAGAATACTGTTCAATTTCATTCCGGTTGCCGCTATGGTGCTGGCGCCCTTTAGTGAAGTATTCCTGCGTGAGTTTCTTCAGTAATTCATAGGCTTCGTCAACAGTATTGGTGATGTATCCCGAGCTGGTTTGCCTGATGAGTCTTTCCATAACATCATTGTCTGACGGACAAAGGAGCACAGGTCTGCCGCAGGCCAGATATTCAAATATTTTGCTTGAAAATATTCCTTTCAATTCCGGATAACCCGAAAGAAGCAACAGCTCAGCTCCTTTCTGAATGCTGATGATCTCGTTCTTCGGTATTCTTTCGGTCACTTCATAGTAGCTTTCAAAGCCCTTCATACACTCCCTGATTCTTTGCGCCTGGGCGGGATTGACCGCGGTACCCGCAAACAGGATCTTTATCTTCAGTGATCCTTTCTCTTCACGGATCACTCTTTTCAGAGCGTCGAGAAACACCTCTGCTTTCTGACCGGGGTATAGGGTTCCGTTATACACTATGGTGAACTGATTGCTGCTGATGCGGGCAGGAATGGATTCATAGAGATCTTCGTCGAAACCATTCATCACCACATAACCTTTCTTTTTTACCAGTGCTGAGATCCTTTGGGTCAACACTTCGGACACTGAAATAACGGCACTTGCCGTTCCTACCCACCTTTTTTCGAGGATTGACTCGAAGGGCATCTTCATTTGCGCGGAAAAACTGTTGTTTTTTCTATAGGGCTTTTCAGTCCACTCGTCACGATAATCTGCCACCCAGGGAATCCCGGTTTTTTTGTGAATATCCCTCGCAAAACGGAACAGGATATACGGACTGGCGGAGGCTATTAAAAGGCTGAAGTGATCATCACGGATCAGTGATTCTGCAAATCGCTGCAGATTTCCGAAAGAGACGAAGCGGGAAGTAAAAAATGAGGATAACCATTCCAGAGAACTCAGGAATTTTCTGGTCAGGATCCGGGAGCGATCACCATATTTCAGATGGATCCGGTCGCGTAAACTTGAGCGGTAGGGAACAGAATACACCTCATAATGAGGGTGTTTCTTATGAACCACGTCAGTACCGCTCGACGCTGATAATTCACGATAAGTGGAAATTTCACGACTCCAGTGCCGCGTAACAATCACAGGAAAGTATCCGTATTCATGCAGATATTTCGCAAAGGATTCCATGCGGTAGCTTCCGGCAAAGTTTGCAGGAGGAAAGAAATAGGTCAGTATCAGTATCCTTTTCATATCCCTTTAGTTGTTTCCCCGCATCATTCTGTACAGGGGTCGTAGACGATAGTACAGACCCATATAGGAGGGGTAGGAACGGTGCAATACCTGTGGAGCGCTGATATAGGCATCAAATTCAGTTTCTGTGAAACCGAGTTTTGAGATGAAGAAAGCTTTTTCCTGTTCTTCGGATTCATTATCATTTCCCGTCCCTGCCCGGTTCAGGATGTTTTTGGCTTCTTCACGGCTGAGTTGCCCTGAACAGATCAGCGTTTGTAAATGCGCTTTCTTTTTATTGATCCCGAATTTATTGAAAAGAATGTAATTCTGATAAAATCTGGTAAACATATTTTCGCAGTGCTTATCTCCGTAATCCTTCCACCCTATGCTGTTTCTGAGTAAGGTTTCGGTTTCCGATTTATTGTAAGGCATCCAGTTGAGGGGATTGATCATCTGGATCCGGAACAGCCTGGAATAGATGAATTCCCTCACCGGACCCATCAGGGGAAAACCCTTCAGGGAACACTCTCCGAATCGTTTGCTGAGGGCCCGGATATTCCGGGAGTCAAGCTTATAGTAGGTGAAGTTGGGGGGGAGGTAGCCTTCCGTTATGATATTGTGACCTGTTAGTATATACCGGATCCCGAACTTTCGTGCGGTCTGATAAAGCGAAGCCATGTAGGCATTGTCGAAAGGAAGGTCGATGTCAAGTACATGGGCTTTAATAAATGCACGTTGCAGATCCCTGATCTGCTCCCATCGTAGAACTTTTGTAAACAGATCAAAACCTGTGAATTCGGCCAGTTTCGAAATATTGTTCTGCGAAATCTCGGTGTTCCAGCCCCCGTCAACATGCACCAGCAGGGTTTTCAATCCCCATTCTTTCGCCAGCAAAGCGAGATAACTGCTGTCAGCTCCTCCGGAAACACCAACAATACATCCGTATGTTTGTTTTGAACTGCTTTTCTGAATTTTACTGATCAGCCTGTTAATTCTAACCTGACCGGCGGATCCATGCCGGACCTCATTTCTGCAGAGCAGATCATAGGTAAGACAGATATCACAAACACCCTTCCCGTCAAGCACCATATTCGGATGATCAAGACTGGTCAGAATGCAGCGCTTGCAACTCAGGACTTCGTTTTGCGGGCAGGGGCTGTTCATGCTGTGCGACCGTACTTTTCTTCTGAGAAGGCTTGCTGTTGCTTTTTTATCCTCCGCGACTGTTTCGTTTTTGTTTTACTTTTACCTCCTCATTGACTGCTGAAAATAGCTGAATTTCGTCATGAAGGTATTACAAAAAATTGTAATCGTCAGTTATGAATATCCATTTGCCTGGAGCGACCCATTCCTGCGCAATGAGATCAGTGTGCTGTCAGAATACTTTCAATGTAAGGAAATCAGCATATTAGAGCAGGATCCGGAAGCCGGTTCCGGTCCGGAACAGCGTTATGCCCTGATCAGATATAAGATCAGTTTCCGTTCGCGCGTGATGGCTCTGAGGCACCTGTTTTCCTCCTTTGTCTGGGAAGAGTTGTTTTTTATTCTGCAGGATCCCGGCATCCGCAAGAGTATCGCCCTGAAAGAGATGATACATGCTCTTGTTCATGCAGACAGTATGGCCCGCGCAACCAAACGGTTTTTCAGCGGAAAAGGAAAGGCAACGCCTGCATATTACACTTACTGGACCGATGAAAGAACACTGGCGGGATTGCTGCTGAAAAGCAAGATCAAAGAAATGAAGGTGATTACCCGGGTGCACGGCTGGGATCTCTATTTTTACAGACAGAGGGGCAATTATTTACCATTCAGACGATTCATTGCGAGGAAAGCCGATCTTCTGGGTTTTATTTCCGAGGATGGCCACCGCTATCTGAGCAGCAGGCTTCGCCTTAAACCGGGGGATAACTGGATGGTATCGCGTCTGGGTGTGGGTAAAGCATCTGCAGAATTTATTCCCGGGAAGCCGGAGACTTTCAGGCTGCTGAGTTGTTCCAGTTTAATCCCCCTGAAAAGAATACATCTGATCATTGAGGCTCTGGCGCTGCTGCAGGAAGTGAATCTCATCTGGCATCATTACGGGGGGGGAGAGTTAATGGAAGCCATATCCTTGCTGGCAAAAGAAAAACTCTCAAAGCACTCAAACATACAATGGCATTTAAAAGGACAATTAAGCAATGATGACGTACTGAAGGAATTCGCCACAGGAGGATATACCGTTTTAATCAATACCAGTGAAACAGAAGGCGTTCCGGTGACCATGATGGAAGCCATGGCTGCTGGCATACCGGTAATCGGCACCAATGTGGGTGGAGTGAAGGAGATTCTTGAAGATGGAATGAATGGAATCCTTCTTCCTCCTGATTCCGGCGCTCAACAGATCAGTGAAGCCATCAGGGTATTCACAATCATGGATCAGGAGAATTATATCCGCTTTCAGTCCAATGCTTACAAAACCTGGAAGACAAAATTTAACAGGGAAACCAATTACAGAAGATTTGCTGAAAACCTTATGAATTTATGGCAGAGCGATACAGCTCCAGCAGTCGATCCACATAGGGATTGATATCAAACTGCCTGGCAAATGCAATGGCCTCCCTGCTCATGCGGCTGTACTCTTCCGGATGATTCACCAGCCACAGGATCTTTTCTGCAAACAGGTTTACATCCTCCTTTTCAATTATAAATCCGTTAACCCCATCCCTGATCAGGTCCCGGTTTCCCTTGCCATCAAGACATACAACCGGCAGTCCGGAAGCCATGGCTTCCAGAAGAACCAGGCCGAAGGGTTCATAAACTGCAGAATGAATATAGAGATTGGCTTTCTCAAGCTCTGATTCAATGTGATCTTCATTACCGTGAAGAAAAAAGAGATCTTCAACAAGAAGTTCAGTAGCTAAATCACAAAGGGTTTCTCTGTCAGGTCCATCACCGAAGCAGTGAAGTCTGCATTTAACCCCCTTATTTTTTAAGAGATTAAGAATTCGTAAAAGAAGGCCTTGGTTTTTCTTAGGAACCAAACTTCCAACATTTATTAGTTCTAATGTTTCAATTGAGTTAAGACATCTTTCTTTTCGAAGAAATCTATCCAATTCGATAGCGTTAGGGAGCAGAGAAGCAGGATATCCGGTCTTTGGGAGGTGAATGTTCAAATAGTTTTGTACATCCTTAGATATTGCGACGAAATGGTTAATACAATTTTTATAATATCCAAAAATCAATTTACGCTCATACGCTTTTCTAATGAATCCAAACAAAGAATTTTTTAATAAGGACGGTCTTGAGAATTGGATTATATTATCATGACAATGAGTAAAATAGACCGAAGAATGTAAAGGCTTTCTCCTGGTTATTAGTTCTGCTTCAAACAGGTGAGAATGAATGATATCGGGCAAGTATTCCCTCACATAAGCATCATACAACTCAGTATTTACTGAAGATCTTCTTACTAATGATGGGGTGAAAGACGAAGGAACAAAATCAATTTTGATACCCTCTGAAAGGAAATCATATTGATTATCGGATGAAAAGACCAATATTCTGACCTCTACATCAGGGCGCTTACTAAGTTCACGACAGATGTCAAGCACCAGCCGTTCGGCGCCTCCTTTGCGAAGATTAGGAATTACATGCAGGATCTTTATCACTCTTCTTTCAGTTATTAAGGACCTTTTGAAGAAATTTCTTGGCTCCACGTTTATTTAAATGATCGGAATCTGCAAAATCTTCATCAGTAAATTCGGGATCTTTCCAGAAATCAATAAATTCAAAACTATAGGTCATTTGAATCCTTTTTATTGAAACAATCGCATTATCATATACTTGTTGATCGTATGCATCCGTATAGCAGATCTTCTTAGGGGTGTTAACCACCCAAAGTTGTAGACTGTAATTATCACATAATTGGATTACTGACGCGAGGATCATTTCATTGTTGCTAATAAGGTCTTCAGAGTATTTATATTTTGAATGCTCTATCGCTCTTTTCGTGCATGATTCAGGAGTTTCATCAAAAGAAACTGGCATATAAACCATTTCAGGAACAGTCTTGTTAGACTCAAGCAATGTAAGTAACCCGAAATCCCTGTTCGATCTAAAAAAAGCGGATCGGGCTTGTATAATATTGCTCCAGCTGTTATCGTAGAGTTCTCCGGTATAGGGATAGTACTGCCGGTCTTTCCAGCGCTCATTGGCTACTATGTAATCGTATCCCAGCAGATCATAGTCCAGTCCGAACACCACTGTTTTCAGTTCAGGCATATGCGGGATGCAGGTTTTCAGGACTGAATAGCAATGAAAGATGTCCTGCCCCCCGAAGGAGAGGTTAATACAGCTCGCGCTGTCGGGACCGTAATTCATCAGTGCCCCGATGTGGGAATTCCCGATATTGATGCGGGTGATGGTCTGATATCTTTGCTGCAGTAAGTCGAACCTCCGGTCATAATCATTTCTGACATCTCTGAACAGAAACTCCAGAAGGCCGAAACTCCCGCCCATAAGCAGGATCAGTACCATTATTTCGATGACGAATTTTCTGACCATCAGAAGCGGGTATAGACAAAATCACTTTGTTCAAAGATACCGAAAAGCAGTATCATCAGCAGGCAGAGATACACAAAGAGATATCGCGACCATCTTTTTTCTGACCATTTCCTGAATGTTTCTCCGGTTCTGACCAGGTCAGCAAACAATATGAGCATAACCGCCATCAGTGAAAGCAGAAATGAATAGGGCGTAATCACAGGAACACCGATTAGTTCCCCGTGATCCTGTTTCCAGAAAGAGGTGAAGATATGCTGAGCAGTTTCCAAATCAGGTGCGCGGAAGAGTACCCAGGTGAACAGCAGGAAGAGAAAGGTCAGCATGATTCCGGGAATTCTGCGAATCTTCCGGTACTTCTCATTTTCCTTTTTTCTTTTTTTGATCAGTATGGACTCGGTTACCATAACCAGTCCGTGAAGCCCTCCCCAGATCAGGAAGGTCCATCCGGCCTCATGCCAGATTCCGCAAATC
>CALGYY010000054.1 GCA_937934705.1 uncultured Bacteroidota bacterium
GACTACGGATCAGAAGGTTACAGGTTTGAATCCTGTCGGAGTCACAAGATAATCAACCACTTATGCAGAAGAATGTGTAGGTGGTTTTTTTATTTGCCAAACAATTTGCCAAACAATTCCTCCGATCTTCCCGCCTCGATGTATTTCCTTATTATTACTTTTTTTTGAAAAGTGCGTACAAGGTATATTTCTTTTTCGTATATTTCGGCTTTCAATTTCAGTTCTTTAACAATACCACACCCAACCCTTGAAAAACACTTCTCACACCACAAAAAGTCCAAGATTCTTCGGTCTCGGCATTCTAAGTATACTTTTAATACTTGCCAACCAACAAAATGTACTTTCTCAATCGAATCCGACTCCGCAGAATTTAACGTATTCCCAAAGTTTTGGTGCAACAACATTTACCATAGTGCCAACTGGTACTTCTGCATGGACTGTCGCAAGTTCTCCAAAAGGAAGCCAAAGCAGCGCGGAAGCAAGCACACCAAATGGTAATGCAACAATTACTGCTGCAACTACTGCACAATCCACAGGGGGTTGTTATGGCTATTCAACCAGCAATAACGGGAGACTGTATATTCAGACTAGTTCGAACAGTACTAATGGGACTAACCAGCTTGCTGTTGCTATTGTTACTACTAATCTGCAAAATATTAAGGTAAGCTACGATATTGAAATGATTTCAGCACAAGCTAAAACCATAGGTGTGGTTTTACAATATCGTGTAGGCACTTCTGGGAGCTGGACAACTATTAGCGGAGGTGTTTATGCTCACAATAACACCGACCGCAGTGCAGGACAGGTTGATAATTTTTCAAATCTAAGCTTGCCGGCTGCTGCAAATGATAATGCAGTTGTACAATTACGCTGGGCAACATGGCGCGGTTCGGAATCCGGCAATAGTTCAGGTATAGGTATTGATAATATTTCAATAACGGGAAGCGCTATCCCTATAACGTACTATTTTCGCAGCAAACAAACAGGAAACTGGAACAGTACTTCATCCTGGGAAATGTCTACGGATAACAGTACTTGGGTTAATGCGACCTTCACCCCGAACTATAATTGCAAAACCATTACTGTATTGGCTAACCATCATATTACTCTAACAGCCAGCGATACGGTTGATCAATTGGTGGTAAATGGCACTCTGACTTATGGGGATTACACAGGTAATGTTTTAACCATTCACAACGAGACCGGAATTGACCTAACCATCAACGGAACATTTGAAGATTTTGGCCCAAGTAGTATCGTTTGGTTAAGTGGCACGACATGGGAAATGGGAAGCAACGGAACGTTATTAAGGACAAGAAGCACTTCCTCTAATAACTGGCGCGACCATTATAATAGCGGAATAAGCAATATTCCTTCAACCGCCAATTGGATAATACGCAAGACAGGCGGCGATAGCCCCAATATTACTTCTACCGGAGGAATGTATTATCCGAACCTGACCATAGAAAACAATACGGGCTCAACCTGGACAACCGGTAGCAGTTCTTCTTTCACAGGCTCATCTGATTATCCCCGCATAAAAGGAAATCTTGATATTGGCGGTAATGGCACGGGTAACGTGAGCTTCATGAGTGAAAACACCAATTCAAATGCTGTGCTTGTGCAGGGAAATCTTGTCGTAAAAAACGGATCAACACTAAGAAATTATGGGACGGGCTTCGAAGTGCAGGGCGATCTCATTGTAAACGGAACAATTAATTATGACAGCGATGATCCACGCGCAATAATAATGAACGGAGGAAACTCACAAAGCATTGGCGGTAGCGGGGTCATAAATATTTATGATCTGATAATAAATAAAACCGCTAACAGTGTTACTCTGAGTAAAACAATAACTGCGGATCATCAGCTAACCCTTACTAATGGCAATATAGTTTTAGGAACAAATGATCTCATTTTAGGCACTTCTGCAATTATCAATGGCGGCAGTTTTTCAAGTTACCTCAGCACTAACAGTACCGGTAAAATTATTAAAAAATATGCCTCTACCGGAAGTACGTTCACTTTCCCAACCGGTGATGGCACATATTATACGCCTTATTCATTGACTTTAAATTCAGCCACCTTTGGTTCTGACCCTTTTATTTCAATCAGAGTAATAAATTCTGCAGAGCCACATGTTACGGGCTATTCGGATTATATCAACCGATTTTGGGAAGTCAGCACTAACGACATCACAAACCCGAATGCCGATGTAAACTACAGCTATGTGACTAATGATATTACAGGTAACGAAAATAATTTTGTGGCAACACGGTGGAATTCAACAAGCAATCTTAAAAAAATCGGGCAGGTTAACCCTGCAACCCATATCGGCATCGGGGCAGGAATTAATGAATTGGGGCATTTTACTGCTGCCGGAATATGCACGTTGTCCGCCACAATAAGCAGCTCCGATCCCGATAATTCAATTTGTCAGGGTGCTACCGATACCCTCACAGTTACCGCAGCTATGTCATACTTGTGGAGTACGAACGAAGCAACTCAATCTATAGTTGTTTCTTCTTCCGGAACTTATATGGTTACACTTTCAGATGATAAAAGCTGCACTGATACCGCCTCTGTTATGGTAATTGTAAATCCTTTGCCTGTTGTGGATGCGGGGCCTGATAAAATGATAAGCGCAGGCCAAAGCGCTCAGATAGGCAGCGCCCCTTTAATCGGAAACACGTATAGTTGGAATCCGCCTGAAGGACTTAACGATACTGCCATTTCCAACCCGATTGCCACCCCCAATGTTGCAATGCTTTATTCGTTATTGGTGCAAGACAGCTTTGGATGCATTGCTTTTGATTCTGTTGCAGTTCTGATCTCGGGAACTGCCCCGACAGATACGAACTTTGCATGGTGTGGCTATTCTCCTGAAAATTGCATTTATTACAACACGCAAAGAGTGCGTGATTCAATTGATTCTGCCGGTATTTATAAACGCACTACCTATGCTTGTGGTGATCATTTTTCATTATCATATGATGACGAAGGTTCTGGTTTTGATGATCCGGTATTCGGGCAGCAGAGAAGAGATTGCGCTTGTTCTGTTTTTCAGTATATTGAATCGATTTTTCATATTCCTACAGGGGCAATAATTAATATACTTTTTTTTGAATCCGGACCGATTTTGGGCAATCCCAATGCGCTTGCTGCTGCTGGGCCTTATTGGAACCCCCAGTTTACTGCAGGATCACCAGGAATATACGGAGGGAATGTTTTTGAGCACATTACAACCGGCATTGATCCTGATCCGAATAATAATTTTGACGGGCACGTTCAGGTAAATTTTAGTTTTAATTATGCTTCATGTAACCTCCCCGTGGGAAATTGCCAATATGATTTGTATTCTGTTATTCTTCATGAAGTACTCCATTCAATGGGATTTTTGTCTCTTGTTCGGGAAAATTCAGGCACTCATTTACCTGAACCTGCATCGGGCTTAAATCAATTCAGCATTTATGATTGGCAATGCGTACATCGTGGCGATATTAATACCCCGCCGCTTATTAATCTCATCGCCCCCCCCCTTAACAACCCGACAATAAACAATGCATTTGGAGCTAATTCATTGAGAGATGGAATGTTGTGGACGCAAAATTCTGGAAGGTTTTTAAACAACCAACCCGTTTATTCCGGCAATTTCACAAACCATCCTGCAAATGACCTAATTCTGATTAACCCGCCATCATTGGTTTCACATCTTGACGGGCATTATCTGGCGTTTAATTTTCGTGGTTGGCTTTCACCCGGTTATCTGCCGCATTATGTAATGAGCCCAGTTTTTGAATTGGGAGAGACAAGACGCGAAATTTCAATTCCCGAAATCCGCTTATTAATTGACTTAGGATATGACCTTAACCCTATCTTTGCTGTTGGCACTACGTTTAATGGAGTTGATTTAGATGGAGATATCGTAGAAATAAACAGACCTCCGCTTACAACAAAGCAGACAACAAACGGGAATGTTCCCGGCATACTCAATTCTCATTATCCTGACGTGGTGCAGTTACCTGATCTTACTATGCAGAACGATGGCCTGCCATGGATAATAGATTTAGCTCTGGATGCTGATATTATGGACCTTGACGGCGATGTAGTGCGAATTGAGCCAAATACTTTATTTAATATCCGTGGCTGCGGTGACGGAAACAATCATAATCAAATTGTGATAGGTGATAACGGATCCGGAGTAGCGGGAACTCTTATTACATACACCCCCCGGACTGACTTTATCGGACGGGCACAATTTGGTTTTTATCTGAGCGATGGAAAAGAGCGAGGATCATTCATGGTCTATACTGTTGATGTTACTCCTGGTCCCGCTTTTGTAAATTCAAATAATCCTAATACCCCTGTGGGAGCAGATGAGATTATAGTTAACGGAGATTGTGAACAGGGCACTGAAGTAAAAACACTTCCATTTAATGAGCTTGGGCCATATTCATCGTTAGATAGAGGAAAAGGTGGTCGAGAAGGAGAGTATTTTGTTGGAGTAACTTTTCCGGATGCTCATCCGCTGCTTTACACCAATTATGAGTGGACAAGTTCCTATGGAAATGTGTTGATCAGAAATAGTTATAAGGAATGTTCCGCGGGCAATTACCCGGCTTCCTTTGGCTCAAGCCCGTTCCACTTCCCGCCTATTTCTCTTTGGTTTAACCCCTTGCCAAATAATAATACTGGCGACCGATACCAATATCTAATGCGTACTTATAACTATTTTACACTTGCAGAAAACCTTACAGCCTGCAGAAGTTATGTGCTTACTTTAGATGTTAATTTCGATAATTCAGGGTTGCCTACCGGCAGCATTTATAGCCCGCTTATAGGGTTTACTGATCAGGCAACACATCCCAACATCAATTATAATTTTGTTCTTCCTACACAAGACATACAGGTAACAGGGGGTTGGCACACGATCAGTATTCCTTTTTATTATTGCTCGACAGATGCGAGTAACTTTCTGAACATTGAAGGGAATCATCAACGGGTTTATATTGACAATATATCCCTAACAGAAATACCAACGTTACCACTGACATTGGATGCCGGACTGGATCAGGAGATTTGTTTAGGATCAAGTGTGATGCTGACTCCATCAGTTAATAATCAGAAATGTGATTTAATTTTTAGTTGGAGCCCCGCAATCGGATTGAGTTGTACCAATTGCGAGAATCCAATAGCATCGCCTACCAGCACAACAGTATATACTGTTAGCGTTACTGATATTCTTGGCTGTGAAGAAGTCAGTGATAATGTTACTGTTATTGTAAATCCATTACCAACCGCAAATGCTGGCAATGATGAAACT
>CALGYY010000055.1 GCA_937934705.1 uncultured Bacteroidota bacterium
CGACTAGCATTTTCAATTCGCCTTCGGCTCTTGAAAACACAGTCTCACGAATAAACACTTTTCAGTTCCCTGACGATGCTTTCTGTTTCCTTCCCGGTATAAATTCTGACGAGGTCAGTAATGCCATTCTGTCCGTAGAAGTAACCTAAAGCGGCGTCGAAACGCCCGCCTGTCCAGTTGTTTCGTATGCATTTGATCCGCGTCTTGAAAGTTTCCCAGGACGGCAGTTCAGGGATCGGGAAATAGCCGAAGTCCTTTTGAAGGAGGTCAAGATAAATACCTGAATCGTCCAGATATTCAAGTGTGAAGAATTTGTCAATGGATATCAGTGCAGCCTCATCTTCAATTGGTTTTCCCTGTTTTTTGAAATGAAAGCCCTCTGTTCCGAAGGCCTCCTGAACGGGCAGAATCTGATCATAGCCCGACAGTCCGCTGATCCTGATCGCCGCACAGTTTTTTCCATTCATGGAAACCCGCGCCGGAGCCGCATTGAAATCAATGCCGCTGAATCGGTTGATTTTCATGAATGACCTGGTGAGAAACTCAAGGTCAAATGCCTGATCGCACATCAGGTATACAAAAAGGGGCCTCGCGTTATGCGGAACTTCGCCGTAATAACCCGGAAACGCGTCACGGGATTCAAGGATGCAGGTGTTCGGAAGTCCTGATTCCCTAAGGCACCATAGATTCTCTTCCTTAATGATCCTGCCGTAGCAGTTTGTGATTGCTTGCTTCATGGTGATCGTTTTGGATCACCAAATATAGTGTACTGTCACGACATCTGCAAGCTTAAATCAGCCTCCTTCCTTAAAATCTCCGGTATGAGGGAGGCGCACTGAAGAATCTTTTCGCAGGATCTGGCAATATCATGGTCAAGCCCCACCGAGAAACGAATCATGCCGGGCGACATGCCCATATTTTTCTGCGTTTCCTCAGGAACTTCTGATGAGGTGCTTTTCCCGGAACAACTGAAAAGTGTCTTAAAGTATCCCAGACTGACTGCCAGGTATCCGACGCCTGCCGCCTCCATCATTTCCATGAATTGATTGGCCCATTCGGCTTTCATGGCATCCAGGGTCAGCATCCCGCCGAATCCGTAAGCACTGTTCAGCATTTTTTTCATCACCTGGTGTCCGGGGTGCTCAGGAAGACCCGGGTAGGAAATCCGAAGGCCTGCTGCTTTCAGATTTTCAGCCAGAAAGGCAGCATTATCGCTGTGCTTCTGCATGCGGATATGCAGTGTGTGAAGATTCTTCAGAATAGCTGCCGAACGCAGGGGATCCAGCACCGGGCCAAGCAGCATCGCCGTTCCACTGTTGACGTCACAGAGCGAATTCACGAAATCATGGTCAGCACATATGGCTCCCGCGATGCAATCGTTCTTTCCGTTAATGAACTTAGTCAGGCTGTATACAACGATATCTGCCCCGAGTAATGCCGGGCTGATCATCATCGGAGTAAAGGTGTTGTCCACCACCAGACGGATCCCTTTCCGGTGTGCAAGCTCAGCGAGCGAGGGGATATCAGATACCTGAAGCAGGGGATTGGTGACAGTTTCTGTGTAGATCAGGCGGGTATCACTTTCAATTGCAGCCTCAACCTCATTCAGATTGGTGATGTCGACCAGGCTCACCCGGATCCTGAATTTCTGAAGATAATTGCTGAGCAATGCATAGGTTCCGCCGTAGACTGTCCGGCTGGCTACGATGTGATCTCCGGAATTACAGAGCTGAAGAATGGTCCCGCTGATGGCACTCATTCCCGATGCTGTGACCCAGGCGGCCTCTGTGCCTTCCATCGCGGCAAGAGCATCTGCCAGGTACTTGTTACTGGGGTTCCAGTGACGGGAGTATAAGTAGCATCCCTCAGCCTGACCGTCAAAAGTGGCCTCCATTGTTTTGGCCTGCATAAAAGTATAGGTGGCTGAATCAGTGATTGAGGGGTTCACGTCCCCGAATTCCCCGAATTGCAGAAGATCCTGTATTCTGCCGGCCGGGTCGTTATTGATCAGGTTTTTCATTTCGGTTTGGTTTTGAGAATGCAAAAGTATCAGACTCGTGGTATTTGACCATAAATTATGAAAGAATGAAACAGAAATGATGAAAAAATATGAAACATGACAGAAATAGTGTTAAATTTGTGATAAAATCTAATTTATCCCTTAAAAACATGCCTTTGAACTTTCATCTTGATCATCTTGATCGCCGTATACTGGCATTGCTTACCAAAGACGCAAGGCTCGCATTTACAGAGGTCGCCCGCAAATGCAGGGTTTCAGGCGCAGCCATTCATCAGCGGATGAAGCAGATGGCAGAAGCAGGCGTTTTCAGTGGCTCTCAATACATTCTGAATCCGCGTGCGGTAGGTTTTAACTCCTGTGCTTTCATCGGAATCCAGGTACATCTGCTGACCACGCGCTCCCATCAGGAAGTTTTTGAAAAAATCCGTCAGGTTCCGGAAATTGTTGAATGTCACCATATTTCCGGAAAATATTCCCTGTTGGTGAAGGTATATGCCCGCGATAATGAACACCTCAAACAGGTGATCATTGCCAAAATTCAGTCAATCCCGGAAGTGACCTTTACCGAGACTTTCATTTCGCTTGAGGAAGGCTTTATCAGGCAAATACCGGCCGACCCTTCACCTGATTCCGCATCGTAAAATTTCGTATTTTTGCAAAAAATCTGTTAAAACGAGATGTTATGAGAAAAATCATTCTTTTTTCAGCCCTGATCCTGCTGGCCTTCACGCTTTCAGCTCAGGATTACCTTGCGGCAGCCCGCTCAGGCAGCCAGTGGGGATATATCGACTCTAAAGGAAGCTGGGTGATCAATCCCCAGTTCGATGCCGCTAAAACTTTCTCAGAAGGATTGGCAAGGATCCGAAAAGGGACGCAATGGGGCTATATCGATTCAAAGGGGATTCTGGCCATCAATCCTCAATATGAGGGGGCTGAGGATTTCAGCGAAGGACTGGCCCGGGTAAAGCAGTTTAAAAAGTGGGGTTATATTGATAAAAACGGAACCTTTGTGATCAATCCGCAGTTTGAAGGTGCCGAGGATTTTCATGAAGGGATGGCTCGTTTCCGCTTAGGTACTCAGTGGGGGTTCATCGATAATACCGGAAAGATCGTGATCAATCCCCAGTTCGATGCTGCCAATGATTTCAGCGGAGGATATGCCAGTGTGAGAAAAGGGAAGACCTGGGGCTTTATCGATACCAAAGGACAGTTTGTGGTCAATCCGCAGTTTGATGATGCCGGAGACTTTCATCAGGGTCTGGCACGCGTCCGCCTTGGCGTTTCCTGGGGATATATTAATTCGGGCGGAACTTATGTGATCAATCCGCAGTTCGACAATGCCGGAGATTTTCACGAAGGGATGGCCCGGGCACGCAAGGGACGTGATTGGGGATATATCGGTGAAAAGGGTTTATGGGCCATCAATACCCAGTTCACCGGAGCCGAGGATTTTGAAAATGGCGTTGCGCGTGTTAAAAAAGGAACCCTCTGGGGATGCATAAACGTGAGCGGAGTTTATGTGATCAATCCGCAGTTTGATGCTTTGGGCGTTTTCAGAGGCGGCCTGGCTTCAGCCAAAACAGAAATCGAAGTCAACAACCCCTATGCTCCCAAACCGCCCAGCGGGATGGGCCCCACACCCAAAAAGAAAGAGGTCAAATGGGGGTACGTGGATGAAAAAGGCACGGTCATCATCAATTATCAGTTTGATGATGTGGAAGATTTCTCAGGAGAACTGGAAAAGTAATATTATAAACTATATCAATGAGAAGAATCATCTTGATCCTGCTCCTTGCGGGCTTAGCCCAGGGGGCATTTGCACAGGCCTATTTGGCTGCTGCGCGATTCGGAAAAAAATGGGGTTATGTTGATAAAAAAGGCAGCTGGCTGATCAACCCGCAGTTCGATGGTGCACGCAGTTTCAGCGAGGGGCTGGCCAGGGTCCGTTTTGGCCCGGCCTGGGGCTATATCGACAGCAAGGGAACCTATACCATTAACCCCCAGTTTGAAGCTGCTGAGGATTTCAGTGAAGGCCTTGCCAGGGTGAAGAAAATGAAAAAATGGGGCTATATCGACAAAAGCGGTAATTTTTCCATTAATCCCCAGTTCGATGGTGCCGAAGATTTCAGTGACGGCATGGCCAGAGTAAGAATGGGCACCCAGTGGGGCTTTATTGACAAAAAAGGTACTTATGTGATCAATCCGCAGTTTGATGCGGTTTCTGATTTTTGCGAAGGCTATGCCCGTGCCCGGAAAGGCAAGGTGTGGGGCTATATTGATAAAAAAGGACTCTGGGTAATCAATCCCCAGTTTGCCGGTGCAGAGGACTTTTCAGGAGGTTTTGCCCGGGTTCGCTTTGGTCCCCTGTGGGGATACATCGACACCAAAGGGACATATGTGATCACCCCTCAGTTCGATGCTGCCGGAGATTTTATTGAAGGTCTGGCCCGGGTAAGAAAAGGAAAAACCTGGGGTTACATCGACAAGAAGGGCCTTTTTACCATCAATCCCCAGTTTGCCAATGCCATGGATTTCGACAAGGGCCTGGCCAGGGTTCGCTTCGGGACTTCCTGGGGCTATATTGATGAGAAGGGATCCTATAAGATCAATCCTCAGTTTGCCAATGCCAATGACTTTGTTTCGGGTTTGGCACTTGTGCGTTTCGGAAATGTGTGGGGATATATCGGAACCGATGGTAAGTATGCCATTAATCCGCAGTTTGACGGCGCACAAGATTTCAACGAAGGTCTGGCCAGAGTCCGCAAAGGACCCAAATGGGGATGCATCGATAAAAGCGGTACCATCGTCATCAACCCGCAATTTGATGAAATGATGGATTTCTCCAGGTAGGTCTACATCCTGAGATAAGAGGCACCGTTGACATCAACGATGGTGCCTGTCATAAATTCATTGCCTGCTGATGCCAGCATTAGCACAGCGTGGGCAACATCCTCCACCGTAGCTACCCTGCCCATCGGACTCTGACGGCGTATAGAATCGCCCTGCGGACCGGACAAAGCTGTTTTGGCCATCTCAGTTTCAACAAATCCCGGCGCCACCCCGTAAACATAAACATGATGCGGTGCGAGGCTTTTAGCCAGGGATTGCAGCATGGCATTCATGCCTGATTTGCTGGCTGCGTAGGCCGGGGCCTGAGGCTCACCCCTGAATGCTCCACGTGAAGAGATACAGATGATCTTTCCTCCTCCATTCTCTTTCATATGACGGCCCATGAAGTAACTCATATGAGCTGTGGCCGAAAGGTTGATGGCGATCGTACGATCCCAGATCCGGAGCCAGTCACTGAAAGAAGCATCCGGCAAGGCACATTCCTCATATATGCCCGCATTGTTTATGAGCAGGTCAATCCGGCCGGCCTGCTGAACTGCTGCGCGGGCCATCTTTTCAATGGCAGACGGATCCTCCAGGTCTGCTCCGAAAACCAGATGACCCTCTCCGGGCAAACTCCGTAATAGTTCTTCCGCCTTTTCACTGCCTTTATTAAAGTGAAGGATAATCCGGGCTCCCGATTCCGCGAAGCGTGTTGCAATACATCGACCGATTCCCCGTGATGAACCTGTGACCAGAACGGTCTGATCTCTGAAATCGAATTTTATCATTTATATGCTTTTTGCGCTTGTATATTTCTGACATCACAACAGATGTAATGATGTTCTGTTTATACTCAGTTCACTTTGTGCAGGCCTACCTGTATGCCCATGGTGAAACGGGGTAATTCCGGCAATTCTGCTGAAGGTGCGAAGTAATCAGATATGCGGTAACGGGCAAAAAATGCATAGCGGGTAATCCCGAACCGCATATAGGCACCGTATTGAAAATTTCTGATGTAATCCAGACCCGATACATGACTCCTGATCACAAGTCCGTCGTCGTAACGGTTCCTGAAATAATGATCAGAGTAATGGATCCAGTCACCATAGACACCAATATCAAGAAAACGGCCGATATAATTCCCGACACGGCCGAAACTATAGCGGTGGTAAATTCCAAGGGTAATCTTGCTGAAGATAAAGCGCTCGGCTTTGTGCAGTATCGTATCGGGTAAGGTTTTTCCGGGTTTCTGACTGATCTTATAACTGTACAGTGTATAGGAAAGATCCGCACCAAAGGCATGGTGACGCGAAACACGCAGCTTGTAGCGCCCGCCCACCTCGGGGTTCAGTGAAACACCATAAATGATGCGACCGCCCTCATTTTCACTCGGTCCGGCAATCATTCCAAGTCCTCCGTAAAGGTGCACGAAGTGCAGAAGATTCATGCCGTAGTTTTCTTTGTGACCGGTCGGCCGGAGGTTCCTGCTCATCAGGGATTGCTGGGCCTGCAAGGGGCTGAACGTGCCGGCCAGGCCGGCGCAGATAAGCCAGAAAGCGATGATGATATGTGCCCTGATGCCTTTCTTCATTTAATCGATTGGTTTCAGGCTCCAGCCCGAAGTGTATCCCCGGAAGTGAACATTGAGTTTCTGTCCCGGTGCAAAACGGCTTAAAGGGATTGATAAAGCCTCTCCCTGGTATACAATGAGAACGTGGAATTCTTCGATGAAACCATCCGCATCCATGATGTTGTAATATAAAAGCAACTGACTCGTCCGCTCATCTGCTGAAAATTTAAAATCGCGCAGATATACCGATATTCTCTCTGTGCTCAGGACAAAAGCAAAAGTGGGAGGGGGAACCTTGTTCTTGTATATGACCCTGGAAGCCTGGGGAACACCATAGCCGTGGGCATAATCAAAATAGGGGTAAAGATCTCCGGATTGCTCGATCAGCTTGAAAAGTTCCATGTTCTTCATCTCAGGATTGGCCTGCCAGGCACATGCCGCAAAACCACAAACCAGCGGACAGGAGAAGGATGTCCCCTGTACGTTGACCACCCCCCTGGGGCCCATGGCCACCACATCTGCAAATGCACTCACATTGGGCTTCATTCTGCGGTCGGCGGTAGGACCGAAAGAACTGATCTCCATGTGATAGCCCGTAATGGGATCGATCCCGCCGACCGTCAGTACGCTGTCAGCGTCTGCCGGGGTACATAGTATCTGCCAGGCATCAGTGGCTTCATTGCCAATGGCATTGATCACCAGCATGCCTTTCCTGGCGGCCATATTGGCGGCTCTTGATACCATGCTGGTTTTTCCGTTCATTTCCTCTTTAAAATATCTGTGATAGGTATATCCTACTGAACTGTTAATAAGATCGGCACCGTTCTGATCTGCCCATTCCATCGCGGCAAGCCAGTTTTTTTCTTCCCGGAATGATTCCGCCGCTATTTCGGTCCGGGCCAGAAGGTATTCTGCCCCGCTTGCAAACCCCATCTTCTTGCCGTGATAGATCCCTGCCATGCACGACAGGACCAGCAACCCATGCGGGTTGTATCCGTAAACGTCTTCACGGTTCCGCACGAAATCCCATGTTTTAATGATGCGCTTACCCTGTACCAGATGTTTGAACGCAAGGCTGGAATCCAGATTGGGATAGCCTCCGTCGAAAATCGCAATCCGGATCCCTTTGCCGTCCAGACCGGCATTCTCAAAAGAATGACGGTCCATCCGCAGGGTTTGCCATTCCAGTAATTCCTTCATGTAGACTGTCATGCCTGTGTCCTGGAGAGGATCATCCTGCACGGAAGCCAGCTTCGACTGCAATCCCATGGGCTCCGCACTCAGTACAAAGGGGAGTTGCAATATTTTTTTGAGACGGTATTCGTCCGTGGTCACTGCAACGGCATTAAACCATCGGCTTGCGAACCCGGTAGTGTCTGACAGTGATTTTACAGCAGTAATGTATTCTTCATTCACAGGATAATCCGTGGAATCACATAGTGGCAGTCCTTGCTTCAGGCGACGCTCAATCGCTTTTACATCAAAATAGGCATAGGGATCGAAGGTGCATCCTTTTTTATCACGGAAGAATACCCAGTACTCCTGTGCCCCGCTCTGTATCGACAGAAACAGGAGTACGCCTGCCAGAAAGGATTGAAGCCCGGTCTTGCCTTTGAAGATCATCGTTGGGGTAAATTTATCGCTTTTTTTATAACAGGCGATAAATTCTGTATTTTCGGATTCGGCTGTCTGTTGACTATTGATTATCTTTGTGTAAAAGAAAAACATTCTACAATTAAGTAAAACGGTTATACTGATGAAGACATATAAATGTTTCGATTGCCGCCATATTTTTCAGGCAGAAGGTGAAAAAAAAGAGTTTGTTGATCCTGTGTACGGACCCTGTCTGAAATGGAATGCCCAATGTCCACTGTGCGGTGCAGAGGCTGTTCAGCACGAAAGCAAACCCGGAAAGCAGAAATCAGGAGGTGGCGCACCCTGCGGAAAGTATGACTCCTGCAGCTGTTGCGGAACCTAGGCCCGATTCCTGCCTGACCCATGAAAAAACAAAACCGGTCTCAGCTAAAGAAACCTAATGGGGCAGACCCCAAACCTGCACCCCGTATGAGAACCATTTTCGCCGCGGGGATATTTCTTGTCATGATTGCGCTGGTCTACGGTCAGGCCCTGAATTTCTCCTATACAGCCTTTGATGACGATGCTATATTAATGAGAAATGCTGAGCGCATTGACAGCCTAAGCGCCTGGGATGTTTTATTTCTGGATGCTGAATTCACCAACAGAATTGACCTGTACCGGCCCCTGGCCAACCTGAGTTACTGGATCGACTTCAGATTATTTGGTCATGATCCCGGAGGATTTCATCTGGCAGGTCTCCTGATTCACTGGCTGGTGTCATTGCTCATTTATCTGATCGTGAAAAGCCTTTCCGGCAAATCACTGTATTCACTGATTCCTGCACTGCTCTTCGCTGTACACCCGCTTTTTAATATCACAGTGGCCTGGCTTCCTGCAAGAGGCGATCTCCTTCTCGCGCTTTTTTCTCTCCTTGCGTTTTTTTCGTGGCTGGTGTATCTTCAAAGAGAAAGACCTTTCTGGCTGGTCAGCACGGCATTTTGTTACATACTGGCGCTGTTCTCGAAGGAGAATGCTGTCGTTTTACCTTTCTTGCTCGCCGCTTACAGTCTGCTGATCAGCAGGAAGCCAATCGTGATGAGGAAGATGATCGTGCCCGTTATCATTGCCATAGCCGGAACTGCTGCCTATTTTTGGCTCCGCTCCATGGCCATCCGTACGCCGGATGCAGGAACTTTCGGGCTTCAGGCCTGGGTCGCTAACCTCCCCATGATCCCCGAAACACTCTATTACTTCGTCTTGCCTTTTTATGTGCCGCCCATGCCGTTTTATTCATGGTTTCCCGCCATAACGGGTGCCATGCTGCTGCTCCTGATGGCCGGTGTGGCCATGCGAATGAAATCAGGCAGAAACTTGCTTGTCTTCGTTCTCCTGTGGCTGGTTCTCCTTGCAGCGCCGGCCATGTTCTACCGCCCTCCCTGGTCATCCTACTGTTACGACTTCTGCCTTCACCGTTCTTACCTGCCCCTGGCTTCTTTCTTTTTTATATTCGCTTTTCCACCCATCAGACTCAACAGGCGCAAAAGCACTATCGTTAGTTATTTCTGGATAGGATTAATCGTCATCCTGGCCGTGTTCTCAGTCACGCAAACGCGAAATTTCAGGAATGATCTGTCATTTTACACCCTTGCTGCAGAACGTAACCCGTCTTCTGCCCTGGTATGGCAGAACCTTGGTAATGCTCATTATAACAGGAAACAATACATTCCGGCAGAAGCAGCCTATAACAAAGCACTTGAGCTGAAGCCGGATTTTAGTGACAGCTGGCTGAATAAGGGTGTTCTGAATATGGCCTTGGCAGAACCTGACTATGCAGCAGCGTCAGCAGCTTTTCAAAAAGTGCTTGAATTCGATCCGGATAACCGCAAAGCCTATGAATGGCTGGCCAGATCCAGAGCAGAATCGGGTAACTGGTCAGGAGCTGCTGAGGTTTACACGATTATGACCACAAGGGGCTGGAGTGACGCTGAGGTCTGGTATAACAGTAGTCTGGCCTGGTTCAAAGCCGGAGATTACGGAAAAAGTCTGGATGCGACGGATAATATGCTGAAGAAATACCCCGATGACCTGCGCGCACTCAGACTGCGTGCACACCTCCTGCACAGATCCGTCCGCAATGAGGAAGCTGCCGAAGCCTACCTTAAGATCCTTCGCAGCAGTAAAGACGCCGAGGATCACAGCAACCTTGGTTTTGTGTACCACGATCTCGGGAAGCCCGGGGATGCATCTGCTGAATTTGATAAGGCTATTGCTGCCGACAGCAACTACGCTGATGCATGGTTAGGCCGCGCGTTGGTCTTGGAGGATCAGGGAAAGCGTTCAGAATCTGAAGCGTGCTGGCTCAGGGCTGTTCAACTGCTGCCGGTGCTGGGTCAGGGGAAGCCCGGCATCAAAAAACTGAGAGAAGAAATGGGTTATTATTTTTCAGAACGCCAGTTGATGCTACTTGAAAAGTTATCCGAATAATAACACTATTCGTAGTACCCCGATGCAGCAGCTTTAAAGGAGCCGGTGCCCCGCAGGGCGGTATTCAGTATACATAAATTGCCCGGTGTATATAACCGTGATTCCGGAGTGAACTCAGGACCACGAAATGATGATCTGAACAAGAAGGATAAGGTTCGGAAGTCTTCTGCTCCCGAACCTTGTGCCGGTAAAAATGCGATCAGTCAATTTCAGTTTCCGGATTTTTTATAATATTTGCTGAAAATCTAACCAATATGAGAACACTGAAACACTTTTCGTTGCTCTTTATCATCATCATGGCGGCCTTCAGGCCAGCAATCGCCCAAACCAATGAACCCTGGATACAGGATGGAAAGGTGTTCATCAAGATCAAGGACCATCTTCCGGTGCCCTTCAATGTAGAGGCCGGACAAGTGAACCTCGCTGAAGTAAGTTTCCTGCAGGATAAGATTCAGACATACGGAATTACCTCCGTCAGGAATCCTTTTCCGACAGCCAAGGATGTTAAACTTCAGAGGACCTTCCTGGTGGAGTTCACGGCCTATCACCTGATCGACCAGTTGATCCATGAACTTTACAACG
>CALGYY010000056.1 GCA_937934705.1 uncultured Bacteroidota bacterium
ATTACCCGATATTGGATATTTTAATTCGGCGCTTTGAGGTAGAGTATCGGAGTATAGGAGTATCGGGGTATCGGAGTACGCCCGGGCTTAATGACCTTACGACCTTACGACTTTCGACGCTTCATCACTCCATCACTTCCTCACTTCCTCACTTTCATCACCCATAATGCAACTCAGACTTTTTATTTAATTTTGCCCCCTTAATTCAATACGGACCATGAGAAACAAAATCTTGCTGATCGGACTTCTTTTTCTGCTGGTGTCGATGAAGCCTGATAAACCGGCTTACCGGCTGTTTGATGTCACAGGCAAAAAGACCACTTATGAGAAACTCCTGAAAGATGCTGTAGGATGCGAGGTCATACTTTTCGGCGAACTGCACAACAATCCGATTTCACACTGGCTCGAACTGCAGGTGGCCAAGGACCTGTTTAAGGTCAAAAAGCAGCAGCTGGTGCTGGGAGCCGAAATGTTTGAGGCCGATGACCAGGTTTGGATCGACCGCTATTTCAGCGGCAGCATCACACAGGATACTTTCCACGCGGGCGCCCGCCTGTGGCCCAATTATCACACAGATTACAAACCACTGGTAGAACTGGCCCGCAACACCAATATGAAATTCGTGGCGACCAATATCCCGCGCAAATATGCCTCCCTGGTCTTTCGTCAGGGACTGGAAGCCCTTGATGCCCTGCCTGATTCCGTTAAACGCTGGATGGCTCCCCTGCCGATAGAGTATGATCCTGAACTGGATTGCTATAAAAAGATGCTGGAGATGAATATGGGCGGACACAGTGTCAGCCCGAACCTCCCCAAGGCCCAGGCTGTGAAAGACGCCACCATGGCCCATTTCATCAATCAGCACCGGGGAGAGGGAAAGCTCTTTCTGCACTTCAACGGCTCATATCACAGCGATTACTTCGAAGGGATCATGTGGTACCTCAAGAGGATTGATCCTTACATGAAGGTACTCACCATCGCCACGGTGGAACAAAGCAACCTCGACGAACTTGCAGAAGATTATATCCTGCTGGCCGATTATATCATCGTAGTTCCGGATGATATGACGAAAACCTACGAATAGGATATATACTGAAAGCACGCAGATTAACGTTTTTAAACACCCGGTGTTGATATTTTCATTAGTAGGGCCTGCAAGCCGGTGGATTTGCATTTAACTTTGACCACATGAAGATGTCGTTTCTGCAGAAGATCCGTATCCCGGAGACATGGAAAACGCCCCGGGTGAAGAAACGTTTGAAAAGGGCCTTCACCGCCCTGATGGTGACAGCAGCACTACTGGGTGCTATAGGGGTTTTCATCGGATATTTCTTTGAAGATACCGTGAAGCGTATCATCATCGATCAGCTCAATAAAAGCCTCAACTGCCGCATTGAGGTTGCCGATATTGAGTTTTCCGTTTTTCAGAAATTCCCGTATGCGACCCTCCATTTTATCGACGCTGTGGCTTATGATGCCCTGCCTGACACCAGCGGGATGAACCTGAAAGGAAAACCCTATGATCTGTCGAAAAGATACGGCGGGGAGATCAAAGACAGCATACTGCTTAAAGCGGAGGATGTTTACCTGCAGATGTCACTGATCGACCTCCTGTTTTCAGAATACCGCATGAAGCGCATTGAGGTGGATAATGCCGTGCTTAATCTTAAAGTTTTTAAAGACGGAACCGACAATTTCCATTTCCTGAAGCACTCATCTGATACTACGGACACCTCGGCTGTGAGCTTCGACCTTGAAAAACTGGTAGCCCGAAATGTTGCGGCATCCTATCTCAATATCCCGGCACGCCAGGATTACCGCATCAGAGCGGGTGACCTCATGATGAAAGGACTTTTCTCGGGCGAACGCTATGAAATGAATATCGACGGGAATGTTTTCGTTTACCGCATCGTATCACGCGGAGAGAACTATTTTGGCAACCGGCAGATTGAACTGGACGTGGATATGCTGGTGGATGAGGCCCGCGATGAGGTCAGTTTCAGTGAAGGACAGATCAGCATCGGAACTATGGTCTTCTCTCTTTTGGGATATGTGGCCTACGGCGACGACAGGGAAGAACTTGATCTGGATATCAGCGGGAACGACCTCCCGCTGCATTCATTTTTAACGGAATTGCCGGGAAACTGGAGACAAATGTTTGAGGACTATAAAGGGAAAGGAAACTTCAATTTCAGACTGGGCATCAAAGGAAAATACGGTGGCCGTCACCAGCCCGGACTCCTGGCCTCGTTTTCTTTGCAGAAGGGCGAACTGGTGCAAAAAGCCAGCGGAATCACCCTGACCGATGTCAACCTCAAAGCTTCCTATACCAATGGTGATCAGCATCGCCTGAGCACCTCCGTGCTGGACATTCCTGAGTTTTCAGCGAAGCTGAACGAGCACGGATTGTCCGGCAGCTTCAGCATGACCAATTTTGTCCACCCGGATCTTGCTGTTGTCCTGAAAGGCAGCTTTGACCTGGAGGACCTGCACGGGTTTCTGCAGGCAGATACGATTCAAAGCATGAGCGGACTCGCAGAGTTCGACTTTTCCTTTAAAGGCAAGCCCGGAGAGAACGGAGGATTCAGCGCAAAGGATTTTGTGGGAAGCACCTCCTCCGGTAAAATCAAATTGTCAAAAGCCAAGCTTGAATTCAAAAACCAGAAGCTCGCGCTCAAGGAGATGAACGGTGATTTTTCCTTCAGCAACAATGACATCATCTCTCATAATTTTACCGGTTTTCTGGGGAGCATGGACTTCTCTCTCAGCGGCTATTTCAGGAATATGTTCTCATGGCTTTTCCTTAAGGATGAGCGTTTGCAGGTGGTGGCTGACTTTTCATCCCAGCACATCAATATGGACGAACTGCTGCAGTACAAGGTCAGCAGCCAGGATACGGTGATGAAACTGGAGATCTCTCCCCAGCTTGATCTTGACCTGGATGTGAATGCACGGCGTTTCTCCATGGGGCGTTTCAGCGCCAGCGGGGTGCTGTGCGAACTCAAAGTGCGCAATCAGCAGATCCTCATCCGCGACCTCTCATTTAATGCCATGGATGGACGGGTATCAGCCAGCGGTCTGATTGATGCCAGCCGTGAAGGAAAGCTGCTTACGGCCTGCGAGGCGAAATTCAACCGCGTCGACATCCGCAAAATGTTCTACCAGCTCGGTAATTTCGGGCAGAGCCGCCTCGTTGATGAAAACCTGAGCGGCTCACTGAGTGCCGATATCAGCTTCGGGGCCACCTGGAGCAATACCTTCGAAGCCGATCTCGCATCGGTTTATGCCAATGCCACACTCACCATCGAAAACGGGGAACTCATCCGTTATGCCCCGATTGAAGGACTGAACAAGCAACTGAAAGGACGGAACTTCTCGAATATTAAATTCGCCACACTGAAAACCCAGGTCAGCATCAAGGATCAGCTGATCACCCTGCCCGAAACACGGATCGTAAATGATGCCATTGATTTTGATATCAAGGGTACACATACCTTCGATAATGAAATAGATTATCATGTTTCTATTCTCTTTGCTGATCTGCTGAACAAGAAGAAGAACGAGAGCGAGTTCGGTCCGGTGGAAGATGACGGTCTTCATAAGGAGCGGTATTATTTCCGCATCACCGGAACCACGGAAAACCCGGTCTACAAAAAGATTGACAAAGACGCCTATATTAAAAGTATTTCTTCCGCACTGAAAGAGGAAAAGAAAACGATCTGGAACATCATCAAGGATGAATTCCGCAAAAATCCGGACACCTCAGCGGTGAAGAAACCCGGTGACAAGGTCAACAACAATGGCGGGGAATGGCAGCTGCAGTGGGAGGAAGAAGAGGAATAGATCTTGCGGCTACCGCTTAGTTACCGCTGATCCTGAAACTGACTTTAAACGCGTAATTTCTGATCTCTTTGTCGAGGTGATAAGCCCCGTAGCGGTAGAATGCACCCACCCCCAGTCCCAGGTAAGCCACATTCATCAGTTTGAGGCGAAGCAGGTTGTCGATCACAAGTCCGCCTTCAAAGAAGCCATGGCGCGGTGACTGCAGATCCGTCAGCAGGTGGCTCACGGATGCTGAAGTTTCCAATTCACCGAACATCAGGTTATGGGCAATGATAAATTCAGGCTTGAATTTTCCCGTCTTGAACAGGAAGTTTCCGAAGTTGTGCCTGAAATAAAAACTCACATAGCGGTTACAATAGAACTCCTCCGGGCCCATCGTCTGAAAGCTGTTGCTGAGCAGCAGGGAAATGTCGCCCCCGCGACTTCCCCGGCCGCGGAAAAGCCGGGTCAGGGGCACATCATCGGTGATCCATCCGCCTTCGAGCAGGAGCGACATCCGTCCGAAATTACGGATGCGTGCGTTTTCGCTTACGGCAGCCTCCAGCTTGTGATAGGGATATTCCCCGTCGAACCAGGAAGTCCCCATGGTATAGGTGAAGTAAAAAACCGGGTACTTGCTCATGGTGGAGAAGCGACGGTCGAAAGCCTGAACCAGCTCTTCCCGTATGGCGTAACGAAAGGCCAGGGAAGCCTCCGCGAAGGTGAAGGAGGAATCTTCATATGAGCTGTTGGAGGGGTAATCGAAGAACCCCATGCTGTAGTCATAGCACGGACGGCTCCTGCTGTATGTGAAGCCCAGGGCCGTTTGCAGTTTCCGCAGCGAACGGAAAGCGATCCTGGCACCGAGGGCCTGCTCCATATCGAAACTCCGGCCGATCATGTCGAACCAGTATGAGGAAGTGCTGCCCCTGTAGAGGGTGCTTCTTCCGGGCTGTACAAGGTCGTAGCGGTAGCTGAAATCCAGTTCCAGATCGTGTTGCTTCCATATCCTGAAATGCAGATCACCGCCGTATTTCAGGGCTTCATCCCCGAAACCGTAGCCGAAATATCCGCCCAGTTTGAACCATCGGGCGATCTTCTCGCCTGTCCGCAGCCCGAGTCCTACGCGGTGACCTTCGTAATCGTTGAAAGCGTAAAGTTTTTCATAGCCCAGTTCCAGCGGACCGATGGGGAGAAAGCCTTCTGTGATGGCCGGTACTGCGCGGGTATAATAATCGAGATTGAATTTCCTGCCCAGGGAATCCATTACGACATAGGTCTGCTTTTCTCTCAGGTCGAGGGTTTGCGGTCGTGTTCCGGACCAGTAGAGACTGTCGCGGCGGCCGGCCTCCTTCGTCATCGATACCTGGTCGGGACTGAAATCAGAGGCTTTGAGGGGAGGGTTGATCACCACCGAATCGATGTAGCTGCGCCCTTTGAGCAGGAGTCCGACTTTGGGGTTGGGATAGCGGGGCAGTGACCAGTCGTAATTCAGTTGTGATGGGAACCACACGCTGTCGCTGACCCTTTGATACTGCTGCTGCACCCTGATCTTCCAGAGGGTCCCGTCTTCAGGTTCGGCGATGATATTCTGAATGGCCCAGCCATGGCTGTGTATCCAGGCCTGACCGGTGAGTGCGTTGAAACTCCTGCCTTTGGCCGGACGGAAGGAGATCACGAAAATGCTGTCGGCTCCCTCGTAAAGGGTATCTGTCAGCAGGTAGTTGTAGCGCGGGATGCCGCCCTTACCGAAAGGGTTCTGGTAACCGGTGACTGTTCCCGTGTTCAGGTTGATCATATCCTTATAGAAGGAAAAGGGTTGCAGGTCGGTGGCCAGGGGTGCGAAGGAGGGGTCGCGGAAGCCGGATATCCGTGTGGCCAGCACGCTTTCGTTGCTGCGTGCCGGCGCCATGAAAATGCGGCGGGTGTATGATTCCATCATCATCAGGTGCTGGCGGTCGCCGCTTTCCACGAGGCGGATCAGGGAAGAATCCAGTGCTTTGGGATCCTGCGGCAGGCGGGCCAGGGCTTCGTAGTAGGACTCGTTGGGGATCCATTCCGCGGTGGTTTTGCTGTATGAATGGCAGGAAAAGGCCGCAAGGTTTTCGGGATCGTTGCGGCGGCTGTTTTCGAGCACCTTCCGCACGATACGCAGGGCGGGATTCTCCCCGGGGAGTATGGTTACCCCGCTGATCTCGAGGGGGGCGGGGGAGAGTTTCAGGAGGAGTCCGGTTTTTTGCGCGCCGAGAGAGAAGCTCAGCGGTTTGTAACCCATGTATGAAAGTCGAAGACTTTCGGGTTTCTGCGATGATTGTATGCTGAAATGGCCGTCGATATCGCTCAGTCCGCCCTCACGGCCATTATTGACCACAATACTCACAAAGGCCAGGGGCTGTCCGGTAAGGGAATCCGTAACGGTGCCGGAAACGGGGTAGGATTGTGCGGAGGCCAGGGCAGGCAGTAGTAGCAGGAGGAGGAGTAGCAGGGTGACGGGTGACGGGTGACGGGTGACCGGGTGACGGAGTATCGGAGTATCGGAGTATCGGAGTATCGGGGTTAACGTGATACCGGGTAACCGGGTGAGCGGCTGATTGCGGAAGAGCATTTTTTTGGTAAAGATAAAAAACTTCCCTGCTTCATCCCGCCATCACCTCTTACTTCGGAGTTCGACCTTCATTGTTCCAAATGACTTTATGACTTTATGACTTTTGGACTTTTCCTCACTTCCTCACTTCCTCACTCCATCACTTTCTCACTTCCTCACTTCCTCCCCTTTTCAGGAAATAAAAAATTAACTATCTTTGCCCCTCAAAAGGGTCTCATGGCCGAGTGGCTAGGCGCCGGTCTGCAAAACCGTATACAGCGGTTCGAATCCGCTTGAGACCTCCTGAACAAACCGCAATTCCACTGATATTAAGGGAGTTGCGGTTTTTTGTTTGGGGATTTGGCGGGCATTTTCAGAAGGCAGTTATCTGACTCAACTGGATGTGTCGATTTATGTGACCATTAAGGCCGATATTTATGGCTACAACAAATATGTAATCATCAACTACTAAATATGATCAAGAAAAGCGGCGCGAAGTCGTCAGGAATGTCGGCGAAAGCATCAATTATAGTAATTTGAATAAGTATGAGTATTTTTACTTAAAAAATCAATAAATTTGCTTAAATGATTCAATACTTAGGAAGGTTTGATCATTACCAATATTTAAAGAGTCTGACACATGCTCTCAGTCTGAGTATAATAGAATACAAGAATGTCCGCCCCTCATTATTCGTTCAACCAATATTTATAAACTCAATAAATTGAAATCACTAAAATGAGTGATGTGCGACCGGAGATAGCAGAGGAATCGACTGTATTTCACTTGTTCTCCATGATAACCCTGAGAATTGTAAATCAGGTCGGGGGGTTATCTGATTAATAATTTTAGTATTACAGGTAATAAGCTGATCAAAAAGCATGTAAAATATAACATCATGGCAAAAATAAAGAAACCCAATGTTTTCCTG
>CALGYY010000057.1 GCA_937934705.1 uncultured Bacteroidota bacterium
CAGAACCAGTCGTTGTACATTACCTGATCACACCGATTGTCAACGGATGTTCAGGAACACAGTCTGATGTTGCAGTTACGGTCAATCCTGAGCCTGAGGTTGATCAACCGGAAAATATTGTTGTTTGCCGTGAGTCTACCGTATCTCCTGTCAGTTTCACTTCCCCGAATTCAGGAGGTGTTGTCACATATACCTGGACCAATAATCAGCCTGGCATAGGATTGAATGCCTCTGGATCTGACAATATTCCTTCTTTTAAGGCGCTTAATCCGGGCACTTCACCAATAGTTGCCACCATAGAGGTGACCCCGCATTTTACAAACGGATCAGTCACCTGTGACGGGCCATCAAAAAGCTTTACCATCACTGTCAATCCGGCGGCTCACGTTCATGCTGTTTCCAATCAGGTGTTATGCAATGGTGCACCAACATTACCTGTGACATTTACTACCGACAACACCGGTGGATCCACATCCTTTACATGGACAAATGATCAGCCTGGTATAGGGTTGTCAGCGAACGGGGAAGGAGACATTCCTTCTTTCACCGCTTTAAATACAGGAGACTCACCGGTTCTTGCCACGATATCCGTTTATCCTAAGTTTACTTATGATGGACTTGCATGCGACGGAGTTCCTATCACTTTCACCATAACGGTTGACCCGTCCGCAAAGGTGGTTCCAAGTGTTCTTACACAGACTATCTGCAACAACGGAACCACAAATATCGTTATAGGAAGTCCCAGTACTTTCAGCAGTGGAGTCATCAAATTCGATTATACGGTTACTGCAACCGGAGGAGTCACAGGTTTTACAACTCCGGTAACAGGTCTGCCGAAGGATTATTTAATTAATGATGTTCTTAACAATCCGACCGATGAAGTTCAGACGGTAACCTATACTATAGTTCCGGTAACTGCCACCGGCTGCGGATCAGGTCCGGCTACTGTCATAGTAACCGTTAATCCATCACCAAAGGTCGATAAACCGGCAGATATGATACTTTGCGATGATGAAACTTCATCGTCCGTAGTTTTGACTTCACCGACTATAGGCCCAGTATATTTTACATGGACAAATGACACTCCGTCAATCGGCCTTGCGGCAAGCGGGACAGGGGATATTCCGGCATTTACTGCCACAAATAATTCTGACACTCCTGTTATTGCGACAATAACAATAACTCCTCACTTTAGTTCAGGATCACTGATCTGTGACGGAAGTCCAAGAACCTTTACAATTACCGTCAATCCGACCCCGAGGATCTATCCTGCACCTGACAACAGCATACAATGCGACAATACGCCGGCTAATATCACATTACAGAGTCCCAGCACCTTTACAAGCGGCGATGTCACCTTCAAATATACGGCAACTGCCACGGGTGGAGTTACCGGCTTTACCGCAAGTGCAGCAGGTCTTTCAAACGGGCATGTGATAACCGATGTGCTGGTCAATCCGACGGATATGCCGCAGGAAGTTACTTACACAATTGTACCTGTAAGTCCCACTGGATGCAATGACGGCCCTGCAGTGAGCGTCACAGTTAAGGTAAATCCGACGCCGCGCGTTTATCCTGTTCCTGCAGATACTGAACAGTGTGACAGCACGGTTACGAATATTGTTCTACAGAGTCCAAGCGTCTTCACAAGCGGAGTTGTGAAGTTCAGGTATACGGCAACGGCTACAGGAGGAGTGACGGGATTTACCACAGGGGTCACTGATCTGCCGGGTGGTCATATAATATCTGACAGGCTTGTGAATCCGACAGATGCGCCACAGTCTGTTACCTATGTCATCACCCCGGTCAGCCCTGCAGGATGTGCCGATGGACCTTCAGTCGATGTGACAGTGACAGTAAATCCGACACCGAGGATATATCCTGTTCCGGCAAATACTATTCAATGTGACAATACAGCCACAAATATTCTACTTCAGAGTCCGAGCACCTTTACCAGCGGAGATGTTACCTTCAGGTATACAGCAACTTCTACGGGGGGAGTTACAGGCTTTACAGCAAGTGCAACAGGTCTTCCTGCCGGCCATGTCATTTCAGATGTGCTTGTCAATCCGACTGATTCACCACAGGATGTAACATATACCATATTCCCGGTAAGTCCTTCAGGGTGCAATGAGGGACGGGCTGTTCATGTTACGGTTACTGTAAATCCGACGCCCCGTATTTTCCCGGTGCCTGCCAGCACTGTACAATGCGACAGCACTGCCACGAATATTAAGCTTCAGGGCCCTGCTTTATTTACGAGCGGCAGCCTTACGTTCAGTTTTACAGCTGCCTCACCGGGCGGTATTACAGGTTTTACCCCGTCGGCCACCGGATTACCAAATGGCCATATCATTACTGATCTCCTCGTGAACCCGACAGATGCACCGCAGGATGTGATTTACACTATTACTCCTCTCAGTCCCGGTGGTTGTGCAAGTGGTTTGCCGGTCAATGTTACGGTAACAGTCAATCCTACACCAAGGGTAAACCCTGTTCCAATTAATTCTGTTCAGTGCGACAGTACCCAGACAAATATCACGCTGCACAGTCCAAGCATCTTTACAAGCGGTGAAATAACGTTCAAATATTCTGCAACAGCTACCGGCGGATTAATTGGCTTTACACCATCGGCGACAGGGTTGCCGCAAAATCATATAATTACAGATAATCTAATAAATCTCACCGATTCTCCGCAGGTTGTAACCTACAGAGTAACACCCGTAAGCCCGGTGGGATGTGTTGATGGTCCGGCCGTTACATTCACGGTAACCGTCAATCCGACCCCGAGGATCTATCCTGCACCAGGCAACAGCATACAATGCGACAATACGCCGGTGAATATCACTTTACAGAGCCCCAGCGCCTTTACAAGCGGCGATGTCACCTTCAAATATACGGCAACTGCCACGGGTGGAGTTACCGGCTTTACCGCAAGTGCAGCAGGTCTTTCAAACGGGCATGTGATAACCGATGTGCTGGTCAATCCGACGGATATGCCGCAGGAAGTTACTTACACAATTGTACCTGTAAGTCCCACTGGATGCAATGACGGCCCTGCAGTGAGCGTCACAGTTAAGGTAAATCCGACGCCGCGCGTTTATCCTGTTCCTGCAGATACTGAACAGTGTGACAGCACGGTTACGAATATTGTTCTACAGAGTCCAAGCGTCTTCACAAGCGGAGTTGTGAAGTTCAGGTATACGGCAACGGCTACAGGAGGAGTGACGGGATTTACCACAGGGGTCACTGATCTGCCGGGTGGTCATATAATATCTGACAGGCTTGTGAATCCGACAGATGCGCCACAGTCTGTTACCTATGTCATCACCCCGGTCAGCCCTGCAGGATGTGCCGATGGACCTTCAGTCGATGTGACAGTGACAGTAAATCCGACACCGAGGATATATCCTGTTCCGGCAAATACTATTCAATGTGACAATACAGCCACAAATATTCTACTTCAGAGTCCGAGCACCTTTACTTCAGGTTTGGTAACAATAAACTTTACAGCATCGGCACCTGATGGTCTTACAGGGTTTACACCATCGGCAAACGGCCTCCCTGCCGGATCTGTGATTTCTGATATCCTTGTCAATTCCACAGATGCCCCGCTGGTGGTTACCTACACTCTTGTTCCTGTCAGCGGCGTTGCATGTAACAATGGCCCGTCGGTCTCATTCACTGTAACGGTAAATCCAACTCCGCGTGCTACTCCTGTTAATGTTAAACCCGCAATCTGTTATGCAGACAACACCCAGATAACACTTGCTTCTCCAACGATAATGACTTCAGGAGAGATAAAATTTGATTATACAATATCGATCCCGTCGGGCGTCACAGGAAATTCTGTTCCGGGAAGCAACATGAACCAGGGTGATGTTCTGTCATTTCAATACAGAAACTATAATGATACTGTCCAGTCTGTTCTTTTCCACATAACTCCCAAAGTTTCCGGATTAAGCTGTCCGGAGGGAAATCCCGTCATACAGGAAGTTGAACTTCATCCGAAGCCTGCCAGGGGAATAACAATAACGAAGCCGTTTACATGTGAGGCAGGTACAGGGCTTGCAGCTCTGAGGGCTGTGCTTTCAAGAGGTGCCGGACCCTTTGAACTTTTATGGCGCGGGCCTGTCGGTTATACAAAGGAAGATTCAGTTGAGATAAAGAATCTTTATGCAGGTTACTATACTCTTAATGTAACTGATAATCTGGGCTGTAATGGTGATACCGCGATCAATATCGCAAACCTGAGCGCTTCACCAAGGATAATACCGCTGCCCGTGTTGCCGAATATTCATGTTTCATGTCCTGGAGGAGATGATGGCACTGCCCGTATCTATGTAAGAGACGGGATCACATTTCCATATTCCTACGAGCTTATCAGAAATGATAATGAAGTTATAGTTACAGGAGTGTTTTCCGGAAACTATGATCCGGTAGACGCCACTACCTACAGGGTTTGTACAGGGCTGAGATCAGGTCAGTATAAGCTTGTAATACATGATATCAATGGCTGTGAGACAATCAGGACTGGTGAGCTAAGGGAGCCTGACCCGATTGCGGTAACATTTAATGTAAGTAATTATAACGGATCCGGTGTTTCCTGCCGCGGCTACAGCGATGGATCTGCAGAGGCTGTAGTAACGGGAGGCAATGGCGGATACAGTTACTTCTGGTATCCGGCATCCGGATCGCTGACGGTAAGCACTGACTCAAGATTGCTTGACAGTATTCCGGCCGGGAAATATTACGTCAGGATAACCGACCTTTTAGGTTGCATGAAAACCGACAGCGTGACTCTTACAGATCCTCCTGGGATGATCCTTTCAGGTTATGAGCTTTCGCATTCAAATGACAATAACTTCCAGATCTCCTGCTTTGGTGCAGCCGATGGATACATAAAGCTTGACATAACCGGTGGATCCGGAAATTACACATACCTGTGGGTGGGGCCTGACGGATATTCAGCAATAACCAGGGATATCTCAGGCTTAAAGGCGGGTAACTATACCTCTACAGTAACGGATATTAACGGATGCATTCTTATGCCTCAGCCGTCGTACAACCTTCTCCAGCCCGGTCAGCTTACAGTAAGCCTGGAAGGTTCGACATCCGTTGACGGGTCAAATAATATAAACTGCTCAGGCGGGACGGGTTCTGTCGTCGTGACGGTTACGGGAGGCAGTATCGGAAATTATAATTACACCTGGAGTACATCTGACGGAGGAGGTATTGTTACCGGACAGGGTAACCAGAATGCCCTAAGGGCAGGGACCTATCATCTCCAGGTGACAGATCTGAACGGATGCTCAGCATCAGCGGAAATTACACTGACCGAACCTCCTCCGATGGTAACAGAGCTGATACCGTCACATATAACCTGCCAGGCTTCAGGATTTGACAATGGAGCAATGAATCTCAATATTTCGGGAGGCATCGGACCTTATTCATATCTGTGGTCGACGGGAGAAATGACACAGGATATCTCAGGGCTTACGGAAGGATATTATTCCGTGACAGTTACAGATGCGAACGGATGCATTAAGACCGATTCAGCAAGGGTAAATTTGCCTCCTCCACTGTCATACAACAGTCAGATATCTGATTACAATGGATTCAACATAAGTTGTTTTGGCAGAACCGACGGATATATACGGATAACACCGTCAAGCGGTACACCACCATATGTTTTCAACTGGCAGGGTCCTGACGGATTTTCGGCAACTACAAATGAAATTTCAAACCTCCGGGCCGGGGAATATATCCTGTCAGTAACCGACAGGAATTTCTGCTCGGCAATCGATACAATTGAAATTACACAACCTGGAAGATTCGGGATGACAGTTGACCTTTCCCAAAGCGTTACGGGTGATCATAATATAAATTGTTTCGGCCAGAAAACAGGATCGATATCAGTAATGGCTGTGAACAATGCCGGTCCGGTGGAATATCTGTGGTCCGACGGAGAAATTGGCTCGGCAAGAACAGACCTTAAGGCTGGCAGTTATAAAGTCATTATTAAGGATTCGAACGGGTGCTCTGCCGATTCATCAATAACTCTTACCCAGCCGCAGCCTATAAGGATGTCGTTTGCCACTACCCAGCCATTCTGTGCCGACAAGCCTGATGGCACCATCACTCTTACAGTAGACGGAGGTGCAGACACTCAATATTCATATTTATGGTCCGACAATTCGACATCGCAGAATATCTCAAATGCTGTAAGCGGACTTTATACCGTGGCAGTTACTGATGCAAACGGGTGTACAGTCAGTGATTCCGTTTTGTTAAGATCCGCGAATGAAATATGTCTGGATATACCAAATGCAATATCCCCGAATGGCGACCTTATAAATGATGTCTGGAATATCGGTCTCCGTGATCTCTATCCCGAGATGGAGGTAAGCATTTTCAACAGATGGGGCGAGCTTGTCTGGAAATCGGAGAAGGGATACCCTGTTCCTTGGGATGGCAGGAGCAAAGGAGCGCTTCTTCCGATGGATTCATATCATTATACAATCAACCTGCATAATGGCTCAAGGATAATTATAGGTCATATTACTATTGTGAAATAGTTAACAATAAAGTGAAAAAACTGGCATTTATATTGGTTTCCGTTCTCTGCAGCATATCTCTTGCAGGGCAGCAGCTGCCATTATACAGCCAGTACCTTTACAATAAGTTCCTTATAAACCCCGCTGTTGCAGGAAGCGATGGCTATACAAGCATTAATATGACAGCCCGCGAACAATGGGCAGGGTATTCCGGTGCGCCGAGAACATTTTCATTCAGCGCCCAGGCGCGTATGCTTAAACGAAGCTCTGTTGTCAAAAGCAGGGCACACGGTAATATTTACCGCCCAAAAACTGACGGTAAAATAGGATTCGGAGGTTATGTATTCAGTGACAAGAATGGTCTTGTACAAAGAACGGGTTTCCAGGCATCATATTCCTATCATATGTGGGTTCAGAACAATACGCAGGTTTCGATGGGACTTGCAGTAACAGGATATCATTTCAAAATAAATGAAAAGGAAATTGACTTTGAAGATCCCAATGAACCGTGGATGAACAATGAATTGAGGCGTGGTATTTTTGTGCCTGATGCCGATTTTGGTATTTATGTTCTGAATCCAAGATTCAATTTCGGATTCTCAACTGAGCAGCTTTTCGGAGCTGCTGCCAAAATAGGTCCTGAAGCCTACAGGAATTTCAGGATGGATCGCCATTATTACCTAAGCGGATCCTACAGTTTTGAAAACGGGAACAGGTCAGAGATACAGCCCTCGGCCCTGGTGATGATGTCGGAGCAGATGAAGCCTGTTGCAGATATCGGCCTAACATATATTTATAACCAGAGTTTATGGGCCGGATTGTCATACAGAACAAGCAAGGCCATCATCGCAAATATCGGCTTTACATATACGAATATATATTTTGGTTATGCGTTTGACTTTACCCTGCAGGAGATACAGCGCGTAACTTATGGGACTCATGAGCTTACAGTGGCTGTCAGATTCGGTGACAGCGCCAGGAAATACAGGTGGCTCGACAGGTATTGACAGCTTAATTCATGTGCAGAACATAGATAAGTGAACTGCCTTTTTCCTTCCTGAACAGGGACTTCAGAAAAAACAATTTCCCCATCACTATTCCCCTTATTAATGGAATTCCGGAGCCTTTATTCCGGAAACTCAAAATTGAAATATAGAATACATCCAGCGGCAAAACCATTGTTTTATCAATTGAGAATCCTTCCTTTTCTGCAAATCTCCTGAATGTATCAGGATTAAAATGCCATAAGTGACGCGGCACATCCCAGGCAGCCCAGTGTTCCCTGAAAAAGTCTGCATCGCTGGAATTGCAGTTTGGAAGTGCAACGATACACTTACCCCCGGGTTTAAGAAGACGTCTCATCTCCACGGCGTATCCCGATGGATCATGAAAGTGCTCCATAACATGCCACAATGTTATGCAGTCATATGATCTGTCAGGAAGTTCAGAGATCTCCGAAGGATGAACAACCCTTATACCGAATTTTTGAATTCCATATTCACGGGCTTTCGTGCCGGGCTCTATACCTGTGACATCCCAGCCCGATTTTTTCATCATCCCGGCGAAATGCCCTGTTCCGCAACCAATATCAAGAAGGCTTCCATTTTCCAGGCCTGTCATCTTCTGTATTAACTGTTTCTTCCTGCGAAGCATTATTTCCCTTGCCAGGATATAGATCCTGTTTACTGTACCTTTAGCGCTA
>CALGYY010000058.1 GCA_937934705.1 uncultured Bacteroidota bacterium
TTGGTCCCCAGATAAGCCACCAGTCCTCCTGAACCCTTGATCAGGCGGTGGATCTCATCCCGGCTGTACTTACCGCTGAAACAAAGGTCCACCAGCTGTCCCACGGGAAGTCCGCCCGAACGCTCAGGCGAATATGGGCCATCACCGTTCAATCCGTTGTTGACATCCACGATGCGCCCCATTTTATGCGCTCCAACAGTGATCCCGCCGCCCATGTGGGCAACAATGAGGTTCATGTCTTCATAGCGCTTTCCGAGCTCCTTGGCATGCCGCCTGGCCACTGCCTTCTGGTTCAGCGTATGAAGAAAACTTCTGCGGGGGATCTCAGGTAAACCCGATAATCGGGCAATGTCTTCCAGTTCATCCACGCAGGTGGGATCCACGATATAGGCATGGATATCCGGTCCGATAGTTTTGGCAATTTCCCAGGCGATGATGCCGCCCAGGTTGGATTCATGTTCAGCCATAGGCTGATGGATATCGCGTATCATGGCCTCGTTCACCCGGTAAGCACCGCCCGGAATGGGCTTCAGCAGGCCCCCGCGTCCCATGACCAGTTGAATGGTGTTGAGATGTATCCCGTTCTCATGCAGGTCGTTCAAAACAATATTTTTCCTGAACTCAAACTGGTAGGCCACCTTAGGGAAACCCGAAAGTTCTTCACGGCTGTGTTTGATGTTTTTCAGATAGATCTGTTTGCGGCCTTCGTAGATCGCGATCTTGGTTGAGGTTGAACCCGGGTTGATCACCAGGATATGCGGGATTTTCATGGGGCAGGTATTTAAGGAAGTCCTTTATTGGAGCTCTGTTTCAGATGCTGGCTTGTTTTCATCTAATTGCCGGACTCTTACGATCTGGATCGTACGGTGTGCAATTTTGGAAATCGTGATTTCCATACCATCAATCTTCAGAACCTCCCCCTGACGCGGGATGCGGTTAAGCTTATAAAGGATGAATCCCGACAGTGAATTGTAATCAGGGCTTTCCGGAATGGTGAAAGGCAGATATTCGTTGATATCATTCAGGGGTTGAGTGCTCTGAATGATCCAGCTCTCATCGTTGTCCTTTTCCACAATGGGTCTTTCGTTGTCGTCCTCATCCTGGATCTCACCCACCAGTTCCTCGAGGATGTCTTCAAGGGTGATGATCCCTTCCACGCCGCCATATTCGTCGATCACCACGGCCATGTGAATGTGCTTGGTCTGGAACTCCTTCAGGACATCACTGATCTTCTTTGATTCGACCACGTAAAACACCGGATTCATGATCTCGCCGAAAGTAAAGGGAGTTTTGCTGTGAAAGCGTTTCAGCAGGTCCTTGGTATGAACTACCCCGGTCATATTGTCGAAACTGTCTTTGTAGACAGGAACCCGGGAATAACCGTTTTCGATGATTTGTGAGATGTTTTCTTCAAATGGTTCGCTGATGTCAATGGCAAACACTTCCTGTCGGGGTACCATGATATCCTTGGCATTCTGATCGGTGAATTCAAAGGCATTTTTGATGATCTCATAATTCTCCTCCTCCAGTTGTCCGCCCTCCCGGCTTTGCCGTACCAAAAGCTGTAATTCATCCGTGGTATGGATGTCGTGCTCACCGGCAGGTTCTATCCGGATCAGCCTGAGGAATCCGTTTGAAATGGCATTCATCAGCCATATAAACGGATGAAAAATGATGAAAAAGATTTTCAGGGGAACCGCAACAAACAGGGTGGTCCGCTCAGACTTACGGATGGCAATGGATTTAGGGGCGAGTTCGCCGAAAACAATATGAAGGATGGTGATGACCACGAAGCCGACCGGAAAAGCAATGGCGTGAATGGTTTCTGTTGATAAATTGAGGTTGAAGGCTTCAACGACAGCAGAAATGATTTTCACGAAGACCGGTTCCCCTATCCAGCCCAGACCCAGGCTCGCCAGGGTAATCCCCAGCTGGGTGGCCGAGAGATAAGTGTCAAGCCGGTCTATGATCTTTTTGGATTGCCGGGCCAGCTTGTTCCCTTCGCGGGCTTTGAGTTCGATTTGTGAATACCTGACCTTGACAATGGCAAATTCAGCTGCAACAAAAAAAGCGTTCAGCAATACGAGAAGGATGGTCAGTAATATTTCTCCCAGCATGGGTTTGAAAATCTGTGACAAAAATAATCATTTGTAATTAATATCGGGGCTGAGTCTCCGTCAGTTTCATCCGCTGTTCACGCATCCTCTTTACGACGGAGGCTTTCCTGAGGTTCGTCGTCATGGATCTGATCAATGCTTTGTTCCGGGTAGAGGATCACAAAATCCCTGTCGGCGAAATATTTCGAGAGGTTGCGGGGCAGTTGGGCCAGCTGATTGCTGTATGAAAGGGTACGCGGGCGGGCGGATATGAAGACCAGCAGGTCGTTGCTGCGGCTTTGTTCCCTGATGACCGAATAATCGCGGATCTCCTCAGCAAGCTGGTGTTCGCAATGAACCTGGGATTTCATGCCCGATCGCAGTTGCTGGCACGACTGAATGGATTTCTCATTTCCGATCATGAGTACTTTTGCAGATATCTGCCTGGCCAGACGTGCAATAGATTCCATCAGTTCCTGGTAACCGCTTTCAAACTCTGCATTGGGAGGGATCACCAATACCAGACGGTTAATGCTCAGCAGTGGGTTGTCAATCTTTACCACGGCCATCATCTGGGGGTTGCGGGGTAAAATTCCTTCCAGCAGGCTGCCAAAGAAGAAATTGATCGTGGAAACCTTTCCGTTCCAGCCCAGAACCACCTGTGTGATTCTCAATTCCTTGATCGCCCTGTTGATACCGTTGGCCACGTTCAGGTCAACCCGGGTGGCCGGAAAGAAAGTGACCCCCTGCCGGTCGGCGCTCTTCAGAAAGGTTTCCACCGACTGGTTCATCTGTTGAATCTGTTTTTGCGCCGACGGACTGTCAATTTCCCCCACGATGACGCTCAGGGGGTATATGGGTTCCCGGTCAGAGGTGTCTTTCAGGAAAACGGCAAAGTTCAGCAGGTTCCGCATGGTGGCGGGGTTGGAGAGAGGAACCAGGATACGCTGCATCTTTTTCACTCCGGATGCTTCAATGGGGTCTGACAAGGCCAGTTTTCGTCCGGAATGTTCGGTAACAAAACCACTGACGAGGCAGGTAATGAAGACCACAGCGATGGTCCCGTTCAGGATATAGATATCAAAAATACCTGAATTATACCCTACCAGAACCAGGGCGATGGTTGCAGCGGCACGTGAAGCACTCAGTCCGAATATAAGGTTTCGCTCATGAGCGGAATACCTGAATATCTTTTGTGTCAACAGAGCCGCAAGGTATTTGCTGAACAATGCAATGGTGATCAGTACGGCTGAAATCCCAAGCGCATACGAGCCCTGAATAAAGACACGGATGTTTACGAGCATCCCCACACTGATGAGGAAAAAGGGAATAAACAGGGTATTTCCGATAAAAACGGTCCGGTTCATCAGGCTGCTGGAGGGGGGAATCAGTCTGTTCATGGCGATTCCGGCGAGAAAAGCACCGATCATGGCTTCGATTCCCGCAATTTTAGCAAGAAATGATGCTGAAAACAACACGATCAATAGTAAAATGTATTGTCCGCCCCCGTCTCCTTCCAGTTTTTTGAAAAGCCACCGGGAAATGCGCGGAAACAACCAGAAAAGAATAAAAAACAGCAGGGCAACTGAAAAACCAAGCTTGATCCAGAAGTAGGGGTCGGAATGGACATCTGTGGTGTTGATGATCACAGCAAGGAGAAGGAGTACAGCAGTATCCGTGATAATGGTGCCGCCTGCAACGATGGTGGTTATTCTGTGTTTGCTGAGACCCAATTTGCTCACAATCGGGTAGGAGATCATAGTATGGGCAGAAAACATGCTGGCCAGAAGCAGAGAAGTCACCCCGTCGAATTGAAGCACCCAGAAACACAGAATGAACCCCGTGATGAGCGGAACGAAAAATGTCAGAGCCCCGAAAGTCATGACTTTGCTCCTGTTTTTCCGGAAATCCAACAGGTCGATTTCCAGACCGATCAGAAACATGATATAAAGTAAACCGATGGTCGAAAAAAGTTCAATGCTGCCTCCGGAAGCGATGATGTTAAAACCGTTTGGGCCCAGGGCCACTCCGGCCAGGATAAAACCCACGATCCCCGGGATACGTACGAATTTTAAAAGCTTGGGCGTAAAAAAAATGATCAGGAGCAGGATCAGGAAAACATAAACCGGCTCGCTGACGGGCTTGTGCAGGCAGAAGAAATCAGGCATGACTGCTGTCGTTGATGATCAGGTAGGCTACGTAAGCTATATATATTAATATAAAAACGATACCTTCGCTCCTGTCGATCCTTCTTTTTCCAAGAGTAAAAGCGGAAACAAATAGGATCAGTGTGGCTGCGATCAGCAGGCTCATGTCGACATTGCTTCCCGGGCTGACCTTCATGGGTGTGATGGTGGCGCTGGTGCCGAGGATGAAAAAGATATTGAACACATTTGATCCCACCACATTGCCCACTGCCATATCATGTTCTTTCCGGTAAGCAGCCACCAGGCTGGTTGCGAGCTCCGGTACAGAAGTTCCGAATGCCACGATGGTGAGGCCCACTACTGATTCGCTCATGCCGGCAGCAATGGCCAGAGAACTGGCTCCGTCAACAAGGAACCTTCCCCCGAAAAACAATGCAGCAAGACCTGCAATGATGAATAGGATTGAAGCCAGCCATTTTCTTTCTTTGATGGTTTTATCCTCCTGATAGAGGTGACGTGCGCTGGTGAAGGTATAATATAAGAAGATTGCGAAGAAACATAACAGAATCAGACCTTCGGTCCGCGAAATTAAATCAGCAGACCCTCCGTCAATCCACGCATCGTTCATGCAGAACAGCAAAACCACCGCAGCCACCAGCGACATGGGGATGTCACGCCATATGGTGATCTTTTGCAGGTTCATCGGAAATATAGCTGCCGAGAGGCCCAGAATGAGCAGTATATTCAGAATGTTACTGCCCACGGCATTTCCGATCGCGATGCCTGAGTTTCCGTTCACCGCTGAGATCACACTCACGGTAAGCTCAGGGGCGGAGGTGCCGAAAGCCACCACCGTGAGACCGATAACCATGGAGGAAACCTTGAGTTTTCGGGCCACTGATGAGGCCCCGTCTACCAGCCAGTTCGCGCCGAAGTAAACCCCTGCAATGCCGCCCGCTAAAAGAAGTATATCCAGCCACATTTGAGAACAGAATTTTGTCCGCAAAGTTAATGAATTCCTGTCCTTAGAGGATACAAAATCAGCGCGAAGCCTATTAAGGTGAAAGGAAGTTTTAAGTATTTCATTTCCCGGGCTTTCTTTATTCCTATTTTTGTCAAAACAAAACAACATGCGCATATTAACGGCCATTCTATTCGCAAGCCTTACTTCAGGCGCCTTTGCACAGGGTTTCGCGTTCAGGATGGGTCTTGGACTCGGACTTGATATGGGGATACGCATCGATCGCGATGTCCCGGCAGGCCACAGTCTGGACTATCAGAATGCGGCCACACCTACTTTAGATGTTTTCACAAAAGTGTCGTACGGCAATTTCAACTTCACGCCTGATTTCAAAATATCATACGCTACTTTCGGCAAGGGAAGGCGTAAGGCTGATAACCTGAACGGAAGCAGTATCCCCGAAGGAAGCAATCTCTCATTGCCTCATGACGGTAGTTTTTATGAAACCATCGAACGCAGTCCCTATCTTTCTGACAAAAGTGATGTTACTCTGAATACAATGTCCGTCGGCTCTTTTGTAACATACAGCCTGTTCAGGAGCAAGACCGGTTACCTTGAAGCTGGTACTGGCTTCTTTTATTTTCGCAAGCAGGTTAGTTTCAAGGAATATCTGTCATGGGACATTTATGATTATTACGGATCAGCAGGGAGTCATCTCACACAGTCACAAACTGACGAGTACACTTATATAGAAACAAAAAGGGATAAAAGGCCCGAGCGTACGCAGAGAATACTGAGTCATCTTATCGCTGTTCCTGTCGTCATACAGTATAATTTCCAGCTGGGCCATTATGTGGAGATCAGCCCTTCCTTCACGGCATATATGGGGGTGGATCCCATTTACAGTCTGAGTTGCTCTGTGTCTTTCGGAATGAAAAACTAGAATTATGAGAACTAACATTTTTGCCGGCACTTTCCCCTTACTTCTGATCCTGGCTTCAGTGCTTGTGATATCGTTGCCTGCCTGTGTTGACAAAGGCTGCACTGATCCTTACGCCAGCAATTATGATCCGGATGCGGATGAGGATGACGGATCCTGTGTATACGATGAACCCCGTTATGCCACATTAACGGTCTTCCGATACGGAGATTGCCACGAAGGAGCCCTGGATCTCTATGCTGACGGATATTTTCAGAAATCATTCACCTCCTGGTATACCGGTGGCTGGCCGTCGTGCGGCACTTATGGCCCCGAGGTAGTCTCGTTCAGATGGGAACTTGGGCACTATCACCTGACGGCTTCCGCTGACAGCGGTCAGTACTGGGATTTTTATGTAAACCTGAGCGAGCAGGATGGCTGCTATCTCGTGGCCCTGAAATGCGGGGGGATTGCTGAAGGGGATGGGGTTTATTATCCGGCAGGAACAGGCAACCTCACGGTCTTCTCATCCTTTGCCTTCGGGAGCGAGATCAAAGTTTATGTGAACGGGGTTTATCGGGGAAGGATCAGGGACTATTCCTCCACCGTGCCTCCATGCGGGGAAAGAGGCAGTGTATCTGTGGCCAATCTGAGCACCGGTGTTTATACCATTTCAGCCACCAATGGCACCCTGAACTGGAACAATTATTCCGTCCTGGTGCGTGAGGGCTGGTGCAACAGTTTTGAACTGAAATAGTCTACAGGTTTTTTATTTCAGCGATCAGTTTTTGCATCACCTGTTTGGCATCCCCGAACAACATACGGTTCTTCGGATGGTAAAACAGCTTGTTGTCGATGGCCGCGTATCCTTTTGCCATAGAACGTTTGATCACAATCACATATTTGGCATCAAGTACTTTAATAACGGGCATACCGTAAATGGGGCTTGATGGATCTTCCTCTGCCGCGGGATTCACCACATCATTGGCTCCGATCACGATCACAACATCGGTATTGGACATTTCCTGGTTGGCATCTTCCATCTCCACCAGGTTGGTATAGGGCACATCTGCCTCAGCCAGGAGTACGTTCATATGTCCGGGCATGCGTCCCGCAACCGGATGTATGGCGTAGCGCACATCCACACCTTTTGAACCGAGCAGAACATCCAGTTCATGACAGAGGTGCTGAGCCTGGGCAACTGCCAGTCCGTAGCCGGGTACTATATATACTTTCTGTGAATAGTTCAGAAGAACAGCGGCATCAGTAAGGGTGATTTCCTTTACGCTCTGGTCAGTGTCGCCCGCTGTGCCGGCCTTACTGCCGCCGAAAGCACCGATGATGACATTCAGCAGCGAGCGGTTCATGGCCTTACACATGAGAATGGTAAGTATGGTTCCCGATGATCCGACCAGGATACCGCCGGTAAGCATGGCCTGGTTGTTATACAGAAAGCCTCCGCAGGCTGCAGCCACACCGGTGAATGAGTTCAGCAGAGATATCACAACCGGCATATCCGCACCACCGATGGGCATCACGAAAGTGATTCCGTAAATCAGTGCGAGGACGGCAAATACGTAAATGATCCAGTTGTGCGCGGGATCCGGGTGCAGAGTCAGGATGAACACCAGCATTCCGAGCAGCAGGGCCAGAAAGAAAAGGTTGAGATAGCGCAGCCATTTGGCTTTGATATCTCCGATCTTCTCATCCAGTTTGCCGAACGCGATCATGGATCCTGCGAATGAAACACCGCCGATCATGAGGCCGAGCAGTATACTTACCGACAGCCCGCTGAACATGGTCTCGGCACCGTCAAGGGCCAGTTTGTCCTGATAACGCGGGAATTCCAGCAAACTGATCAGGGCCGCGCAGGCGCCGCCCATTCCGTTGAAAAGCGAAACCATCTGCGGCATGGCCGTCATCTTGACCTTACGGGCAGCGATCCAGCCAACAACGGTTCCTATGGCCAGTGCGGCGAGGATCCAGGGGATGTTCCCGACACTCTTGCCATCTTCTTTATGAAACAGTATGGTGAACACGATGGCCAGCAGCATACCTGCCGCGGCCCAGAGGTTTCCGCTGCGCGCAGTTTCGGGATGGCTCAGGCGTTTGAGGCCCACGATGAATAATACAGAGGCCAGAATATAAGAGAACTCAAGAACGGTGTTCTCGTTGCTGAATGATATGATACGGGTGATGGTTTCCATGGGGTTCTGTTATTTTCCTGATGAGTAATTGAGGATTATGCTTTGTCCCGGCTTTTCTTCTTGCGGAACATCTCAAGCATGCGGTCGGTAACAACAAAACCTCCGACTACATTCAGAGTTCCCAGCACAACTGCAAGAAAGCCCAGAACCAGCGAAAGTACGTCGTCAGGTTCGGCATGTCCCATCACTATAATCGATCCGATGATCACCACCCCGTGAATGGCGTTGGCCCCCGACATCAGCGGGGTGTGAAGAACAGCAGGTACGTGCGAGATCACCTCGATACCCAGAAAAACCGAAAGGATGATCACAAAGATCGCTTCCCGGTACTCATATAAAAACTGAATGATTTCTTCCATGTGTGATTATGATTGCTGGTGATAGTTTTTAATTCTTTCATTGACGATCTGTCCCTGGTGGGTTACACAGGTTCCTTTTACAATGTCATCCTCAAAATTCAGTTGCAGCTCACCCTCCGGAGAGATCAGCAATCTGAGGAAGTTGACCACGTTCTTCCCGAACATCTTACTGGCATCCGAAGGCATTCCCGAGGGGTAAGCCGACTGGCCAATGATGGTGATCCCCTGGTGAACAATCTCCTGTGTGTCGCGCGTGACTTCGCAATTGCCCCCTGTGGAAGCGGCAAGGTCAATGATCACCGAACCTTTACGCATGGCCTCAACAGTGGCAGTGCGAATCAGCAGCGGTGCTTTCTTCCCCGGAATCTGGGCCGTGCAGATGATCACATCTGATTTTACAGCATGTTCATGGATGACCGCTGCCTGTCGCTGACGGAATTCTTCACTTTGTTCAACAGCATATCCCCCTGCGGCCTTGTCATCGGCTGCACCTTCCACTTCCACGAACTTACCACCCAGACTCTGCACTTCCTCTTTCACAGCGGCCCTGACGTCGAAAACTTCAACCACTGCACCCAGCTTCCGTGCGATGGCCAGTGCCTGTAAACCGGCGACCCCGGCGCCCAGGATCAATACCCTCGCGGGTGTAATGGTGCCTGCAGCCGTCATGAACATAGGAAAGAAGCGCGGCAGCCTTAATGCGGCCTCAAGGACGGCCCGGTAGCCGGAGACTGTGGCCATCGAGGAGAGTATGTCCATCGCCTGCGCCCTGGTAGTCCTCGGGATCACTTCAAGACCGAAGCTTGTTAAGCCCTTTTGGCAAAGCTCTGCAACCGTATCCTTACTGCTCAGGGCGTTCAGCATGCTGACCAGCACAACACCCTGCCTGATTTTAGTGCTTTCCGGATCCAGGGGCGGGTTGATCTTAACCAGGAGCTGAGCCTGAGCATATATCTCATCGCAGGAAACCACCTCGCCCCCCGCCTGAAGATATTCCTCATCAGAATAGTAGGCCCTGAGCCCGGCCCCGCGTTCAACCATAACCCGGGTTTTCATCTTAATCAGCGCAGCAACACTTTCAGGACTCAGTGCTACCCTGTTTTCTCCTTCGTTTTCTTTTAATAATCCAATGATCATAGGCGTATAATTGTCTGTCAAAGTTAATGGTTTTCACCGCTTCTGCGAGGAGGAATGTTATTTTTTGACAGAGGGTGAATGTTCATACCTGAATACTCCCGAACCTGAGGCGGCAGAAATTCGATCATTCAATTCAAAATTAATGATGAAATATTCTGATGGTAACAACAATTATTTTAATTTTGGACCGTTTTAGGATTTTAGTCGAAAAGTAAAATATTCAACATTCTAATGGAACAATCAATAAAAGAAGTAATTCTGATCAAAGCCAAGGAAGTTTTTTCCAAATTCGGATTCCGGAAAACCTCTCTTGACGACATTGCCCGCGCCTGCGGGAAGGGGAAAAGCTCACTTTACTATTATTTTAAGAATAAGGAAGAGATTTTTGAAGAAGTCATCGCCCGTGACGTTGACAGGATGAAGGCAGATTTTCTGGCTGCAGTGGATTCCGTTGACACGCCCCAGCTCAGGATTCGGATCTATGTCCTGCGGCGTATGCAGCTGTTTCATAACCTGGTAGCTTTTTTTCCCACTTTCCGCCATGAGTTCATGGAGTATTACAGCTATATCGAGAAGATCCGCACCCGCTATGATGCGGAAGAGCTGGCCATCATCAAAGAGATCCTGGAAGATGGCATCAGGCGTGGTGTTTTTGTCATGAAAAATGTTGAGATCACCGCGCAGGCGATCATCAAGGCCATGAAAGGCTTTGAGTATCCCTGGGCCCTCGAACAGCAAGAGGATGTCATGGAGCGGGATATCGACGCTTTGCTTGAAGTGCTTTTTAATGGTGTACTAAAACATAAATAGAAAGAATATGAAAGGATTTGCTTCTTTTGTAATCCGCTTCCGCCTGGCGATTATCATTGCCACTGCTGTTCTGACTGCTTTCTTCGGGTACTTCATAAAAGATATCCGGATTAATCCGGATGTGACCACTTATCTTCCTGCGGAGGACTCCGCGGTCAGCCGTTTCAAATACATCGGCGAACAGTACAGTTCGGGCGCCATTGCCATCGTGATCATGGAAACGGACGAAGTGTTCAGCAGGGATGGCATTGCGCATATCAACGGGGTGACAACGGCATTGAGGGAGATGGAGGGTATAGCCTATGTCACCAGTCTGACCAATGTGCTGGATATCCGTACCGGTGCCGACAGCAGCATAGAGATCAGCCGGCTGATTGATGAGTATGACCTGCCGGATACGCCGGAAGAATTGAAAAGCAAGAAGGATTATGTGCTTTCAAAATCGCTTTACAAAGGAAGGCTGGTGTCTGAGGATGGCCGTTATGCAACCATCATTTGCAGGATCAACGAGGACTATGACAAGAACGAAGTATCAGAAAGGATCAGGGAGAAAGTGCTTTCCCTGGGGTACGACGACACCTTCTATTTTGAAGGTATGGCTTTTCAGATGCTGAGTATTTTTGATTTTATTGTCAGCGACCTCGTCCTGCTGATTCCCCTGATCATTCTGTTGATAGCGGTGACCCTGCTGATGAGTTTCCGGTCAGCCCGGGGCGTGATCCTGCCACTGCTGAGTGTTGCCATGGGGATCATCTGGACCATCGGGCTGATGGCCATGCTGGGTATTCCTTTTACGCCGGTTTCTGATGCCATTCCAGTGGTACTCTTTGCTGTGGGCGTTGCATACAGCATCCATGTTATCAATAAATTCAACAGTCGCGTGACAGATGCCGCCCTCAGGAAAGAGCAGTCGGTCCTGGCCCTGAGTGAAGTGGGCGTCCCTGTTTTGCTTGCGGGCCTGACCACTTTCGTTGGCTTTCTTTCCTTTGTCTTCGGGGCATACCTGCTCATCATCCGCGATTTCGGCATCTTTTCATCTCTGGGGATCCTTTTCATCCTTTTGATTTCCCTCACCTTCACCCCGGCTGTGCTGAGTTATCTGAAACCACGACGTAATGCCGGCGATTCAGCGGCAGAGAAAGACAAGACCAATCTACTGATGCGTTTGATGAATAAACTGGCAGCTTTTGCAACGCGTAAGCGGATCACCGTCCTGATCCTGGCACTGGTTCTGATGGCCGGGAGCATCGCGGGAATTCCTTTCCTGAAGGAGAAAGTTGACATCCTGAACTATTTCAGTGAAAAGACGGATATCCGCAAATCCGCCAGTGTGATGAACCGTGAATTCGGCGGATCCGTTCCCGTTCAGATCATTGTCCGCGGAGATATTCAGGATCCTGAAGTGCTGTCAGAAATGAAAAAGCTGCAGGATTTCCTGGGCAGACAGGAGCATGTGAGCAATGTTCAGTCTGCCGCGGATTTTATTGAGGAACTTAACGCGGCCATGGGTGAAGGGAAAAAAATACCCGACAGCCGCGATAAAGTCAGCAACCTTTGGTTTCTGGTAGAAGGGGATGAGATGCTGGCACAACTCGTCAACAGCGATAAAACAGAAGCCATCATCCAGGCCTTTATGGTCAACGTGGAGAACAAGGATTATTACCGTTTTGATGAGGCACTGGATGAATACATCAGCAGTCATAATTCCGACCAGGTCATTTTTGCCAAATCCGGCATGCCGGCCATCTACAGCAGCCTTGGGAAAAGTCTTTTCTATAACCTCATCCAGAGTGTGATCATCGCCCTCGTGCTGATTTTCATCTGTATGATCTTTCTCGTGAAGTCGCTCAAAGGCGCACTCACCGGTATCGTCCCGCTCATCTTTTCCATGCTCTTTGTCTTCGGATTCATGGGCGCCTTCGGTATCGCACTGGATATCGCCACCGTGCTGATCGCATCCATTACGGTCGGCGCAGGCATCGATTATTCTATCCATTTTGTTACAGCTTACCGGAACTTCATCAAAAATGGCAGTCCCGTAGAAGAAGCCCTCACGCAAACCATCAGGACCTCCGGAAAGGCCATTGTAATCAATGTGGTTACCATCATCCTGGGATTCCTTGTACTGGTGTTTGCCAACCTTCTGCCATTGCAACAGTTCGGAATACTGATCGCCTGCACCATGTTCGTTTCGGCCTTCGCCGCCATAACCCTGATGCCGGCTCTGATCAGTCTGTTTAAAATGAAACTGGTTAAAAATAAATATATTAAAAATAATTAAAAACAGGAGTTTAAAAAATGAAAAGATTCATCTTTATCAGCGCGTGTTTGGTGGTTCTGTTCTGTCTGCCATACATTTCAGCAGCTCAGATGACGGCTGCCCAGATACTGACAAAAGTTGATGCTAACCTCAACTCAGCGAAAGACCAGACCCTGATGACGACCATTACCCTGATTGACAAGGCGGGGAAGACGAGTGCGCGGACCATGAGCCTGATTCAGAAAGGGAGCGATAAGCGGCTGGTCAAGTTTCTCTCACCCGCGGATCAGAAGGGGATCGCCTTTTTGTCACTGCCCAACGACAATCTGACCGTGTATCTTCCGGCCTTCGGAAAAACGCGAAAAATTGCGTCTTCCGTGAAGAATACGAAGTTTGCCGGCACCGATTTTTCCTATGAGGACATGGAGGCGAAAAAGTATTCCAGTAAGTGGACCCCGAAACTCCTCCGGACAGACGGAAGTAATTATGTGCTTGAACTGAGTCTGAAGAGCGGGATGACTTCCGATTATTCGAAACTGATCATGTTCGCAAGGACAAGCGATTGTTATCCGGTAAAAATTGAACATTATGATAAGGGTGGAAAGCTTTACAAAACCATTACAGCCTCAAAAATCGAGAAGGTCGGGAATTACCTGATCGGGAAGGAAACCGTAATGGCTGACCATAAAACGGGAACCAAAACAAAAATGAGTATCACGAGTGCAAAATTCGACCAGGGCTTGACTGACGATAAGTTTACCGAACGTGAAATGATAAAATAAAAAATATGAAGATCAGAATTTTTGGTTTTCTGGTATCATTGATACTGCCGCTCCTTCTTGTGGCGCAGACCGATACTGTGATGACTATCGGGCCTAACGACAGTATAGTCATCGTGGTGGATTCCCTTGTTGTGATTGAAGAGCTTGTGACGGAAGGGGAGGCCGTTCATGAAGAGAAGCCGGTATCACTAGAATGGAACGGTTATCTGATGACGGATGACCGCATACGGATCGATGGTCTGAAACTCAACTGGCAGGAGTACCGCTTTGATCTGAGAAGCCAGCTGCGCCTCGGCGACAGGGCACGCTTTTATGGCGAACTTTGGGTGCGGGGGATCAGGTTTCCGGGAATCAGTTCGGCCAGCGATCTGTCATTCACCAATAAAATACTGCCCATTGATATAGATATCCGCGAGCTTTATGCTGACATCTACGGACTGTTCACCAAAAATCTTGATGTCAGAATAGGGCGTCAGCGGATCGCCTGGGGAACGGGCGACCGTTTCAATCCCACGGATAATCTGAACCCTTATGATCTGGAAGACATCTGGGATTTTGGCCGTCACCTGCCATCCAATGCCCTGCAGCTGAATTACTATGCCGGGAACTGGACCTTCACGGCCGCGGGCATCCTTCAGTTTACGCCATCTGTATTGCCCGGCAGTGACTGGACCCCGGCCTTTATGCCGCAGGCAGAACTGCCTGAAGTGATCGTCGACAGCACTACCGTGCCGGGTTTGTCCATTCCTGTATATATCAGTCCCGGGATCTTAAGCGACAGTATCGTCTTGCCGCAGAGAAGTTTGAAGCACAGCCCTTCGTTCGGACTTAAAGTCAAACGTTCGCTGGGTGCCTGGGAAATGTCGCTCAGCTATGTATACAACCGTGATCCATTGCCTCTTCTTTACCGTACACACACGCGGCTTACAGTGGATACACTGGTGATCAGTCTGCCGGATGTAATCTATGCGAATGCCACCGCGGACGTTACCGCCTGGCTGCGCTATCCGGTGCAGAAGATTCTCGGCTTTGATTTCGCGGGTTCATTATGGGGTGTCGGACTGAGAGGTGAAGCGGCATGCATCTTCCCGGAGAAGGTCATGCTGGATCAAACCCTTCACTATGATGCCCCCATGCTGATGCTCTCCCGCGACTCTGTTCTTGCTGATTCCGTGGCTCTGGACGGGAAGCCATATGTTAAATTTTTACTGGGGATTGACTATACTTTTAAGAACAATATCTATCTGAACTTTCAGTATTTACATGGATTTCTGCATGAGCGCGGAAGCCGTGAACTGAATGATTATTTCATGCTGGGACTGGATTGGAGCTTGCTGAATTCAAAACTTAAATTATCTTTGCTCAATACCGGACTGCAGGTAGGCGACTGGAAAGATTTCGCCGGGAATTATGCCGTTATGTATATGCCCGAACTTGCATGGAAACCGGTTGACAATGCGGAGGTCACCTTAGGTGCTCATATTATTGATGGGAAAGGGGCGAGTGGTTTTGGGAGGGTGCATAAGAATGATGACGTATTCGTCCGATTCAGGTTTAATTTTTAAAACCCATCATGAACTTCAGACTGATCCGCCGAATCATCATCCTTAGTTTAATCTTTGTTCAGGTTGCCAACGGTGTTGATCTTTTCAGTCAGACGGCCGATGCCATTCTGGGGGAATGGTTTGCCCCCGATAAAGACGGTAAATTTTTGTTTTACAAGGACAAGGGTAAATATTACGGCAAGCTGATCTGGATCAAAGAGACCAAAGATGAGCAGGGAAATCTCAAAGTGGATAAAAAGAATCCTGATCCTGCCAAGCGGAATAATCCTATGGTTGGGACCGTCATTTTCAGTGATTTTAAGTGGGATAGTGAGGAATTGAAATGGGTCGACGGGAAGGTCTATGATGCCCGTTCGGGAGACACATGGTCCTGTGAGATCCGCCTGCCGAGTAATCTTGTGCTGGAAGTGAGGGGTTACCTGGTGTTTTCATGGCTGGGCAAGTCAGCCTACTTTACCCGGTACTGATCATTCAATTTTCGATAATTCATGCCGGAAGGGCTTTTCACCGTGTACCGTTCCTCTGCGGGGAGCGGAAAAACTTTTACCCTGGTCAGGGAATATCTCCGCATCGTGATCAGTGAACCTGAGCGTTACCGTCATATCCTGGGGATCACTTTTACGAACAAAGCGGCTGCGGAAATGAAGTCCCGCATCCTGAAGAACCTTAAAGAACTTGCCTCGCCGCTCCCAGCGGAGCCCGGACCTACCCATACGGTGATGCTCCCCATGCTGATGGCCGCCTGCAAGCTTGACCAGGAAGAGATCAGGGAACGTTCATCCAGGGTGCTGGAGTTGATCCTTCACCATTACGACGATTTTGCCATTACCACCGTCGACAGTTTTATGCACAGGGTGATCCGTACATTCACCTTCGATCTTAAGCTTCCAGCGGGTTTTGAAGTGGAGATGGAAACAGGCGCCCTGCTGAAACAGGCCACCGACCTGCTGATCAGCCGCGCCGGGTCCGACGAAGTGCTGACCCATGCCCTGATCGCGTTTTCTGAATCAAGGGTGGATGATGAAAAAAGCTATCATATTGAGAATGCCATTCACCAGTTGGCTGTTCAGGTGATCCCGATGGAAGAATCCCCTGCAGGCCTGCGGAGTATCGGCAAATTCAGCCTCCCCGAATTGCTCGGCATCAGGCACAGGATGCTGCAAAAGCAAAGGGCGTTTGAAAAGCGTGTTGTTCAGGAAGCAACAGATGCTCTGGCTTTGATCAGCGATCGCGGCATCAGCGACAGCGATTTCTTTCAGGGATCACACGGCATTGGTGCCTGGTTCAGGAAGCTGGCCTCCGGTGATATGGAAAAACTTTTCCCGGGAGTGAAAGTCTCACAAAGTTTTGAAGAGGAGAAATACGCGTCAGCAAAAGCTTCAGCAGGGGCCAGGGCTGCTTTGGAAGAGATCGGCGGTGAATTGAAGGCGTCCTTTGAAAGGCTGATAGCCATACGCGATGAAGGCTGGTCAGCCTATGTGATCCTCGGAAGGATCTGCGATCAGTTCTATCCCATTGCTCTGCTGAATGAACTTAATCTGATATTAAACGAGATCAAGTCACGCGAGAAACTTGTGCTGATCAACGAATTTAACCATATCCTGTCGTCCGTTGTGGCCTTTGAACCCGTGCCTTTCATCTACGAAAGGCTGGGGGTGAGGTTCAGACATTTTCTCTTTGATGAATTTCAGGACAACAGCATTCTGCAATGGAACAATCTTTTGCCTTTACTGGATAACGGACTTTCGGAGTCTCATTTTTCAATGCTTGTCGGAGACGGTAAGCAGTCCATCTACCGCTGGCGAAACGGCGAAGTGGAATTGTTCTCAGCGCTGCCGGACCTCTACCGGAGGCCTGATCATCCGGTATACCTTGAAAGGGAGGCCGCCCTGAAGCGTAATTTCATGGAAATGCAGCTGAATGAAAATTTCCGTTCTGCTGCAGAGATCGTGGATTTCAATAACAGGCTATTTGGTTTTATAGCGGAAAGACTGGGTCCGCGTGGCCGGCTGATCTACCGCAATCATTCGCAGGAATGTGGTCGTAAGGGCAGTGCCGGAAGTATCCTTATGGATTTTAACGCAGAACTTTCTGCCAGCGAGCGCCTTATCGCTTACGTGAAAGATTGTGTGCAGGACGGATTCAGACTCCCGGATATCGCGGTCATTTGCCGGAGTAACGCGCAAGCCGGTGAACTGGCTACGGCCTTGATGAGGGATGGGATACCAGTAGTTTCTTCCGAATCCCTCTTGCTGAGCGCGAGTCCTTCGGTTCAGCTCCTGCTGGCATTCGCTGCAGCCATCCACTATCCTTCAGACGTCCTGGCTGCAATGGCGGTGATCCGGGGTCTGCACCTGAGGGGTTTCTTTAAGGGCAAGGAGTTGCATACCTGTTTTGAAGGTGTTTTTGAAAGCCCGTCTTCTGATGAAACGGGAAGTCCGGGATTACGCCTGATGCAATTCCTGAATCAATATGAGATGAAAGTTGACACAGCTCGTTTGAGATGCTTTCAGGCTTATGATTTTTTCAGGGAACTGATCCGTATCACCGCTATGGAGGATGACCAGGATCCCTACCTGCAATTCTTCATGGATGCGGTTTACAGCTACCTGTCAAAAGGTGAATCCGGCAGTTCCGGTTTCCTGAAGTGGTGGGAAGACAACAGTTCCAAATTGTCCGTCGTGATTCCTGAAGGCACAGAAGCCGTTCATGTGATGACCATACACAAGAGCAAAGGGCTGGAGTTCCCCGTGGTCATCCACCCGCATTGGAAAAAAGATTCGCACAACACCCTCGGAAGAAAGTGGGTTCCTTTCAGCGATACGGATTTCCCGGGCTTTGACCAGGTGTTGATCTCTACTTCCTCCATGCTCAAATCAACGGATTACGAATGGGTATATGAAGAAGAAACAGAGAAATCGGGGATCGATTTCATCAACATGATATATGTGGCCACCACGCGTGCTGCCGACCGCCTGATCCTCTTGCTTGAAGAACCCTCATCACACGCGGAGTCCCTGCGCTCACTAAGCGATATAATCGCAGAATACCTGCGTTCAGATGGCAGTTGGGAAGCGCAAAAGAAAGTCTATGTTTCCGGTCGGGTCAGTAAGTATGACCATGCGGGTATAAAAGCGCCTGAGCCCGTATTCCATACAGTTAACATCAATACCACGCACTGGAATGAAAGGATACGTCTGCGCTATACAGCCCCTTCGTACTGGGAAAGCGATGCACCTGACTTCCGGCGGGAGTGGGGACAATGGGTACATCGCGCGCTCTCGGAGTGTAAGACTGCCGGTGACGTTCCCGGGGTGATCGTTGAAATGCAGCGGCAGGGGGTACTCAATCAGGAACAGGCTGGTCTTTTGGGGCAGCACCTCGACAGGCTTTTTCAGCATCCCGTCTTCAGGGATTTATTTGAAACTGAAGGGGAGGTGCTCAACGAAACGGCCATCCTGGATCCGTCAGGGGCCAGCTTCCGTCCCGACCGTATTGTGCTGTCGGGGGATCAGGTGATCGTGGTGGATTATAAAACCGGGAAGCCGGCGGAAGAGCATAAGGACCAGCTGAAGCAGTATTCGGCCCTTCTCCGCGAAATGGGCTATCAGAAGGTGTCCTCTTATCTGGTATATGCCGGAGATGAGATCCGCGTGGAAGAATTGGCCTGAGCATAGCGGAAATCCATTACTTTTGCAAAAAAAATATTCTCCATGAAGCATGAGTTACAGGTATATAATACCCTGAGCAGGAAGAAGGAATTGTTTGAGCCGCTCAACCCTCCTATGGTAGGAATGTATGTGTGCGGGCCCACGGTATACGGAGATCCCCACCTGGGTCATGCACGCTCGGCCATTACATTCGACCTTGTTTACAGATACCTTCAGGCGATTGGCTACAAGGTCAGGTATGTCAGAAATATCACCGATGTCGGTCATCTGGAACATGATGCCGATGAGGGAGAGGATAAGATCGCGGTGAAGGCAAGGCTTGAGCAACTGGAACCGATGGAAATCGCACAGTATTATACTGACCGTTATCACAGCTTCATGAATATGCTGAATGTTAAGTCGCCGGGGATTGAACCACGCGCATCGGGGCATATTATCGAGCAGATTGAAATGATCCGTAAAATTTTGGATGCAGGATATGCATATGAATCGGGAGGTTCGGTGTATTTTGATATCCCGGCATACAATGCGGATTTCCCTTATGGCAAATTGTCAGGAAGGGTGATAGAAGAGCTGAATTCGCAAACCCGCGAACTGGAAGGTCAGGATGAAAAGCGCAACCCTCTGGATTTTGCTTTGTGGAAAAAAGCTCAGCCGGAACATATCATGCGCTGGCCATCTCCCTGGAGTGATGGTTTCCCCGGCTGGCACCTGGAATGTTCGGCCATGAGTGCCCGTTATCTGGGAGAGCGTTTCGATATACACGGGGGTGGGATGGACCTGCTGTTCCCTCACCATGAATCAGAGATTGCCCAATCGCAGGCCGCGCATTCCACCGAGCCCTGCAAGTATTGGCTTCATAATAATATGATCACCATTGGCGGGCAGAAAATGGGGAAATCCCTCAATAATTTTATTACGCTTCACGAGTTCTTCACCGGCTCTCATGCAGGACTGGATCAGGCATACAGCCCGATGACCATCAGGTTTTTTATACTGCAGGCGCAATACAGGAGTACCCTCGATTTTTCGAATGAGGCCTTGCAGGCTGCTGACAAAGGTCTGAAACGCCTGCTGAACGCACGACGGAGCCTGGGCAGCCTGCAGGCGGCGCAGCAAACTTCGGCTTCTTTTGCAGCTTTCCTGGCATCTTTTGCGGAAGAGGGTTACAAGGCTATGAATGATGATTTCAACAGTCCGGTTCTCATCGCCCATTTATTCGAAGCAGTGCGGCAGGTGAACCTCCTGTTGGAAAAGAAAGAAACAACAACGGCTGCGGACCTGGCCGGGTTCATTGAACAGTGGGATGTTTTTGCTTCCGATATTCTTGGTTTAACTGATGATGGTGCTGAAAGCGGAGCTGAAACAGCAGAAGGCCTGATGAAGATCATCATCGAGCTGAGGCAGCAGGCGAAACTGGCAAAGGATTATACTACATCCGACAGAATACGCGATGCACTTGCTGATCTGGGCATTAGCATCAAGGATACCAAAGAGGGTGCTACCTGGAGCCGGAACTGATGCCGGCCGGCCAGGGTGAGGCATATTCCGAGGTGATCGCGGCACCCTGCTTCCGGTCGTTCACCTGATCGATTTCCTGCAGATAAAATACAGGCACGTTTATGAGTTGAAGGTATTTCAACTGTTCTTCGGTGGCAAACTCCATCATGATCAGTGGTTGCCTGATGTCTGCATCCTGCATCCTGACGAGGGTTTCATTGTGCCACCATCCTGAGAGCCATACCGTGGGGCGGCCGATATGTCTGGCTGATGCAGTAAGTGCAAGTGTGTACGCGGCTTTGTTTTGTCGTTTGGAATAATCGTCAAACACGGGGCCTGAGAGCGGATCAACAAAAATTTCCTGTCCTGCTACCGTGAATTTCAAAGCGTTTGCTGAATGAACGGAACCCCGGTAGGGGTCGCTGAGGTTCATTCCTGCCAGGAAAGGTGAGAGGATCAGGAGTACGTGAAAAACCGCAGCAGGGATCTTCTGACGGATGCGGACGCTGATCAGCAGCAGGAGAAAAGGCAGGGCGGGAATCAGGAAAGCTGATTTCTCGGGGAGTCTGATATAAAGGGCCAGGGTCAGCAAAATGGCCACGATCATGGCCAGGCCGTGATGCCGGGGAAGCAGGCTCGTTTCTGCAGTGACTTTCTGCTTCCGGTTTTTAATGATAAAGATCAGGGCCCACATCAGGGCCACCATGCCGGTGAGTCCCGCGACGCCGATACTCCCCTTGTACAAGACCTTGGCCAGCGGTGGGTAGGGGAGGCGATAGGTGCTGAAGATCCCCGTTCCGTATTCTGTCAGTGCGGGAATATAGGTGAGCAGGGCAGTGAACCCTGCGGCAGACATCAGGATGAGGCTTCTGCTCAGCCGTTTTTCCCCGCTTCCACTCCAGATGATGATGAGCATAGGAAGCACATACAGGGCCGACGTAATCCGGCAACCGAATGCCAGGCCCAGCAGCAGACCGCTGATCAGGAATTTGTTGCGCAGCAATGCATACCATGCGGCCAGGATAAAAGCCAGGGCCCACAGATAATCTATGCTCGAAACCGACTGTATATAAAACACGGGCAACATGGCCAGGGCCAGTGCGGGCAGCATGAAAGGCAGTTTGTAATGTTTCAGGATCAGAATGAAGAAAAGCACGCACACCAGAGAAAAGAACACTGACCACAGGTTGAATACGAAGGCACCGGCATAAGGCATCAGCCACAATACACCTTCCTGTATCGGGTGACCGGGTAGCCTTGAGTACGTATAAGTCCCGGAAAGATCCATGCTGCGGGCGTTGAGAACCAGTCCCCAACTGTCTTCTTCTGCACCATAGCCATTTTCGATAAAAGGTATGCGTGTCAGCAGCACCACGGTCAACAGGAGAATGATGGCCGCCAGATCTTTTGTGCTCTGCCTCAGCTTAAAGTTCATCCGTTGAAGTTTCTTCCTGATCACTGAAATTGAAGAAGCTGAACTGCACCCGGCTGTAATGCCGTTGATCAAAAAAGCCGGGTTCTGATGAAAAGCTGATGTCAGCGGGATGCTCAATGATCAGCAATCCATCTGCAGACAACAGCTTCAGCTCCCTGACCATACCGGGGATCAGGAGACTTTCTTTCATCACATAAGGAGGATCGGCAAAAATGATATCCCATTGTCTCCTGCTGCCCTCCAGGAAGCGGAACGCATCCGCTTTCATGGTTCTCAGTCCTGCCATTCCGAATTGCTCACTGGTTTTCCTGATGAAATCGAGGCAGCGACTGTTCTGATCCACGGCGGTTACTTCCGGACTGCCTCGTGAAATGAATTCAAAGGCAATGGTCCCGGCGCCGCAAAAGAGATCCAGCACCCTGAGGTCCTCAAAATCCAAACGGCTGTTAATGATGCTGAACAGGGCTTCCCTGGCCATATCCGTTGTGGGCCTGACCGGCAGGTTGGCCGGCGGGTTGATCTTTCTTCCCCTGTATTTTCCGCTGATAATTCTCATGTAAATATATTCAACAGTTGACAGAACTGATGGTAAGGCAATTCCTTCAGACCATCAGCCAGTATAACCCTGCTTCCGGGTCCTGCAAACGTAACCCGGTCAATGTATTTCTCCAGGTATTCAAAGATCTGTGATTCGCTGAAAAGATCACCCGTTACCCTGACTTCGGTTTCAGCCGGCGGGATTCCGAGCTGCTCAAAGGTGAAGAGGATATAATACAAAAGATCTTCAGATGTTCTGTATTCAAATGTATTGCAATACAGAAGAGCGCCGTCCCTGAAAATGATCAGGTCGAAAGATTGTTCGCGGATGTGAGTCCTGACATCGTACTGACGGCCCTCCACATCCAAAGCGGATGGCCTGAGAAACCTGCTGATCCCGTGGGTGAGGCTGTGCCCGGGCCAGATCTGTTCGAGTCCCGCCCGGAGTACAGCCGGTAAGGCATAAACGAGGACGAGTGAGCCCCGGGGTATGACTTCTGACCGTATTTCTTCGCCGGAATGAACAATGTTGGTGAAAGTAAGGAAGGAGGCTTCCTCCTCCGCAACAAACAGGCTTTGGGGGATGAGGGTGTGGTTCAGCCCCTCCCAGATAATGGTCACGCCATGATAATCTTCTTTCAGTCTTTGGTGCTTGTCCCATAAGGTCCGGATAAAATCCAGTAACTGTCCGGGCAGTTGCAGTTTTCCGCTGCGCTCGCTGGCCAGGTAAAGCCAAAGCTTTTGTTCAGGATCCCATGCGCCCCAGGAAATACGGTCCCAACTCACGGAAACCGCCAGCTTCAGTCTGTTGCCGGGGATAGTTCCCAGGGAAGGGTCGGCCAGATCGGTAATAGCAGCTTCAGGGGGCGCTTGATTTGAGTTCATGCGTGTCAGATTTTATGCGTCCGTTTTTAGTAATAATCTCTCCAGTCGGTCTTCTTCTCCAGTTTCAGATCCTGGAGAACAGAAGCTTTAACACGGATAGTGAAATTGTAACTCTGCCGGAAACCCATCGGGATCCAGTTCAGCACCATTTCCCAGCAATGCAGGTCCCTGTAAATGTTGATTGATGTATAAGAGAAATCCTTATTGGCAAAATCGTAACCTGAAGTAAACCCGAGTTTCCATTTGGATGTTATGGAAATATCGCCTGAAAAATTAAGCGTCTGTGTCGTGTCCCGCTCGTAAGTGTTCAGACTGTGATTGAAACGCTTTCCATAAGTCAGGTTGTAACTCAGCGTCAGGCTCCAGGGGTTGTTGTAATCCACTGAAGGAATCGGGTGAATGACATTGGCCTGCCCGGCGGCTGGCTGATCCGCGTTTTGCCGCTGTTCTTTACGCTTAAAGTCATTGTGCCCTATTGTCAGGCCAACCCCCAGCATCCATTCATAGCTGGCCAGGTGAAAGAGCCTTTTGTTGACCTGCCATTCGGTCTTATTGATTCTCCTTCCGGAAGAATCTGTAACATAGGGATCCCAGGAACCGGCGTAGTTGATGTCGATCCGTTTGAAAAGACGCGTCCTCCCGGTTACCGTGAGGTTGTCCCAGTTTAATGAATCCCTGGCCAGGTCATACCCGCAGCGGATGGTGAGGTCCTCGATCAGCATGACCTTGCGGGTTCCTGTCACACTGTCTTTTCTGTTACGCACCTTCATCTCCAGGTTGTTTGACAGAGCAAAGGAGACTTTTCCTGACTGCCCGTCGGCCGGGTAGCCGTAAATACCGTTTTCAAAACGTGAATACTTCGTGTAGTTTCCCAGGGTATCGGTGAGCGCGTAGCGATAATACCCCCAAGAAGGTTTTCCGAAATCTGGCCTGTAGCTGAAGCTGACCGAGGGAGTCATGACATGCCGAACCGCTTTCAGGGCGCCTTTCTTCATCTGATACATGGCATATATCCGCGTATTGAGTGTGGATGAATAGTTGAAATCCCTTGCTGTGGCAAACCCATCCAGCGTGTCGGTCCGCAGGTAAGCCGTATCCGCATCCCGGTAAAATTCCTTGTAGGTGGACTGGAAGTACCAGCGTTCATTATAATTAAAGGTATTATTCCATGAGAAATATTTAAAAACCTTTGTTGTTGCGGAAATGGGGATGTTGTGCTGTATCCCGTTCTGCATCCTGCGCAGGCTTTGGGTGGTGAGGAGCATGGAGTCCGGGGTATTCAGCTTGTTCTGGGCATTCATCACATAATTGATGCTGATATTGTCCCACCAGCGCAGCCGGGTTTTGTTCTTTTTACGAAAGGGATAAAAGCGCGCAACGGAGAAGCTCAGTTCCGGTGCACGGAGCAGGACTTCCCTGGTACCTGTATTTTGTTTGTATCCCAGGCTGAGTGCAAAATTGTAACGCCCCTGCCCGAAACTGGTCTGATAGGCGATGCTGGATTCAAAATCGTTCGAGAGGTAATCCTGGGCGCTGGTCGGGTTATACTTATTGTAGTTGTTGGATCCCGCGTTGACATTGGCGGAGAAACTGCTGTTCGGGCGAGCCTTGGGGTCTTGCTTGTGCTGCCATTTCACAAAAATGCTTTGCTCCTTCCGGTAATCAGGCAGTTCCTTTTCCCCGAAAATATTCTCCGCATAACTGATATTGAAACTTCCCTCGTACTTATATCGCTTCTTGTAATTGGATGCGATTTTAGCGGCCCAGCTTCCGCGGGTGTAGATATCGCCCCTGAGGGCAAGATCGATGTAGTCGTTGATGCCCCAATAGTATCCGCCGTTTTCAAAAAAGAAACCCCTGTTGGCCGATTGACCATAAGTGGGGATCAGTATTCCGGACAGCTGGCCTTTTTTATTCGGGAAGAAGCCAAAGGGAACGATCAGGGGTGTGGGGACATCCTCGATGACCAGATAGGCAGGGCCTGAAACAATTTTGTCATTGGGAATCACTTTGGCTTTAAAGAACCGGATCTCATAATGAGGATCTTCGTTTGGACAGGTGGTGTATTTCCCGTCCTTCACATTGGTGGTGTTGTCGGCAAAGCGTTTCACCACAGATCCGTGCAGGTAACTGTCGCCCTCCTGGGTGATGATCTCTTTGATCAGACCCTTTTTGGTAACGAAATTATACCGTATGCTCTTCGCGGAGAAGGATTGGCCCCCGTCAGTAAACAAGGGCTTCTGAACTTCCCGGCCTGAACTGTCCCTGATCACCGTTGCAAACAGCGAATTGTCATTAAAATCAATCTCCACATATCCCGCCTTCAGGGTGATGTCCTCATAATAGATCTCCACATTGTTATAAAGGAAAACTTTATTGTCTTTTAGTTCGATGCGGATTGAGTCGGTCGCCAGGTACCTGATCGCTGATTTAATGGCGTTAGGTGAGACCTCGATGCGCTTGTCGGGAATGCTGTCGGTTACGATGCTGTCGGCCACACTCAGGTAAGTGCCGGCCGGCACCCTCACACTATCCTGCCCCCTGACCACGTTAAAAGACAATAAGAACAGGGAGGAGCAAAGGATGAAGCAGATTTTGTATTTAGTTAATAAATCCGTTGACAATTTATTCTCTGCCTTAGGGAGTCAAAGGTTGTGAACCTGTAATTTTGTTTGGAAATCAAGACAAAGCTATATAAAATTCGGCACCCGGATGAAACGCAGATTTATATTTTTTGTTATACCCTGTCTGCTGCTTTTTACTTCTGTTGCACGTCAGCCGGAAGCAGCGGGCTTCAGCAGGCTGGGGGTGAAGCGGGTAGTGATCGACGCCGGGCATGGCGGACATGATCCGGGCGCGGTCGGCAAAAAGTTCAAAGAAAGCAGTATCACCCTATCCATCGCGCTTAAGCTCGGACAAATGATCCAACAGGAGTTTCCGGAGGTGGAAGTCATTTATACGAGAAAAACGGATGTCTTTGTTGAGCTTCACAAAAGGGCTCATATCGCAAACGAGGCCAAGGCTGACCTGTTTATTTCCCTGCACTGCAATGCATCCAAAAGCACATCGGCCACGGGGACAGAGACCTGGGTGATGGGTTTGCATAAAAGTGAGGCCAACCTGGAGGTTGCGAGACTGGAGAATGCGACCATTCTCCTGGAAGATGATTATGGGGCGCGTTACGACGGATTTGACCCGAACTCCCCTGAAGCATATATTATTTTCTCCCTTTTTCAGAATCTGTACCTTGATCAGAGCCTCAACCTGGCCGCTCAGATTCAAAAACAGTTTACGAATCGTCTGGGACGTGTTAACCGGGGGGTTAAGCAGGCCGGCTTCCTGGTTCTTTACAAAACCACCATGCCTGGTGTCCTGATTGAGGCCGGATTCATTTCCAACGCAGAAGAAGAAATCTACCTTGGATCGGATCATGGACAGCAGCAGCTGGCAAAAGCTATTTTCGCTGCATTTAAGACATACAAAACAGGTATAGAGGATGTTATTATCCCTGAGGACACAGATGAGGCTCTGGTCAGTCCGCCCGATACTGCCAGGGTAGTGCAGAAAGACCCGCCTGTGGTGAAAGATACCCTTCAGCAGAGTGGTATCATCAGCTTCAGGGTGCAGTTCACCACCTCCCCGAAAGAGAAAGATCTGCGGGATCCCGTCTTTTCCGGTTTGAAGGATGTTAAGTCTTACTATCACAGTGGCTTATATAAATATACTGCAGGCATCTTTTCAATGATGGATGAAGCGGTTCGATACCAGGGCGAGGTCAGACAAAAGGGATTCAAAGACGCTTTTGTAGTAGCATTTCTGGATGAAAAGCGCATCAGTACTGCAGAAGCCGAGCAGATCCTAAAAAATCAGAAGAAATAATCTGCCTTCTGAAATATAATTATAAATTTGCACTCCTAACCAAATCACAGGCAAGCGTTGAAGATATCCAGGGAAGTCAAGATAGCGTTGGTATTTGTGGTGACCCTTGCACTCTTTATCTGGGGGTTCAATTTCCTGAGCGGAAAGGATGTCTTTTCCAAACAGCGTACTTACTATGCTGTTTACGATCAGATCAATGGCCTTGACGAGGCTAATCCTATTGTGGTCAGCGGCCTCAAAATAGGGCAGGTTAAACGCATCAGCTTCCATCCCGATTTTAAAGGAAAGATCCTGGTGGAATTTCTGGTCACCAACAATGATATTGAGATTCCCAGCAATTCTGTAGCCCGCCTGTTTTCCTCGGATATCATGGGATCCAGGGCCATTGAGATCAGGCTCGGCAACAGCACCACTATGGCCCAGTCAGGCGACACCCTCTCCACCGAACTGGCAGCCACCCTGGGCGAAGAAGTGAGCATACAGATGCTGCCGATCAAACAGAAGTTTGAAAATGTGATGCTTTCTCTTGACTCTGTTCTGGTGATCATACAGTCCATCTTTAATGAAAATACGCGGCAGAACCTCATGATGAGTTTTGAGAGCATCAAACTGACCATCCAGAACCTGGAGCATACCACATTCACCATCGATACCCTGATGACTACGCAGAAATACAAGCTGGCGGCCATCATCGGAAACGTGGAATCCATCTCTGCCAATATCAAAAAGAACAACGACAAGATCACCAATATCATAGAAAACTTCTCAAAAATATCCGATACGCTGGCCAAGGCCAATATAGCAAGCACCATCGACAATGCCAACAAAGCTATCGGGGAGTTTTCCAGTATTGTGGAACGGATCAACAGGGGAGAAGGCTCCCTGGGGATGCTGGTCAACAATGATTCTCTGTACCGTAACCTGGAATCATCGTCGGATCAGTTGAACCAGTTAATTGAAGATATCAAGCTGAATCCCCAGAGATATGTGCACTTTTCGCTGTTCGGCAGAGGCGGGAAGAACAACAGGTACGAGCCTCCTGCAGAAGAACAGAAGTAGCCCTCAACATCCATTATTTATATCTGTCCTTGCATAATCGGCAAAGCTTTCTTATATTTGTCCGATTGATTTCATTTTCCTTACCCCAAAAACCTCAATGCTTATGAAAAAACTGATTACATGCCTGGCAACACTGCTCCTGATCCCCGGACTTTATGCCCAGATCACCATCAACGAAATGCCGGATGTTGGTGATGATGTTATGTATAAGGTGATCAACGAAAACACCTTTGATCCCCTGCCCACGACCACGGGCGTAAATGTGACATGGGATTACACCGGAATTTATGAGCGCAGCGACACCATCATTTATTCCTATATTGACCCGTCAACCACACCGGAAGCAGATTCATTTCCTACCTCAATGGTGGCTGAAGCGACAGAAGGGATCACCGGCCACTTCTTCTTTTCCAGTGATGCCGGTGCATTTTACCGCGATGGGTTTTATACCGCAGACCTGCAGATTTTCTACAGCAACAAACTGAAACTTTGCCAGCTCCCCTTTGAGTTCGGGGACGATTATACCGACACCTATGCCGGTAACGGTTGGATGACCGGTGTGCCCAACCCGGTGACCATTGACGACGGTTCTTTCTATTTTGAAGTGCAGGGAGTAGGTACTCTGCGCATGCCTTCCGGTTACTGGGACAGCGTATTCAGGGTTTATTATGAGGAAGAGTTCTCCGTAAAGACCGACCTGGGTATCGGGAGTCCGGTAACAGTTCTGACGATCAATGAATTTGGTTACGAGTACTGGAAACCGGGCGTTGTTAAGCCGATACTCACCTATTACAGCACCAATATCACAGATCTTGGTGGCGGAAATACGACTGAAGAAGCCGCACGCTGGCAAAAGTGGCTGACCCCCGACGGCACCAATCCAAGCAGCATCGCAGAAGTTAGCCGGGAGGAGATTACGGTCAGCCCCAACCCCGCCAATGACCTTGTTAAGGTCAGCATCAGCAGCGGGATGATAAACAAAGTGGAAATGATCGATATGCTCGGTAAAACGATGTTCAGCAAAGACGTGGCCGCCCACGTTGTCAGCATCAATGTGTCATCGTATCGCAGCGGTATTTATTTCATCCGTATCTGGAACGACCAGAATCAGCTTACCACACGTAAACTGGTGGTGTAATAGGCATAAAATTGTACTGTATGGAAGAGGCTGTCTCAAAAGGGCAGCCTCTCTTTTTTATTGGAAATCAGGGCCTTA
>CALGYY010000059.1 GCA_937934705.1 uncultured Bacteroidota bacterium
TGCCATGTCTGTATTGGGTTTCTCAGAGGTAGGGGAATCGACTAAAAAAGTAATCATTGATGATAGTCTCACCATTGAAGTTGCTTCATTGGCTGGTGTTTTTCTATTAAAAATGGTTGCGTGGCACGATCGCCACAACAGGGATAACAGAGATGCTGATGATATGGGTTTTATTCTCAGGAATTACTTTGCAATCAATGAAAGCCGTGTCATTGAAAAGCACAATGATCTTTATGATGTAGAGAATTTCAATACCATTGTCGCAGGAGCCACTCTTTTGGGCAGAGATTTAGCTGATATCCTTAGTGCCTCTGTTAAAACCAAAAACAAGATTCATGAAATAATACAGAACGAAATAAACAAGCAGGAGGAAAGTATATTGCTCAACCAAATCCTGGAAACCAACAGAAGTTTCAAATACGAAGAGATTTTGCAATGCTGGATAAATATATCAACGGAAATAATGCGCCAGAGCAATTGATCATAAATATGCTATGGTAAAAGTATGATCCTTCAAGGCCTTCCCCCCATCATTGACCGCAATTCCCGCTTCCTGATCCTCGGCACATTTCCGTCGGTCATCTCAGTGGAAAAACATGAATACTAAGCCAACCCCGCCAATCAATTCTGGAAGATCATGTTTCGCGTATTGGGTAAGTCGTTTTTGCAGCCGTACAAAAAAACCGGCGTAAAATTGTGAAGTTAGCAGCAGTGATATTATCCTTGATATCTGCAATTTGTACCTCTTTCCGGGTCATTTTGATCAAAAGAGTGCTCTGAAAAGCCACGAAAATGATCAAAACCGAGCAGCAAAAGGATCAAATGATCCCGATTTTGTACCCGAAAAGTACCTCAAAGTGATCAAAAACCTCGAAGAATTCCTTTTATCGCGCGAAACTGCCCTGATCCAGCGCGAGCGCGACCTTTCCGAACGCGAAAGCCGCCTGCGCGAAGAGACCGACAAGTTCTTTGAGGACAAGGCTGCCTTCCTCGACCAGCAACTAAGCAAGCAAAACCAGTCCATCGACGGTGTGGTAGAATCACGCATCTCCGCAAGCCTTGCCGAAAAAGAACTCGCCACCCGCAACGACAAGAACGCGACGCTGAAAGAAGAGAACGAATACCTGCGCCAGCAACTCGACAAGGGCCTGCTCCGCGCCGACAAAAAAGAAGAACAGACCCTGCTTCAAAAGTTAATGCCCTTTTTGCCCAGCATCATCACCATTGTAGGAATGTTTCTGATGTATCGTAAATTCGACCCCGGCAAAGAGCAGGATCCTATTCAGAAGGAGATCAACAAGGTTTTCAAGACGCTGGATCCGAAGAACCGGGAGGAAATGACGAAGGTAGTGATGGAGGCGGTGGGAAGGTTCTCGGGGACATTACCCTCGGTTGATCATAAGAACGACCATAAACAGGACAAGAATCACGAACCAGACAAGACACCCCAAAATCGATGAAATAACTGCTTAGTACAGAATGTTGGTTAACAGAAAAATAGCAAACACAATTATTCTGTAAAAAAAACCTAATTTTGACATATCATCGCCTTACCCAGTAAATCAACTCCAAATGATTGAAGTAGGACAGATAGTCAAAAACCTGATACCTTCTGAACCCGTTACTATTACTAAGATTCAGAGCATGGGATCCATGTTTTCGATTTTCTTTGTCGGTATTAATTCAAAGATTACGAATACTAAGGTCATTAACAAAGATGCCTTTAACTCTCTCGAAATACTCACGCAGGAAGGCCATTTCAACTTTACAGGTGACCCTGTAAAGTTTTGTTTATTCTCTGAAGCTGAAAGAATTAATTCTGCCTACCAGTTCGATCCCCTGTTTGCTGTCAACTGCAGTGTCGTTGATCCATTACCACATCAGGTCGACGCAGTTTACCAGTATTTGTTGCCTTTACCCAAGATTCGTTTTTTACTTGCCGACGATACAGGTGCCGGAAAGACGATCATGGCAGGGCTCTTAATAAAAGAGTTAATGATGCGTGGAATGCTTGATCGCATTTTGATCATTACTCCCGGAGGCCTGACAAAGCAGTGGCAGGAAGATGAAATGGGATTGAAGTTCAACATTCAGTTCAAACTGGCAAATAGGGCTATTTTCAGTTCAGACCCAAATATTTTTGAAAACTCCGATCGCATAATTACATCCATCGACTTCATTTCTCGTGAGGATGTTCTCAAAGTAGCATCACAATCCCGTTGGGATATGATAGTCGTCGACGAGGCCCATAAACTTTCGGCCTACGATTACGGTCACAAAGTCTACAAGGCAAAGCGATATTTAGCTATTGAGACACTGTCCGTATTATGTGAACATCTTCTCCTGCTGACAGCAACCCCCCATCGTGGCCGGCGCGATACATTCAAAAAACTTCTGCAACTGCTTGACGAAGATATCTTTGCCACCGATGAAATGGCAGCAGAAAGAGTAAAGAATCTCGAACGTGATGGATTGAATAAATTCTTTATTCGCCGTTTAAAGGAAAGCATGACCGATTGGGAAAACAAACCCCTCTTTAAACTTCGCTTTACAAAAACAGCTTCCTATGAATTGACTCCGGAGGAAAAAAGTCTGTACGACAATGTCACAAAATACCTCTGCAAGAAAAAGGATGAAGCTGTTGTAGAGGCAAATATTCATGTTTCCTTGGCCCTCACGGTCATGCAACGTCGCCTCACAAGTAGTATCTATGCGATCAAGCGTACCTTATTCCACCGCTACAAAGCGCTGAACAGTATTGTGGAAGAATTGAATAAAAACCCTGGTCTTTGGAACCAGCGTCATAAACTGGAAGGCTACGATGTTGATGACATTGAGGATTACGAGGAGCTCGATGATGAAGAAAAAGTAGGTTTGGAAAGTATTTTATCCGATCCTCGCAAATTCAAGCTTTTCACTACGGCCAAGGATATCAAGGAGATTCAGGAAGAGACCCGGGATGTCAAGAAGCTTTATGAACAGGCCGAAACCCTTTACAATCAGGAACAGGAAGAACAGAAGTTTATCGAACTACGCCGCTTGCTTGTTTCAAAAGGTGTCATTGACGGTCAAAAGCTGGTGATCTTCACCGAGCATAAAGACACTCTGGATTATCTTGAAGGGAAGCTTACCAATAATGGTTATAAGGTTGTCACCATCCATGGAGGTAAAAACGTTGATGATAGAAGGACTGCCCAGATTCAATTTGCCAGGGATGCGAATATATTGATTGCTACGGATGCTGCCGGTGAAGGGATCAACCTGCAATTCTGCCGGCTTCTGATCAATTGGGATATTCCCTGGAACCCGAATCGCCTCGAACAGCGCATGGGCCGTATTCATCGCTACGGACAAAAAGACGATGTCTTGGTGATGAATATGGTTGCAGGTAATACCCGCGAAGGTAAGGTCCTCGAACGGCTTTTGACAAAACTCGACATCATCCGGGATCAGCTTGGTGATGATCGCGTTTATGATGTTATCCAGGATGTCTTTGAAGGTGTTGGTATGGATACAATCATGGAATCCGTGTTTTCCGGCCGTGAGACCCAATATGATGAGATCATCAACCAGCCCATTGAAACCTTGCAGGATAAATTCAAATCCAAAATTGCCGCACAAAAAGAAAGTCTCGCTTACAGTTCAATTGATTATATCGAAGCCCGCCATCTCAAGGAAAACTCTGATGAAAAACGTTTGCAGCCCATTTATGTGCGCATGTTTTTTGAGCGATCTTTGAATCAACTGGGAGGTAAGTATATTGAAGAGAGAAAGGACATTTACCGCATCGAAGCACTTCCTGAATCTGTGGCAAATGTGTTAAGGGAAGATTACAATATTTCTGCAGATATCCGGCAGCTCCTGTTTTGTTTCGATAAACAGGTCTTTCTTGATTACCAGAACGCTCCTGACTTGGGCCGCATTCATTACATCAATCCGGGAAACCCTGTTTTCGATAGTTTGGTCAAGGTCGTTCTCAATTCTTTCCGGGAAGACATGCTCAAAGGAACTGTCCTTATTTCTCCCGATGATAAAAATGAATATTTTGCTTTTTTTGTAAAATCTCAGATTGTCGATAATCGTCCGGTCAAAAAGGGCGATAGTGTTTCTGATGAGAGGCTTGCCTTGGTCTGTTCTGACAAAGCCGCGAATTATAAGATTACCTCCCCCGCCAAACTGATCGACCTCCATCCTCCTGCATTATTTGCAAAACCCATCACACCTCCGGCAACTATTGACAACAATGATGTTGTATCCTGGTGTTTCGAGAAGATCACCATGCCGCAGTATGCGGAGACACAGGAGAAGGTGAATAATGATGCCTCTAAGCGCCATGAATACCTTGACGCTTCCTTTACTCAGCTCATAGTTGAACTGACTGCCGAGATCAACGAATTACAGAGCAAATTGCTTCTGGGCGATTCTCGAGTGGAAGAAAAGATAAAGCATAAGCAGAACCGTATCCAAGAGCTTCTTCAAAAAAAGGCAATTCGTCTGCATAAATTGGAGTTGATGCAAAAGCTTGACATGAAACCCCCTGATATTTTGGGTTGCGCTTATGTCTTGCCTCTTACTCTTGTTGAGTACGAAAGCCACTTTGGAATGAGCCGCGATGATGAGGTCGAAGAAATAGCCATGAATATTGCTTTAAAATTCGAAACCGATGCTGGATGGTCCCCTGTCGATGTTTCTGCAAACAACGAAGGATACGACATACGAAGTATAAGTCCAGAAAATCTTAAACGATACATTGAAGTAAAAGGACGCAGTGCCGAGGGCGGAGTAATGCTTTCCGAGAATGAAATGAACCGACTTGCCCAATTAGGTGATACGGCTTGGCTGTATATTGTCGTGAACTGTAAAACCAATCCTGTGTTATTCAGGGTTCAGAACCCGGTCAAATCATTAAAGTTTGAAATGAAATCAAAAGGTGTTCAATATTTTCTTCCAATGAATGAATGGAAATCTAAAACTTAGAAATGTATGATAGATTTTATCAATATTGCTGGTTATAAATCAATAAAGAATTACAATATCCCAATACGCCCAATTAATATTTTAATTGGTGCAAACGGGTCAGGCAAAAGTAATTTTGTCTCTTTCTTCGAATTCCTTAATTTTATGAGTAATCGTAAACTCAAGGAATATGTTGGCATGCGGGGTGGTGAAGATAAATTACTTTATAATGGTTCAAAACATACACAAGAGATCTCTTTTGAATTAAGTTTTGATAATGCTAAAAATGGATATAAAGCGACCCTTAAATTAGGTGATGCTGGCTTTATCGTTCAAAATGAATATCTTGTCTATATGAATAATAACGGCCGTAATATTGCATCTTATGGCCCTGAAGCAAATATTAAATCAACTGATAATTATAGAGCGAAATATGTCATTGGATTCCTGAATAGCTTGAGAAAATACCACTTTCACGACACCAGTAAGAATTCTCCTTTTACAAATGTAAGTCAGAAGGATATTGACTCACTCTATTTATATGAGGACGGTAGAAATCTTGCGGCATTTCTTTACTCGGTTCATGAGGCCCATAAAATTGTATATAACCGCATAATAAAAACAATTCAAAGTATAGCTCCATATTTCTCTGACTTCTTTTTCCAACCTGATGTAAATGGCGGGATAAGGTTGTTATGGCAGGATAAATTCAGCGATACAATTTATGGTGCAAACAATTTCTCTGATGGTACCATGCGCTTTATAGCTTTGGCTACCTTGTTTCTTCAACCTTATTTGCCATCAACAATAATAATCGATGAACCTGAACTTGGCTTGCATCCTTTTGCAATTACGAAGCTGGCGGGTATGATCAAAAGTGTTGCCAGTCGTGGCTCACAGGTAATTATCGCCACTCAGTCTGCTGATTTGGTTAATCATTTCGATGCTGAAGATATAATTGTTGTTGACCATATTCATGGCGAAACCCATTTCAGAAGATTGGAAAGTTCTGTTCTCGCTGAATGGCTCGACGACTATAGTATTGGTGAATTATGGCAGAGGAATATGATACAAGGAGGGCAGCCGAAATGACAGCACCAATGAAGAGGATAATAGTTATCTGTGAGGGTCCTACTGAAAAGGAATTCTGTACCGATGTGTTACAGCCTCATCTCACTCCCAGAAATATATTTTTAGAATTGCCATTAATTAAAAAGTCTGGGGGCGGTATTGTTGCCTGGCCTGTTCTAAAAAAGCAAATTGAAACCCATTTAAAATCCGATCCAACGGCTGTTGTAACTACGCTCATTGATTACTATGGTATTTATCAAAAGCATGAATATCCAGCATGGGATGTCGCTCATCTAAATGTGAATAAATCAGAAAGAATGGATCTCTTGGAAAGTGCTATGGCCAGCGAAATCGATGACAAATACAGCTTTCGCTTTATACCATATATTCAGTTGCATGAATTTGAGGGATTACTTTTTACTGATTTGACAGTTTTTGATCAAAACTTCACACCTGCGGAATTTAAGGACAAACCAGGATTTGATCATATTTTCTTTACGCACGCTAATCCTGAGGATATAAATAATAACCCTCATTCAGCCCCCTCAAAACGACTTCTCCATCATATTGTAGGTTACAATAAGGTGGTCTATGGTTCTTTGCTCGCTTATTCCGCTGGCCTTAAGCAAATTCGGGCCAAATGTCCCCGTTTTAATCATTGGGTTTCCATACTTGAGTCTTAAACACATGCCACAACCAAAAAAACTCATCGAAGTCGCTATCCCTGTTAAAGAAATTTCCGCAGAATGCATTCGGGATGATAGGATTCAGCATGGTCATATTTCATCTTTGCATAAATGGTGGGCTCGTAGGCCATTGCCCGTTTGTCGTGCTGTGGTCTTTGCAAGTCTGGTTCCTGATCCTTTGGATGAGAACTGCCCTCAGGCATTTAGAGATGCTGTGCAGATAGTGCTGGGCAAAGAGAATAATCCTGGCGATCCCTACAAACCTTACGACGACATCCCTTATACATCCATCGTCGATCCCATGGAGGACAACCTCCGCAATCGGCTGCAAATGTTCATCGGCAAATACTCCGATAAATTCTCTCAGAACGAAAAGGCCGGGAAGAAAACTGATGCCAAAGAACAACTACATGAAGCAAGTCTAATAAAATGGGATAATAAAAACAACGAAATAGTCATAAATAAAGCACGCAAGCTTATTTGGGTCTCTCACAATGCCTCCAATGGTGCTACTGCAGTCGATTTGCTTGCCCAATGCGATGCTGCCTTCAAGGCAATCAAAGATGCAGAGTATGATTTGTACAATACTCCTGATAGACACATTCAAACAGAAGAAATAAAAGTTAAAGAAGAAAAACTTCACCAAGCGATTGAATACTTTCTTGATCAAATGCCTCGTGTTTTCGATCCATTTGCTGGCGGTGGAGCCATTCCTCTAGAAGCTGCCCGCCTTGGTTGCCGCAGTTTTGGAAACGACATTAATCCTGTTGCTCACATTATTCAAAGAGGTAGTGTGGAATTTCCGCAGAAATATGGTAAACCTATCTCATACTCTGCATCTGAATTCGAGAAACTTTATGGTCACGAGGAACTGGTTCGCTGGTGCAAAGAAAACGGCCAACATCCTGATGCTGAAAATCTATGGATTGACATTCCTAATCGCCTTTCCTTTGATGTGGAATTCTATGCGAACAAAATACTTGCAGAAACTGAAAAAGAAATTGGCCATTTATATCCCTCAGACAAAAAGGGCAAAAAACCAATTTTATATTATTGGGCAAAAGTTGGTTCTTGCGTTAACCCGTCCTGTAAAGCCGAAGTTCCTCTTCTAAAAGGTTTTTATTTGGCAAATACAAAATCCAAACAATATTATCTTAAACCTGTAATAAATGATGGTATAATCAATTTCACTATTGAAAAAGGTATTTACTCAGAGGAGAAATTAAAGGGTTGGAATAATCGCGGTAATTTAGTTTGCCCTTGTTGCCATAATATTACGGAAGTTAGAAAAATAAAAGAGCAAAGTTTAAAAGGCCTGATAGGTGAGCGATTACTAGCTGTTATATATGAGAGCGAGAATGGCAAAGAATACCGTTTGCCAACTGCGCATGAAATGAATATTATTAATAGTGTTCCCAATATAGTTCCTCCAAATGAGAAAATGCAGCGAAATTCAGCAGGAGGTGATACTTTTAGCTGGGGCATTACTGAATGGGGGCAGCTTTTTTCTCCCCGACAATTACTAGCATTAACCACAGTTGCAAAAATTCTAACTAATCTTGAAATTTCAACTGCTAAGCATGAAAAGGATTATTATTTAGCTGTAAAAACCTACCTTGGAATATGGGTTGATAGATTAGCGTCTAGAATGACAAAGTTTGGATTAATTGATCTCGGTGGAGAAAAAGTTGTCGATCTTTTTGGTCGACAAGCAATTCCAATGGTTTTTGATTATCCAGAGATGAATATTCTCCACTTAGAACAAATATCATGGATATCCAGATATATAGTATCGGAAGGAGGGTTATTTAATTATTCACTAGTTAATAATTCTTCGAGTGGCGAAAAAAACCAATATGAATCAAAAACTATAGATGCAACGATAACAGATCCGCCCTACTATGATGCCATGGCATATGCAGATTTATCAGATTTTTTTTATGTCTGGTTAAAAAGAACTATAGCTTCGCTTTATCCTTCAAATTTCGCAACACCACAAACACCAAAATCTGAAGAATGCACAATGCTAAAACATCATCATAATGGTGATTTACAAATAGCAAAAGATCATTTTGAAAATACACTACTTAAGATATTCTGTTCAATCGAACATCAGACAGAAACGCTTGTAAGTATAATGTTCGCTCACCAAAGTACCGAGGCTTGGTCCACATTATGTAATTCAATTCTTGGAGCAAACATGAATATTACTGGAAGTTGGTCAATTGACACAGAAAAAAAAGGAGGATTAAAAGAGAATAAAGCATTTTTATCTTCATCCGTGACAGTTTCATGCAGGCCATCTTGTAAATCAGGTGTTGGTGACTTCAAGGAGATTAAAAATGCAATTGATAAAATTATTAAGATTGAGGTAAAGGTTTTATATGAACTTGGTTTTAGAGGAGCAGATTTGTTGACGGCTTGCTTTGGAAAAGCAGTTAGCGAATTTGGGAAATACGAAAAAGTCGAAAAAGCTGATGGCAGTGAAGTGACTGTCGCTGAGTTATTGAATATGACTCGTGAAGCTGCATTTAATGCACTGGTCAGAGGATTCGAAACTGATGATTTCACTCGCTTTTATATTGGATGGTTACAACTATACGGATTGTCAGAAAGTGATTTTGATGATGTAAATATGCTTATAAAAGTCGGTCTTGCAATTGAAACCCATGATTTGTTTACAGAAAACTTGCTCATCAAGAATGGAAATAAGCAAACCCTTGCAACGTTTAATGAACGTATTTCTGGCAACTCGAAGCTTGGAGAAAAAACCTCCAGCAGCGAGATTGATAAAGCTCACCGTGCGATGTTCCTATTCAAAAGTGGAAACAGACCGGCACTTCTTCAATTTGTTGCGATGAATGCCGCCACTCCAGAGAGTTCCTTTTGGCGTGTACTGGCATCTCTGGTAGAGATCTTACCCATAGGTATCGATGACTACAAGCAGGCAAGTGAATTATTGGCAAACAAAGACAGTTTGATTAGAGAAAGTATATCTGCTCAAAAAGTAAGCACTACGCAAACAACATTGGATTTATAACCATACCCTATGAAACCCTGGTTTAAAAATGTCACGCCCCATCAGGATATAAAGTTGGGAATTCTTGATGAAGCAGTTTTTGCCGCCAATCTTGGCGAGGTCGCCCATAACGAAGGAAAAGAAGTTTACAACAACCCTGAGCTTTTCTTTTCAAAAACATCATTCACAAAAGGATTAAAAAACATCTCAAAAAAGGTACTGAGCGGTTTAAATGGCGGCGTTGATGCCGAAAACCGTGTCATCTCGCTTCAAACTGGCTTTGGAGGTGGCAAAACTCATGCATTGATTTGTCTTTACCACTTGGCTAGCTGGGGGAAAAAGGCCAATGATTCACCATATACAAAGGAACTAATTTCATTTTCCGGAAAGTTCAATTTCGATAAGGCAAACATTGCGGTCTTTACAAACACGACCAATGACCCTGCCCAGGGCAGAAAAACTGAAGCGCTCCATATAAGGACGCTTTGGGGCGAGATCGCGTACCAGCTTGGTGGTATCGAGGGATATGAAATGATTCGCAAAAATGATGAGGATCGTGTAGCGCCCAAAGGGCTGTTTAAAAAGATACTTCAGAAGTATTCTCCTGCACTCATTCTGATTGATGAGCTTGCTGATTATTCAGTCAGTGCATCAGCTGTGAAATATGCCGACACTACTCTTGCAGATCAAACCCTCAGTTTTATCCAGGAAATATCCGAAGCTGTTTCCCTAGTCGATAAATGTGTAATGGTTGCTACTCTCCCAGCCAGCGTAGTCGAAGTAGGTAACTCTGAAAAGGCTGCAGCCATACTTACCAGCCTTTCAAATCGTCTTACAAGGGTAGGAAAGGACACCAAACCTGTTGAAGATGAAGAAATTTATGAAGTAATTCGTCGTCGCTTATTTGAGAATATAGGTGATGATGAAGAAATTAATAAGGTAATATCCGGCTACATAGGTTTGTATTCAGGCTGCTGGTCCGAATTGCCTTCCCATGTGAGCAAAGCTGAGTACAAAAAACGCATGCTTAGTTCATACCCTTTTCATCCTGAGCTTATAGATATGTTCCGCATCCGATGGGCCAGTCATCATGACTTCCAGCGCACACGGGGCGTATTGCGTTTATTGGCTTCCATCGTTGCCGATTTATGGAATCGCCAGAATTCATTATCCGGCGACAATTCTATGATTCATACCTCAGACGTAAATTTCGCAAACCTGGACCCTTTAACTAGTCAGCTAAAAAAGCTATATGGAAATGGTTATGATGCGGTAATAGCTGCTGATGTATCAGGCTCTTCAGCTAATGCATTCAAGATTGATCAGGAATCAAAAGAATACGGTGCTTACAATTTAACACAGGGTATTGCTTCTTCAATTCTGATGGGTTCTTTTGGCAGCTCGGGTATCAATAAAGGATTAAGTCTTGATGAGATCAAACTAAGTGTTTTAAAGCCGGATTCCTTCAATCACAACAGTATAAACGGGGCGTTGTACAAGCTTGAAGAAACAGCACACTATTTATACTACAGCAGTTCTGGGCATAAACGATATTGGTTCCATACCAAACCTAATATAAAAATCTTAATTGACCAGGCTAAAAAGGAGATTGAAGGGAATAAACCTGATGTTCATTCGGAAATTCTCAAACGCATCAACAACCGTAAAGCAGCCATTAGCTCGTTTAACATGTTAGTTGATCCTGGCAATGATATTCCGGAACAGGTCAGACCAACACTTGTAGTATTGCACCCAAAGTTTCTGGCGAATCCCGCAGAGGTAAACGGCAATACCAAGACTGTAATCGAAAAACTAGCGACAAAGAAAGGAGCTGCAGAACGCATCTACAGGAATACCATGCTATTCATGGTATGCTCTGAAGTAGCATATCCCAAACTGCATTCTTTTGCAAGTGAGTATCTGGCATGCTTGCGTGTCATTATTGATTATCAGGGTCAGCTAGAAAAAGAGCAAAAAGAGGAAATCAAGAAACGTTCTGATGAATTGTCTAATAATATGGATAATTCGTTATCTGCAGCATACTCAATTATCTTAAAGTATTCAGTGAAGAACGGCCTGGATAAACTAATTGTCACCCAGTTCAAGGATTCATTCGATGCTCAGGTTAGCCAGAATATACTTTCATTGCTCAAAAGTGAGGAGTGGCTTCTTGATGCAGTAGGTCTTAATGAATTGCGCAAGAATAATCTTTTGCCTACTTTAGACAATCCTGTCAGAGCAAAGGATATTTATGAGGCGTTCCTACGCTATGATGATAAGCCAATGGTCACCGGGTTAACAGCAATTCAAAGAAGCATAGAAAAATATTGCTTCAATGGCGAATATGCGATTGCTACTGGCGATGGAAAAGAGTTTTCTAAGATATTTATCAAAGAGAACATTCCGTTTTTCGATATAAAGGACGAAACGTACTGGTTGGTCGATAAAAGCCTGTATCGCCCGAAAGAAGAGCAAACAAATCCCAATATTGAAGAAACAGGACCTAAAACCGAGACCGGGGAAAAGGAAAACAAGGATAAAAAGCCCGATGATAAACCAAAAACTGAGGAAATTAAAGTTTTCAAATCGATTACAATTTCGGGCAAGGTCGATGTAGCCAATTACAATCAGCTTTTCTCCAGTTTCATCATGCCGCTGGCGCAGAACAACATTGAGATAGAGATCAGGATCAAAGGCAAAACGACTCACTCCAAACCCCTCACCGAAAACAGCACGGAATACAAGATTACCAAAGAATCCGCCAAACAATTAGGCTTAAACTTCGAGGAGGAATAATATCATTATTTAAATTTCGAAATAGAATCTCTCAACAAATACAACAATACTTCTTAACATGAAAATAGAAAATTGTTCTTTATGTATAGCCACTCGTGATATTAGTGATGATATAAAAAATATACCTATAGAAAATACGAGATTGTTGATTTCAAGTAATTTCGTTGTTATGCCTTGTGTCGGACCATTTACGGAAGGTCAACTGATGATAGTTGGCAAAGAGCATATTCCGAATCTGTCTAAAATGAGCTTAGACCAGCTTGTTGAATGCTTTGATCTAATCTCTTTAGTTTCAAAAAAAACAGGTGAATTATACTCAAATGATATTTTATATGCTGAACATGGTGCATTTAATGATGTTCAGAAAAGCGGTGCCTGCGTAGTTCATACCCATATTCACTGTATTCCGGGTTTTGAGAAGGATGAAGCTACATTTATAAAAGTGCTACCCCTTCTTTATGAAGGCTTTGACAAATCAGAAATTTTAAGGCTAAGCATTCCATATATTTTAACAATTACAGGTAATGATAATTTAATACATATTTATGATGCTTCTGACGTACCATCACAAATGATAAGGAAAATTCTTCTTTCAAATAGGGGAATTATGGATGATTGGAACTGGAGAGTTAATCATCGTTTTGATCTGATTGAAAATACTGTTGAACGTTGGACAAAATAGAATAATGAAAAAAAATCTCGATCCGGACGAAATGCCTAAGTGGCTATCTTCATTATGGGAAACAAATATTAATGATCTTGTCAAAGCAGGAATTAATGATGATGATTGTGCGATTTTAAAGTTATCAGATGATTTAGATCTTGTCATAACCACTGATTTCTTGAATTCTTCACCAATTGGGATAGAGCTTGGGATTAGTGAACCTTTCAATATAGGTCGACTTATTGTTGGTTCAAACATTTCGGATCTTTGTGGCACTGGTGCAGAACCAATAGCATTTTTATTAGGATTAATGCTTAAAAAAGGTTCATCTGTTGATAAATATAAAGAGATTGTTCTCGGGGTAAAGCATGAATTGGATAATTTGAACATTCCTCTTGTTGGTGGTGATTCCAAGCTTGGGAAGGAGAATTCATTTTATGGGATTGCTTTAGGGATATCATCAGCACAAAGAAAACTTTATACAAAAAATGGTGCTAAACCTGGTGATATTATTTGGGTTTCTGGAGCATGTGGAAGTGTCGGGGCTGCAGTATATGGTCTTTCAAACAAATTAATGAATATTGAATGGGATAATTGGGCAAAATCAAGAATTAATGAACCTGTTTTGCCTATAGTGAAATCAAAATTTGTTGCAGAAGCGAAAATTGGTAATGGCGGTACAGATGTTAGCGATGGACTTGGTTCTGATTTAAAGAGTATTTCTGATGCTAGTAATGTTGGAATCGTAATCAATTGTGATTCAATTCCGATTGAAGATGAAGTTAAATTGCTTGCTGAAAAAATGAATATTCCCGCATGGTTTTTTTCGTTTTCCATTGGAGGCGATTTTCAATTCGTTGTTACTACTGAAAGTTGTTGTCAAGAACAGATGGTAGATATGGGGTTTTATAATATCGGTTATACAACAAATGCTGACAACTCATATATTGTGCATAATGGAAAAAGACGAATAATGCCGATACTCGGTCATCGGGATTTGAGGAAAGTTTCTTTTGGTGATGAAGTAAACTCTCTTTTGAAGGATCTAAATAATAATCTAAAAGAAGATGATAAATAACATTGAGATAGCTTCTCTGAAACGAAAAATTGCAGACCTTATCATTGACCAGATAAAAACTGGCGAGCAATCAAATGGTTTAAAAGATGCTTATGCATGTGGCCAGTTTATAAATGAAAAAAATCTAAAACAACGTGGAATACATGGAACTGCTGCCGCGATTCGAGTATTAGCAAGTTATAATGGGACTTATAATGATGAGATACGTCGCTTAGTTAATTATTTACAACATAGGAATGAGTTCGATAAAGATATTAAAATTGAAAATTATATAGAAAAGGATAAAAAGAACATTATAAAAATTGGTGAAATTTTATACGCTCTTTCTTTTGTAAAGCAAGGATGTGCAGATACCCGTGAGTATATTAAGGAATTATCAGGATTACTAAAATCAAGTATCAAAAATACGGAATCGTGGAATTTTTTTACTGATAGTAATGAACCTTCTGATATTCTGCCTACCGCTTTTGCATATTTAGGCTTGCGAAGTAATAATTTTGACGACTTAGAACCCGTTGAAAAATATTTAGCAAAAACGATTTCCGATCTTTGCCAAAAAGACAGAATTGATAATCCCTCTACTTTTGCGAAAGTTCATGTTGCAATGTATGTTTTATCAAAGTTTGACATCGATTGTAAGCAGAGCAGTAATTTGAAGCGGCTGAGTAAATCTCAGTTTTTTACTTTTAATTATAGCGTTGAACAAAACATTGAATATCCTTATGATTACGAGCATTTTTATGTTAGAATACCTTGGCAGCTGTATTTTCTTTCAGTCGCATCAAAGAACTCACCAAAATTGTTCACGAAAAAGAATAGTAGGAGAAGAATAACTGATATATGTGAAATGGTAAATAATTTAGGATTCAAATACACTCAGTCAGGCAAGGAACTATCCTCTCGGACTAATGCAATACTCTTTGACACTCTTGATTTCATTGAAAAACATTTAAAGAAAAGTACTTTATATTATTTTTATTCAATAATAAATGATATTATATGGTTCTTTAATAGAAAGTGGTTAAAAATACTACTCTTGGTCATAATCATTCTGTGTATGTTTTTTTCTATTTTCAAATGGGTTAATAATCCTAATACGGAAAATAGTGACCTAGCCCCAGAATTTATAGGTTATTTTGTTTCACTCATGATACTTTCTTTAAAAAGGTAAAGCAATGGAAATGAAAGATATTCTGTATGGAAAAATAACACTTCCTGATTGGCTAGTGCCGTTCATTTTCATTCCCGAATTTGTTAGATTAAGAGGTGTTAGATTATCAAATGTCGATTCAGTAGAATTTAAGGACTTCAATGGCCCCTCAAGATGGGAACATTGTATTGGAGCAGCATTTCTTGCATTAAAGTATTCTGAATTGAAAAATTTGCCATTAGTTGATAAAGTACATTTAACAATAGCTGCACTTTTACATGATATAGGAACACCCCCTTTCGCACATACAATTGAGTATGTACTCGATGGCTTCGATCATGAAGAAGAATCTTCCAGATTAGTTGCAAATAGTGAGAATTGGGATCATTCAATTTTTGAAGGAGCATTACCTCAATTTCACAAACAATGTGCAGAGTTAAAGATTCAAAAAGGGATAAATGTTAACTCAGATGTAATTGCCCAATATATAAATGGTGATGGGGAATATGGTTTTTTAATTAATGGGAGCATCGATATTGATAATATTGACAACCTGTTGAGGGCCTCAATATATTTAGGTTATGATGTCGAGAAGAATTTGGGTATTAATTTAATTAAATGGTTGGTTGGGTTCAAATCTGTACCAACTGATATTAAAAATTGTGATAATCCATCAGTACAAAAGTGGTTGCACCATCGAAATGAATTGTACAGTAGTTTCTTTAACTCATCTGATGTTGAACTTGGCAGACAGGCATTCTTACAACATTTGATAAGAAGGGCCTTTAATGAAGGGTTGACAAAAAAAACTATTATATACAGTACTGATGAGCTTTTATTGTATACGATCGAAAACTTTATTTCTGAGAGTAATTCAGGAAAGAAGAATCAAAATACTTTAAAATCCTTAGTTTCAAGTTACAGACTATTGGAAAGCACGCACAAGTATGCGACAATTCCCATTGAAAATGAACAGGTGCTTCGGGTGTTATTGAATCCTCTTTTTGCAAATTGGTTAGAAACTGAGTTATCAACAAGTACGTTTGAGCCATTTGTTATTATTAATCAAAGAAGATATGACGAGAATAGTCAACTCTTTAAGAATAATCCTGGAGAAATCTGTATCTTTAAATTAAGAGATAATAATCTTAAATTTGAGCAGCTACCTAAGTGGATTCAGAAAAAACTCCAACATAGTAAGACTCAATCTAGGTTAAATATTGACTTTAAAAAATTAATTAGCGAATGCCTAAATGAATGGGTTGAAACCAAACCATGGCATGTATTAAGTATAGCACGTAAGGATAACCTTATATCAAATTTAGAACATGAAAAGGATTGGAGTTTTAAACATAGTCAGAACAAAAATATACATACTTATCCAGCAACTTTTGTCAATGCAATTCCAAAAAACCTAATATCAGCTTTAGGGATCAAAGGTGAATTAATTATTGATCCTTTTTGTGGGACAGGTCAAACTGCTGTAGAAGCTATAAAAGCGGGATGCAGTGCAGTTACTTCGGATATCAACTCTATTGCTGTATTAGCCACAAAGGCCAAAACAACATATTTATCAATTTCGCAAAGAAATGATTTAAGGAGCATCTCAAATGATTTGCTTAAGACGCAGCGTAAAAGTTCTGAAGTCGACTATGATATTTTTAAAAAATGGCATCACCAATCTACTTTTATTGAACTTTCTAAAATAAAAGGCTTTATTGAGCAAATTACCGATATTGAATCGAAACAATTTTTATTCACCTGTTTTTCCGAAATTCTTACTTCTTGTACTGATCGAAAAGGAAAGGGCACAAGTTATTTTGCTGATAACACGCCATTGCCTAAAGGGAAGCATACGCCTGATTATCAAAATGCTATCGAGCTATTTATTAGTAAACTGCAAAAAAATATTGATGTCATAGAATTAATGTATTCGCAAATAGAACGTAATAGAAAAGATCCCCAAGAAGAGCTATCTAAAGTGAGGGTAATTCAAACTGATGTGAGAAATATTTCCCCTGACTTGTATGAAATTGACTCTCGTGCAGCAGCTGCGGTAATAACATCTCCACCATATTTATGTATGGTCGATTATTCTTTAGGCCAAAGATTGTCATATTATTGGCTATTCCATGATATGATGGAAAAAGAATACAAATTGGAAATTGGAGCAAGAAGGAGCAGAAATCAAATTGAAAACGTTTTAACAAATTACTTTTCGGATATCAGAAGTTTTATACAAAACATGAAGCTTCTGCTTAGAAAGGATGGTTATATGGCATGTGTTATAGGGGAGCCAGTAGCTGAATCATTTAAAAACAAACTTATATTAAGCCAGATCGATAAGATTTTTAATGAGGAAGGTTTTGAATTAATTTGGCAAAAGGAAAGGCCAATAAATTGGCATCGTAATCATGGAATTACCAGTCTTGAAAGTGAAAGAATATCTGTACATATATTAAGAGAATAGATGTGTGAGTAAATCATATTTTAAATTATTGATAGCTTTGTTGGTTATGCAGTATTATAGGGTTGTAGTCAGTAAATACAAATGTACAAAATTGGTAAATAAGAATGCAAGACTTTCGTCATTTTTGATTTCCTGCACACTCTCCGTCGCCACCAGTGCAACTTCGATCTTTTTTCTTGGGATTATCGCATCATCAAATAATCAGTTATCTTTTTGCAAGCATTCTGCCCTCCTAAATCAATAGGGTGTTGTCACAATTGTTTGGCAAATTGTTTGGCAAATAAAAAAACCACCTACACATTCTTCTGTATAAGTGGCTGATTATCTTGTGACTCCGACAGGATTCAAACCTGTAACCTTCTGATCCGTAGTCAGTTCGGCCTCTTTCGTAAACTGATCCGCAGGCTTAATCCTGGCTGAGTACCACGACTGTTGTGACGATGGCTGCCGCGCCCACGCCGATCAGGCTGCCGTAAAGGGCGTTCAGTACATTCTTTTTCCGGGCCTTGTGTTTGTATCCGGCTACAAAATGCGGGTCAGCATAGAGCAGTGGCTCTTTTTTGGCCAGTTGCCGGGTGCCGGGGGGGATGGCCCCGCTGACGCCCGTCGCCGCCGCAGGAACGAGGAGGCCATAGAAATATCCAAGGAAGTAGGGTCCCGAGAAACCGGCTACCGCCCCGGCTACCCAATAGCCCGCTCCTTTATGATGCTGCATGGCATAGCGGGTGCCGCTGATATAACTGCCCATCTGCTCTTCGGTAAGGGGAAAACCAATATTGGTGTCCTGAACATAAGTGATCCGACGGACGCTGTCTTTATATCCGATGGAATATACTTCCAGCAGTTCAAGCCCTTTAAGTTTGGCCCGGTTGCTCCTGATGTTCTGATACGATACATACAGCAAACGCGTGTTCACCTCGTGAACATTCACGATCTTTTGCCTGCCATTGATCATCAGTACCGTGTCCTGCGCTTTTCCGGGAAGCATACAGGCCAGCAAAACAACAATAAGCAGCAAAGGGATTCTCATATTCATTTTTTTTCAAAAGTAAGCAATATTCTGCAGGCAAACGGCATCTTAGCGGTCGCCCCGGAAAGCATCCCAGCCCTGGGCTGTAACAGGCGTCAGCGTGAGATCGCTGTTGACAATATTGACACCCCCCGCGGCCTCGGTTATATGACCGATCACCGAAATACCGCGCTGTTGGCTGATCTTTTCATAATCGGCCTGGGCGATGGTGAACAAGAGTTCATAATCCTCACCCCCGTTCAGGGCCAGGGTCAGCGGGTCCATATGAAACATTTCCGCCACCGTGACCGTTTGCGGATCCACCGGAATTTTCTCAGGATAAATTGCCGCACCCTTACCGGAGGACTCGCAAATGTGGAGTATTTCTGATGCCAGTCCGTCGGATATGTCAATCATGGAGGTCGGTTTTATGCCGAGTTCCCTCAGCAGATTCACCACGTCCACCCGGGCTTCAGGTTTCAGTTGTCGCTGCAAAACATAATCATAACCTTCAAGATCGGGCTGCATCAGCGGATTGGCCTCAAAGGTCTTCTTCTCGCGCTCGAGCAAAAGCAGACCCGCGTAAGCCGCTCCCAGGTCGCCGCTCACGCAGATCAGATCATGCTCACAGGCACCGCTGCGGCGGATAATCTCCTCCCCGCGGGCGTAGGCCACTGCGGTAACAGAAATGGTCAGACCCGAAACAGAAGTGGAGGTGTCACCCCCGATCAGATCCACATGATAAGCTTCGCAGGCCAGTTGTATCCCTTCGTAAAGTGCTTCCAGGGCCTCAAGACTAAAGCGGTTCGAAACCGCCAGGCTGACGGTGATCTGTGCCGGGAAGGTATTCATGGCCGCGAGATCCGAAAGGTTCACGGCAACGGCTTTGTACCCCAAATGCTTCAGCGGAGTATAAGTGAGATCGAAATGTACGCCCTCAGTCAGCAGATCCGTGGTGATCAGGACCTGTTTGCCCTGCGCGTCGGCCACTGCGGCATCATCGCCTACAGCGGTCACCGTATGCGGGTTAACAGTCTTAAAAGGCGCGGTGAGCCTGCGGATCAGTCCGAATTCCCCCAGGCTTGAAATCTCTGTTCTGTGCTCAGTATTTTCTTCCATGCGGCAAAGGTAATATTTCGGGATCAAATGCCTGCGGTGGATGAATGTCCTGAAATTGCTAACTTTGCTGATCATCATGCCTTATGTCATTAAGTCTCCGTGAGCATATCCTCAGAAGCCGTCAGGCCGTGGAAGCCAATAAGGCCAAAGGGAACCGCCATGCCGAGATCCTGATGAAATTATACGCTGAACCTGCCCGTTTCCTGGAGGAGATCATCCAGAATACCGAAGATGCGTACGCGGCGAAGCGACAGGAGGGCGGAGGGAAGCTGACTTTTCGCCTGTACGGCGACCGACTGGACATCATCCACCAGGGAAAGAATTTCGATGAAGAGGATCTGAAGGCCATTACTACTTTTGCCGCAAGCGGCAAAGCGGGGTTTTCCGACATCAATATCATCGGAAAATTCGGGATCGGATTCAGATCCGTGTTTTCAGTTACCCGCCGGCCCGAGATCCATTGTCCCCCCTGGCATTTCAGGATAGAGGATTATGAAGTGCTCGAAGAAACGGAAGCTGTCCCTGAATCACTCTGCGATACGACTCTCATTCGTCTGCCTTTCAGGGAAGAATGCCGTAAAGAGGATTTCAAAACTACCGAACAGGGTCTGCTGAGGCTGGATGCAAAGTGCCTGCTCTTTTTGTCTCAGGTCAGGTGTATTCAAATATACAGAAACAACAAACTTCTGAAATCACTTACTTGTGAAGTGGAACCAGTGGAACACGGATGGGAGATCAGGCAGCTCGGTGAGGGGAAGAATGATGAGCTTAAGCGTTCGTATCTTTGTATCAGTCCGGTGTCGGGAGAAAAGTGTGATTTCATCTTTGCATTCCGCATATCTGAATATAAACAAAATCTGAAAAGACTGGTTCCGGAATCCGGCTCAAAATATTTCGTCTATTTTAATACCCTTCAGGACGCTTCCATGAATTTTCTTTTTCATGCCTGCTTCACCACCAATCCCACGCGGGAATACATCCCCCTGGATCAGAAAGCATGTCCTGAGAATATTCAACTGCTCCATCGTGCAGCGCGCTTTCTGGCGGCATCCCTGATACGGCTGCGCGATCTGGCTTATCTTGAAGGGAAGGGACTTGAAGCCCTCATGCCCTCATCCCTGCCTGTGCCGGAGAATGATAAAATCGGGAAGAGATTTGAAGAAACACTCAGAGAGGCGCTGACGAAAAAGAAGCTGCTTCCGGTACGTGGAGGCACTTATGCCAATGCTGAAGAAATGGTGTTTACCCGCGATGCTGAGCTGCGCGAACTTCTGGGAAAGCGGGAGCTCTCTGTGTTGTTTCAGAAAAAATACTGTCTGAGCGGGGAAGTCACCAGGCAGGAAGGAAACTTATCAGCACTGCCCCTATGGTGCAATATCAGGGAAGCAGATGTCCGGTCCATGGCTTTCCGGATCGCGACAAATCCCGCATTCCTACAACAACAGCCAATTTCCTGGCTGATCCGTTTTTACAATGTTCTGTATTTGCATCCTGAAGTGTGGGATGAGTCGCACGCGCGGGAGCATTTCAGTTTACGGTTCCGGCCGCTCATCAGGCTCAGTGATGGCCGCATGACCGCTCCGTTTGATGAGGCCGGTCACTGTCTCTTCTCGCTCGAAGCGAAGCAACTCCCGGGTGCATCCTGTCCCGAACGCCGCCTGATGAAGGATCCGGATGCACTGCGCTTTCTGCGTATGCTTTCTTCAACACAAAAGTTCCCGCACGCAGATTCTGCAGATGATAAATGCGAAGAAGTTTCGCCGGAGCCGGGAACGATCGCAGGTTTTGCTGCATTTGTCAAGGCTGTACTCGGCGAATTCCATCCCGGAACGCCGCAGGAACTGCTCGACTGGGGTCACCGGATGAAGAACGAATGGCTTTCCGGAGCCGGACAAAATCAGGCGCAGGCCTTGAAGGGCGCGCTGCTGGCCGTACGTACAGATGCTGCCTCCCCATGGTACCTCAGTCTTGAAGATGCCGAAAAGCTGATGTCGCAAGGGAATCATGCAGCCCTGTTGATGCTCACACGTAATGGAATCCAGGGCGCAGAAATGAGAATTCTTAAAGATCCCCGTAAAGATTTCCTGAAGAAGAAGTTTGTATTTGAACCCCTGGCATTCCGCCATGCTGACTGAACCAGCAGCCTTAAGTCAGAAATCATCCGCCCGTTGACCCGTTCTCCTTTTTCATATCCACCAGCCATTTTCCTTTTTCCCTGACCAGGTCGAGGCTCTGTTCTTTACCCTCTGCATCTTTGTAGGTGACCACCGCGGTATTCCCGTCAACAGCCGTTTTTATGATCTCGATATCGCTTCCATCTTTGGCCTTGATCTGATCTGCACCTTTGTCTTTGGCAATATCCACGAGCGATTGCAGCAGGTCCAGCATCTGCCGGGTATTTTCCGTGCCCAGCTTGCGTGCTTCATCAAATTCCAGAGCCGCCAAGTGATTGAGGAATTTCCGTGCTACACCTTCAGGACTGTTGGCTTTACTGCCCCCGGTTTTGCAGGCCGTTATTGTGAGTATGGAGAAAGCGAAGATCAGCAGGATTTTTTTCATCAATTTGAGAATTTGATAATTTGAGAATTTGAAAATGCCAGCCGTTCCACAGACACTACATCACTTTGCGACTTTCGTTTCTTTGGCTAATGTGTCGGAGTATCTGGGTGTCGGCGTAAGGTATTCGATATTAAGATATTCGATATTAGATATTCGATATTGAGACTTTCCGACTTTATGACTTTCGACTTTAAGACTTTCGACACTTCCTCACTCCATCACTCCATCACTTGCTCTGCTTCATATACTCCTCCAGCAGTCTGGCCACATATTTTCCAAAAACATCAAACTCGATATTGACCACGGTGCCTGCTTTGAAGTTGTGGAAATTGGTCACCTGGTGAGTGAAGGGAATAATCGCCACGGAGAACATCCCGCGCTCAGATGCTACAACGGTAAGGCTGACACCATTCACAGAGATGGAACCCTTCTCAACGGTGATGTTGCGTTTGCCGGGATCATACTCAAACCAGTATTGCCAGCTTCCGTCATATTCTTCCACTTTCACGCAGCGGGCGGTCTGATCCACATGTCCCTGGACGATATGACCGTCGAAGCGTCCGTCCATCCGCATGCTGCGTTCCAGGTTGACTTCATAGCCGGTTTCCCAGGATCCCAGGTTGGTCTTGTCGAGCGTTTCCTGTATGGCTGTTACTTTATAAAAGCCCTTTTCCTGATCCACATGGACAATGGTCAGACATACGCCGTCGTGACACATGCTCTGGTCGATTTTCAGCTCATGTACGAAAGGACATGAAATAGAGAAGTGGATGTTGGAGCCCTCACGCTCAATATTCACCACCTTGCCTGTTAGTTCTACAATTCCCGTAAACATAGTCTTGGTTGTTTCTGCAAAAATAACAAATTCTGACATACCACCTCCCCGTCACCCGTCACCCGGTCACCCGGTCACGGAGTTACGGGGTAACGGAGTATCGGAGTATCGGCGTTCGGGTAACCCCCGTCCCCCCCCCCCCCCTCCCCCCCCCCC
>CALGYY010000060.1 GCA_937934705.1 uncultured Bacteroidota bacterium
TTCAGTATTTCATTGCTTTACTTTTGTCGCGCCAAATTAACAAAAGCGCTTTTTTCGTTTCTCCCCCCAAGGCAACTGCTATGGGCTCGAAACCCTTGCTGCTTCGCAGCAATTGGAAAACCTCCGTAGTTGAGGACATGCAAGAGGATCCTGATTAAAATCATTTTAGGTTTTGAAGACAATTACTTGGCAGGTGTGCGGTGGCAGATTCGAAACCGCGAGCCGGAGCAGGCGTGGATCAAGCAAAAGTGGATAAGAAAAAAACAAAGACTTACAATGACCTTGATGATCAATATTACCAGAATCAATAAGAAAAAATAATAAGGTTCGGGAGTCCTCTGCACCCGAACCTTATGATCGCTAATATGCGATCACTCAATCATCAAAAATCCTCATCCTCCGAACCAAAACAATGAAAATTTTATAAAGAACAAGTAATCAATCGCATAGAAGAAATCACTCAAATAATCTTTTAACATTTTTTAACATTTTTATGAAATTGTTGTAATTTTACCTCTGCAGCACCCTGAATAAACCGGAATATACACCAAAAAAATCACTATTATGAAGAGAATCATTGTCTTACTTGTGCTGACCTTCCTGTTTGGATGGGTCGCATGCAGTTATCAGTCGGAAGATGCTTCCGAATCACAAGAGAAATCAAAATCCGACTCCATGGTCAGCGAAACCGCCGCGCCTCCCACAGAGGAATACGATGATGCAGTGACCGACGAAGCGACCGGAGAAGGAGAAAACAGGAAAGGTAAGAAAGCTGAGGAGACGGATAAACCGTCGTCCGCTGCACAACAGAACAAGGTTGAGAACAAACCTGAGCAGAAGACTTTTTATGATTCGGTATATGTGGCCATCAATTCCAACCGCAAACTCATCAAAACAGCCAATCTTCAGTTCAGGGTGGCTGATGTCGAAAAAGCAACCGTTAAAATTGAGCAGATCGCTTATCGTTTCGGAGGATTCATCCTTCAAAGCGGCATTACGAAAAAAACGGTTCAGGCCAATACTTCAAGGGTCAATAATGACACGGTCCTGGAAGTAGGAATCGCTAAAATTGAGAACAACATCACCCTCAGGGTTCCGCAGTTCCTGCTGGATTCCACACTCGCCCGTTTCTCTGAACTCTGGATTGAACTCGATGAAAGAACCGTCACTGCCCAGGACGTCACCATTGATTACCTGGCCAATGAACTCAGGGCCAAGATCCACCAGAAAACAGCGGTAAACATCAACAAAGCCGCACAGAACAACAACACCAGGCTGAATGATGTGGTCAACGCCGAGCAAACGGCCAATCAGTTCCTTGAGGTCTCCATTCAGAAGCAGGTTGACAATCTGACCTTGCAGGACAGGGTGGATTACGCCACGGTAACATTAAAGATTTACCAGGATGACCTCCTGTATAAAAAGAAAATCGCTTCGTACACCCTGGAGGATTACGAACCGGGCTTCGGATCAGATTTCGTGGATGCATTAGCCTTCGGATGGAAGATCATCCTCGGTTTCATTCTCTTCCTCGCCAAGGGATGGTCAGTGATCCTGATCAGCATCGCGATCTTCCTCGCCATTTACTATTTTGTGCGCTTTCTGATCAGAAGGAAAAGGAACAAAGCCTGAAAACGATGGCTGAAAAGAGGCTGCCGGTCAATACGGCAGCTTTTTTTTTTACTTCGGGGCACCGAGTCTGCGGTCGAAACGAAACACTTCCCTGTCAATGATCCGGATCTCAGAAAAGTCCGGATGCATCACATTCAGCAGGTAGTTGTATTCGCCGGCTATCAGTGCTGAAGGCATCCTGAGAAGCGCTGACTTCCCTGCGCGGACAAACGCATCTCCCAAAGCCCGGGTGCGCTCAATATGCACGGCAGAAGTCCAGTCTTCCGGCAAGCCCGCCTCATCCACCCTTTCCGGATGCAAATGATCGGGTATCCTGATCCGCAGAACCAAATATCGTTGTTCCTCTCCTTCCCCGCTTCGGTGAACAAGGTTCTCCAGACAGGCCAGTGCCCGGCTTTCCGCAGTATAAACGACCATGGTACCGGCGCTGTTCCATCGGGCCGGGCGGCCCGAGGCAGCCAAACGCTCCCCCCATTTCTCCAGACATATACGGAACACATCCATCAGGAAAGATCTCCGAATTCAATGCGAATCAACTCATCCAGAATGAGATTGATCCCTCCTGTGGTGGTGGTGATCTCATCCGGGACGATACCTCCCAGACCCGCAGCAGGACGGGAAAGCCAGTTATTGAATGAACGGGCGCTTCCGAATACCTCAATCCCTTTGAGATACATCTGTACCCATTTCAGGATCAGCTCACCCTTGAGGGGATCAAAACTCTTGTTTTCCTTTTTGTAACGCTCGATGGTTTTCACTGAAATACTCAGCCTCTCGGCAAAGGATTCACGTGAACGCCTGGAAATACGGATGAGATCATCCATGGTGGAAGTAGTCAGCCCCTGATTCGCAGAATGAACCAGCAGCATAGGATCGGAGAAGTGCTGCCTGTATTTCCCGAGTATTCCGTAGTATATTTCCGGTTCTTTGACTTCCATGGCTTTTGTGATTTACACCACAAATATACGACATTTTTTCTGTTTTTCAAGACATTTTTCCGTATTTTTTCAACTTTTTCTTCACTTTTACCCTGCCCGGCATGATCTGTTAAAAGCTACCTTTGTTAACATAAAGGCACCGGCTATGAAGAAGATCATTATCGCGCTGTTTATCTCATTTTTATTTCTGGACTGTCAGAGCCAGAAGTCTGACAGTCTGATGATTCGCGGATTTTACAATGAAGCGCTGACCGATTATACAGCATATCATCAGTTAAGATACCTCTGCAAAGAGATCGGAGGCAGGATCTGCTGTACCCCTCAGGCCGCCGCTGCGGTGGAATGGGCAAAGCAGGAACTGGAGCATATGGGACTCGACACGGTTTATCTTCAGGAATGCAGCGTTCGTTGCTGGAAGCGGGGAGAGCCGGAACAGGCAGCGGTGGTTTCTGCCCTGCTGGGAAGCTTTGAACCCCCGGTATGTGCTCTCGGCGGTTCTGTCGGAACCGGAAATGCCGGACTTCGCGCCCGCGTGGTGGAGGTAAAATCGATGGAAGAACTGAAGGAATTGGGCAAATCAAAAATCAAAGGAAAGATTGTTTTCTTCAACCGTCCGGCAGAGCCGACTTTCATCAACACCTTCCCTTCCTACGGCAGTGCAGCCGATCAGCGTGTGCACGGCGCCGCCATGGCGGCATCCTACGGGGCTCTGGGTGTGGTGGTCCGCTCACTTACCCTGGCGGATGACGAAAACCCCCACACCGGGATCATGCGTTACCGCGACAGCATCCCTGCCATTCCGGCCATTGCGATCGGGACCGCCAATGCCGACAAGCTGAGTTTCTGGCTGAAGCAGGATCCGGATCTGAACTTTTTTTTCCGGACCACCTGCGAAGAGAGGCCGGAGGGCATTTCATACAATGTGATCGGGGAATTGAAAGGCAGCGAAAAGCCGGATGAGATCATTTGTTTCGGCGGTCACCTCGATGCCTGGGACAATGGTGAAGGCGCCCATGATGATGGCGTGGGTGTGGTGCAAACCATTGAAGCGCTTCGGCTCTTCATGGCAACAGAATGTCAGCCGAAACACACCCTGAGGGTGGTGGTCTTTTTGGATGAGGAAGTGGCACAGCGCGGGGGACAGAAATACGCTGCTGAGGTCAAAAGAAAAGGAGAAAAAATACTGGCAGCCATTGAATCTGACCGGGGTGGTTTCACACCCCTGGGTTTTTCCGTGGATGCCGGGGAGGCGGTCTATCGCAGGATGGATGAATGGCGGCCATACTTCTCTGCTTACGGAATGCATGAGATTGTTCACGGATACAGCGGGGTGGACATCTATCCGCTGAAAGAACAGGGCATCCCGCTCTTCGCGCTCATGACGGATTCACAACGTTACTTTGATTACCAGCATGCTCCGAATGATGTTTTCGAAAATGTGAACCGCCGCGAAATGCAACTGGGGAGTGCGGCGATAGCCACCCTGATCTACCTGATCGACCGTTACGGATTTAACTGAGAAGTCACGTGAAGACCAGATTCAGCATACCCCCGCTATTCTACCACTACCTGGTATTGCTGCTGCTCATCTATTGCGTGGTCTTTCTGCGTATCGGCAGTTTTCACATCCGGCACTGGGATGAATCCATGTTTGCCGTGAATACCTACGAAATGCTGCACAATGGCAGTTACTTCTCACTTTATTTCAACGGGCTTCCCGACCTGTGCAACACCAAACCACCCCTTACCGTTTGGCTGCAGGCCGCTTCCGTCAGCATTTTCGGTTTTAATGAAATGGCCGTGCGCCTGCCCTCAGCTTTGGCCACAGCCCTGAGCATACTGATCATCTTCGCCTTTCTCCGCCGGCAATCGGGCATCAGCATGGCCTGGATCGCTGCGCTCATTCTGCTGACTTCCAACGGATTCATCGACTTCCACACGGCACGCACCGGGGACGCCGATGCCCTGCTGACCCTCTTTCTTCTCTGCGGGAATCTCGCGTTTTATCTGTACTGTAAAACAGAGCACAAAAAATACATACTGCTTTTCTTTATCGCGCTCACCCTGGCTTTTGACACAAAATTATTTGCTGCGGCACTCTTTCTTCCGGGGATGCTGTTTTACCTTTTGATGCAGAAAAAATTGCGCTCCTTTGTCTTCAGCTTCCAATTCCTGGCCGGCATACTGATCCTCTCTGCATGCACCATCCTCCTGGTATGGCTCAGGGAAGCGGAAAGTCCGGGCTACCTGGCCGAGATCCTCCGGAAAGATGCCGGAAGACTGGCCAGGGTGGTGGAAGAACACAGCGGGCCGGCCTCTTTTTATAGCGACAACCTGATCCACGGCCGATTTTCCCTCTGGTTTGTCTTTCTGACCGCGGGGATCATCCTCACGTTTTTCAGGCGACGGTACGACCGTCAGCACTACCCACTGCTGCTCCTCTGCGTCAGTTTGTTGTTTTCATACCTGATCATCCTGATGCTTTCGGTAACCAAACTGGAATGGTACGACATGCCCTTATATCCTCTGATGGCCATACTGGCGGCCTATCCCGTTCTCTTTGTATTGCAGCGCGTGGTGCACGGAACGAAATCCAGGGCAGTGGTACTGCGGTACCTCTTGATCCTGCTCCTTTTTATTTTGCCCCTGATTGAAATGATCGAAAAAGCCCAGGCCAATCACCTCCCCTACGGACAAAGGCTTGCTGAAGCCAGTGAACGCTTTTTGTTCAACAAGGCACGCACGGGAGCCGATATTCACGGCACCAAAGTCCTGTACAGCGGATGGAACGGATCATTGCTCTTTTACCAATACCGATTCAGGGAAATGAAGCAGGAGATCGAACTGATCACCCGCGCTGAGACTCTGACGACAGGCGACCGGGCACTTCTCAGCAAC
>CALGYY010000061.1 GCA_937934705.1 uncultured Bacteroidota bacterium
GAGATCCGTGATCTGCAGTGATTTGTACTGACCGATGATCTGCACGCTGGCACCTTCAGCTACCGGGTTGGGGATCACGATAAAGGTGTTGTTAGGCGAGGACTCACATTGAATGGCGATCACGTTGGATGTTTCAGAAGCACCGTCGAAATCATACTGGGTGATTCTGTAATAGATTCTTGAATTGGCATTGATCTCCGAATCCACATATATATAGTCGATCTTCTGGTTGGAGTTGCCGGCACCCTGTACGTTGGCAACAGTGCTGAAATTCACCGCATCGTAGCTGCGCTCAATCACGAAGTGGCTGTTGTTGGTTTCCGATGCGGTTGACCACTTAACCAGTACATGACCCTGGTCGTTGCAGTCGGCGCCGAACATGACCAGTTCAACCGGCAGCGGAGTATTGGTGCTTCCGATGGCGAACTCAGAGAAGGCCGTCCATCCGTCTCTTTCGGCAAAGCCTGAAGCGACCGTCCTTCCCGGCGTGCCGGCTGCAGGCAGACTGGTTCCGCTTAATGCTGTCCAGTCGAAAGCGAGGGTGCTGCCTGTCGGGCGTTTCAGGGGGGCAAACTGATTATCGAGCAATCCTGCGAAGGGGTTTCCGCCACCGCCGTCGTCGAAATACAACCTTACGTTGTAATTAATACTCGTGGGGTTGGCGTTCGGATCCAGCAACCAGATTCCTTCAGGACAAACACTGTTGTAAACCTGTGCACCATCAAAAGCCTTGGCAGCATCCAGTGCGCCTGAACTGGTGAACGGACTGATGAAGCGGGAAGTGATTTGATTCATACCGCCCAGTGTGGCTGAATTGATCACCAGTTCCGCATTGGTATAGCGGGTCAGGTTTCCGACAGGGAATGCATAGGTTTTCGGGAAACCACCGGCTACAGAACGTATCAGAGTTCCGTTCACATAAGAATTCATGTTGTGTGATACGATAGCAGCCGCAGCCGTGTTATTCACCCTTACAAAATAACCACCGGTATTGATCATTCCGTTGGTCAGCGTCAGAATGCCTGAGGCTCCCAGGATCATGTTACTGTTCACACCATTCAGGGTAACACCGGTGCTTGTATTATTCATTGTAACATTGTTGAGTGTGAGTGTACCCAGCGTATTTGTGAAGTTCTGAGCACCGGTACCATTGAAAATCAATGTTCCTGTACCAGGAATAAAGGTTGCATTCGCATTGTTGTTCAGGAAGTCTCTGCCTACGCTGAGGCTGTTTGATCCGCAATTGAATACGCTGGTTCCGCTGGAGGTGGTAAAGTCGCGGGCAGCCTGACAGTTCTGCTGCAGTGTCACAGATCCGCCTGTTTTATTGATGATCAGATCCTGAAACTCTGAGGGGAAGATCATGACACCGTCCATCGTCTGTGCGGCGGCACCTCTCATCGTCACAGAAGAACCTGCCAATGCATTCAGGGTTCCCTGGTTGTTGTAATCTCCCCAGACATTCAGGTTTCTCCCTCCGCTGATAGTCAGAGTTGCACTCGGGTTAATAGTGATTGACCGGCAAACAGCACCGGGGGCATTGATGTTGGGCTGATAGATGGAAGATGCAGCAATGATACAGTCAATGGAATTGGTCGGTATTGTTGAACAGTTGCCCCAGTTCATCGGCGTGAACCAGTCGGTGGTGGCAGCTCCTCCTGTCCAGATCAGCGGATTCGGCACGGAAGTATTCAAACCGCTGGTTGAAGCCAGGAAGTTGATGGTGAAGCCGGAAAGGCTGTTTGAAAAGTTACTGATGACCAGCCAGTACTCTTCTCCGGCAAGCACCGGGATCGGGTTTTCGAAGGCCGCATCATAAGCACCGGCCGTATAGGTATGATTGGTGAAGATATTTCCCGGCGGGGTGTTTCCTCCGGTATATAATCCGGTTACTCCTATGTAGCTATAGTTGCAGGCAAGCGGAGTCGCTGCCCCTGAGGCAATCTGCGCACAGGTAACCGCCCCTGCACCGGTCTTTTTCCATACGGCAAAATCGTAGTCCGTGCCGTCGTCAGTAACCACTCCGGCTGTCCCGATGGGCGGGGTCACATCATTGGGTTCAATGGTAAACATAAGGTTACCGTTTGCATCAATTTTTATCAGGTACCATGCAGAACCTCTTTCTCCCGATGCCAGACAGTAGCTGGTTCCGAAATCACAAACATTACCGACGGCCTGATAGCCGGGATTTCCGAGGGCAAAAGTATCGGAACAGACGGGAACTTCTGCGCCGCAGTCCTGACCGGGAACGAAGGGCCAGGGGGTTGATGCATCTACCCATACTATGGAGAAAGTGCCGGTTTCAGTATTGTAACCGTCAACGACAATATAATACCAGGCACCGGGCGTCAGTCCGGTCAGGTTCAGTTCTGAATTGTAATAAGAGCTTGATCCGCAGGCAGGTGCATTGTCGTTGCAGCTTACGAGGGTCATACTGGCACCGCATACCCCTGAATAAACAGCCATCTGGGTGTTGAGCAGGGTTCCGACGATGGTCTTGATCTTGGCGGTACCACTTCCGGGTGCCTGGAAAGTATACCAGACCGTGTTGATGGTTCCGTTGGTCCAGCATCCGGGAGCCGGTGGTTCACCGGCACCACCCGTGCATGAGTTATCACCGGGGGTGAGGTCACCGGCATTCATCACCATAGCGTTACAGGGCATATCATTGGCTGCAACGGGTATGCCTGTTGGAGCAGTGATAGAAAGGTTGGTATAGGGGTTACTGGCCGGTGAAGCATAGCTGTCAAGGATCAGATAGTAGGTCTGACCGGCAATTACACAGGCGGTCAGTGTTTTGTTACCTGTTGAACTCTGCGCGTAACCAATACAGGATCCTGCAGGTGCACCGCAGGCCCCTGCTGCCAGAGGACAGCCGTCGTATAACATCAGACCTGTATACGTACCTGTTGAGGTCAGGGTAATGGTCAGAGGACCGGAAGCTGCCGGTGTAAAAACAAAGACCTGGTCTTCACCTGTCATGTAAGAAGTACTCCCGCAACTGACCAGGTTGGCAGAGGTCAGGTCATTGCCCGCGCCTGCGGTTGTTCCCGCTCCGGAGTTGTACGGAAGACTTCCGACATTAATAACGCCCGTACCAAGAAGCGTAGGGCATACCGATCCGGGGTTGGAAGCAGTGCTGAATGACCAGGTGCTGCATCCTGTAGCATCTCCCGCTGTGTTAGTGGGAACTATTCTCCAATAGATCGTCGAAGACCCCGGTACAGTACCCAGATTGTAGGAGGTAACAAGTCCGATATTGGTTCCGTTGATCATGTTGGTGGCTGCAGGGTCGGTTCCGACGTATAATTTATATCCTGTAGCAGCCCGGCAGGCAACGGATGAAGCACTCCAGTTCAATACGACCCCGACAGGACAGACATTGACCGCAGCATTGGCCGGAGAAGGTGAACCAGAGCAAACAGGCGCAGTTACTCCTCCTGAAACGATCACATCAACCGGTGTTCTGGGTGAGGATTCACATCCGGTACTGACTACCCAATCGTAGAAGAAGTAATAGGTGGTGGATGTTCCGCTGAGATAACCGCTGGTTATTGAGCAGGTTCCGGCTGCTGTGTAAGGGAATGTGCCTGAGAAATCCCTGGCCAGGTTGGTGGTGTTGTTGGAAACGAGACGATATCCGGTTCCGATGGGAATGCTCAGATTCAGCGTGAATGTGTTCAATCCTGCCGGACAGCCTGTGAAATTAATGGCCGATCCGATAGGAATACCAGTATTGTCCTGCAATTCAATGGATACGGTACTACCGGCAGTTTGCACATACGCTTTTACCGAGATGAGAGTGAACGGTGTAATGGCGTCAAACACCAGTCCAACATCGGTGCTTCCGTAATAGCCGTCGGAAAGCGGACTGCTGACTTTACCCACATTGGTGGAAGAACCCCCGGCGACAGTTGTGCAATAGAAAGTCGTATTTGCAGTCACGACCGGGCTGTACGGACTTCCGGTGGCAAGGGCGGTTCCGCCCGTTGCATTGGCGTACCAGTTAATGGTTCCGCCGGTGGCAGTGGCAGTGAGGTTGGCATTGGTGCCACAGGTGACTGTTACCGGTGAATTGGTTCCTGTGATGATAAACGCGTTATTGGTGACCGTCACAACGTTTGAATAATCATAAGCACCTCCGCAGCTGATCATGCAACGGAAATAGGTGGTCTGGTTAATGGCAGGTGTAGTGAAAACCGGAGTGGTTCCACCAGGAATATTACTCCAGACATAGGGTGCGTTACTGGGTGAAGATTGCCACTGAAAAGTCAGGCCAGAAGCCACCTGGTAACCGGCAAGAGTCAGCGTGGGCGTTCCTGTATTACAGAAATCGGCAATGTTTGATGTGGCAGTACCAACAGGTGATGGTGTACCTGAACAGGGAGGAGCAAGGGTGATGTTGACCTGATAGTCTTCTGTTTCCCCGTAATCGCTGACCATACACGGCCCCATGATATTATCTTCCCTGCACACGATTCGCATCAGAGTTGGCCCAGTTAAGGCAGTGAGCGGAATGGTAATATTATAATTAATGGTATGATCATTAGAACTTGTATAGGGATAAATGATAAACTCTTCTCCGGGATCGGTCAGCAAACCATTCTGGTTGAAATCGAAGTAGGCAGCTACCATGTGACTATATGCTGTACCGCTGCATTCGTCAATGTCAACACGTAAATTATAGGTATTTCCCTGCTGAAGGTTTGCCGGAGCAACACAACTCCAGAAATTGCTGTAAAGATTAGCAGTTCCTGTTCCGCATCCCAGATTTGCACAGGCGGCGGAATTGTTTATTGTCCCTATCGTGACTCTTGTGATGTCTTCATCTCCTGAACTTGTAGCGGCAGAAGCACAATAACATGCAGGAGTGAGAGTAACGACAACCTGCACCGGGGTACTGTTTGCTGAAAGTCCGCTGTTGGTACAGGTAATGGTCCGACGGTACCATGTTGTGGTTGTTGGGCTGACAGTCGCTGTCGCGTTAACTTCCCCGGTCATATCAGTGTAGGTAATATTGTTTGGGGATGACTGCCATTGATAAGTCAAGCCTGTTCCGATTTCTGCTCCGGTAACAGACAATAATGTCGGAGAACCACTGCAGGCCGGATTGGGAGTCGCATTGGTTACCCCGCCAGCAGGTGTACCGGAACAGGCAACGGCTGCAACGATATTGATCAGGTAATCCTCCGTTTCACCCCAGGTATAGGTTCCGCAGGGATTCGAGAAAGTGGAGGATTCAACACAAAGTATTCTCATTAAGGTATTCCCTGTTGATGCAGTCAGAGGAATATCAATGTTGTACGAAGTGGTATTGGGCAAAGAGGGGTCAGCATAGGGGAATACCTCAAAAGATTCCCCGGCATCTGTTAACAACCCGTTCCTGTCGAAGTCGATAAACACAAAAACCCTGTGACCATATGCAGATCCGCCGATAGTAACAGAAAATGGAATCGTCTGACCCTGCATGACCGAAGGCACCGGTACTGCAGAAGCCCTCCAGTCGCTGTACATCCCAGCTGTACCGGTCGCGGTACCCTGAGAGCCCACGAGGGAAACCGTGGGAGTGGTATTATTGATTGAGCCAAAGGTAATGTTAGTGATATCCATATCCGATGTAGATGTGGCAGTTGAGGTGCAGTAACAGCTCAGGAAACCGTTCATAGAAACACTTGTGGTACTGGAGGTGTTGGTTGCTCCCCCATTGGTACAGGTGGAAATGCATCTGTAATATGTCAATGAGGTGGGTGATGCAACATATGAAGCCAGGGTAGCTCCGGAGATGTCGGTCCATGGTCCGCCCGGAGCTGGTGCTGACTGCCATTGGTACGTCATGCCACAGCCTACGGTATGTCCGCTCAGAGAAATTGTGGAAGTCGAACCCAGGCAAACAGTAGCCGGGGAAGCAGATGCAGTCCCCGCAGCCGGCGTGCCGGAGCAGGAGGCAGGAGGAGTCCAGGTGAACACACCCTGAGGGTTTCTGGCAGCATTTCCACCGGTAGCCATAACATCGGTATTCGCAGTTCCAGCACTTGATGAAAGCCAAGCAGTTGTCTGAGCTTTAGTACGGTTATTGAAATCTGCCGATGAATTACCCCGTAAACCGACCTGGTATTGATTTCCTGCAACAGTTGTGGATGCAAGAAAATAAATCTGAATAATGTTTGTCCCTTCATTTAAAACGATCTGGAACGAATAATCATCAGCGCCCAGATAATCTTCGTAATGTTGCCATTCCACTTTGAATTGCCTGTTCGGTGCAGTACCGGTGGTTCCGGATCTCAGCGTTCCGGTGGACAAGCCCTGTAAATCACCGGCAAGTGCGGCGATAACATTATTGCTTGATCCGGAACTTAAGGGATAGTATGAACTTGAAATGGTACTGCCCATGGCAATCCAGCCATCATTGCAGATGCTCACCGTAGTATAATTGACGCCATTGTAGCAGAACGTGAAACCAATGGGCACGGCTGTCCACGTTCCTCCGTCAGTAGTTCCGCTGGTATGCTGGGTATAGGTTGCCAACGCTGTTGCGGTTCCGGCACCCTGGGCAAATGTGTAAGTCGTCACCTGCGCACTGGCATTGCCAATACAATACAATGAAATGATGGTAATTATTGCAATCAGTTTTGCGAATAAGGTCTTTTTCATTTCAGTCAATATTTATTGTTGAATATTTCAAATAAGTTTAATAGCACAAATCCTGGATGTCAGCAAAACTTCCTTCCTTCGGCAGAATATTCAGACTGGGCATTTTTTCCCGCAGGGCTTTGATCAGAATGTCCGGCGAACTGTAGGTTTCAGGGTTGAACCTGAGCAGGACCAGTTGGTGTGCTTCGCAGTACCTGACGAATTCACAGCCTTTCATCTCCAGAATTGCCTGTTGCAGCACGGGCAGTGTTTTCTCTGAAATATCCGGGATTCCCAATACCAGTTCCCTTTGGTCGGTCACGACCTGATTCTCCTGGCCGTTTGCTGTGAAATGGACTGAAAGTCCGATCATTAAAAACACAGAAATAAGTAAGATTCTTCTCATAAATAAGTGATTTTAATAAAAAATCATTACCCCCCTGACCGGGTAATGACAGAAATCGTGGGGGAAATGAATGGTCTCAATGGTTTAATTCTGCTACAAACGTAAAGGAATTCTCAATTTAATGCAAATTTTATCTTAAGAAATTCAGCACGGTGTCGGATCGACCTATCCTGATATGTGAATAATTGTTTGTTTTTCAAAGGAAAAGAATATTGAAGCTGGAATTGAAAGCGAATATGTGAATGAATTGTAAAAATGTCGCTTTTAAGCACAGAAAGGTTGCACCGGAAGGCGGAAAATATCCACATTCCGGTGTTAATAATGTAGAAATGTCGTTAAATACCAGAAAAGCAGTATTTTATTTCTGGTTCAGCAGGGTCATTCTCATTGCTGTCAGTAGAGGGTAAGCTTCTGCTGGCAGATTATACCGGACGCGTCTCTCACGATGAGCAAATAGAAGCCTGATGGCAGGTCATTCACTTCAATATCCATTGATTTACCCTGTATGTCAGACTTCACCGATTCGCTTACGATGTTTCCCTGCGGGTTAATCAACTGGTAACTCACGGTACCGCATTCTTTGAAGAAATCCACATGTATTACGTTCTGTGCGGGATTGGGAAATACACGGGCGAGTTGTTCAGCATGTGTGCTTACAGAAATGATATCTGAATAAGTGAAATCTCCCTCATGATCAACCTGACGCAGGCGATAATAGCTGATTTCGCTTGTGATATCAGTATCATCAAACTGATATTGCATAACCTGGTTACTGTTGCCGGCTGCATTCACCTGGCCGATCTCAATGTATTCCTGTCCCTGGAGTTTCTCAACAGCAAAGTAATCACTGTTGGATTCCGACGCTGTCGCCCAGTAGAGATGATTAGCCTGACCCTTGTTTTCACCTATAAATTCCAGAAAGTCCACCGGAAGTATTATGCAACCCAGGCAGTTGCAGGAAAACCGCCAGGCCTGGTTGTTGGCCGTCCACTGATCGGGATAATTGTATCCGGATGGAACCACCGCCAGGGTACCGTTATAATTATGGAGACCGAGTATGGCTGCACCACTGTTCCAGTTGGTGCAAAGGTCCTTCTGGTCGATGTGTATCTCAATGTTGTTGGTTGTTTCAAAAAGCTTCACCTGGGCCGAATGCAGTTGCGTCGGACAATCAATATCATCAAAGTATCTGACATTCACATATTCCAGGACAAAGATCCTGTTGGGAGCAGCGCCGAAGAGTTTGTATCTGATTGTGCCTCCGTCGTTGGGATCTGTGTCCTGCCACGGAAACATAATACAATTGCGGGGGCCGTCGGCGGTGTTGGGTACGGCGGCAGCAATCGAATAATCAGAACTGCCTCCAGGACTGGCATTGCTTGAGGGCTGATTGGTGGCACAAGCCACGGGGTCGAAGATCAGATAGCCATTTGAGGATACCAGGCATTCAGAGAAGGCGGTACCATCGTAGCAGAAATTGAAACCAATCGGAGTTTTTGCCGGCGCGTAGGTGTCGTCAATAGTGATATTAAGAGTAGTGGCCCCGGTCATGTTCTCGAGTCCGTAGGTGATTACCGATGTTGAGTAATTCAGATTGCAGGTCGGAGCCGCTGAACTGGTAATGCTGATATTGAATGGTGTGCAGTCCGGACTGGGATCCGTGTCGACCATGATATAGTATTGTACGCCGGATGAAAGCGCGACACCACACAACTGGGGATTACCGGAAGAACTTGTGGCCTGGGCGATGCAGGTGGCACCGCCGGCATTGGGACAGCGACGTGTCACAAAAACTCCCGTGTATGAAAGAGTTCCGCTCAGGGTGATGTCGATTACGATGTTACTTGAAGGCGTAATGGTAAACATATAATCTTCGCCATCCATATATGAACTGCCACAGGCGTGTGATGAAGTATAATCATTTCCCATGCAGCAGGTGGTCAGACCTGATGCAGCATAAGGAATAGATCCGATGACTGTGGCATTGGCACAGGTGCTGGTCGTGGTGGCCACCACCACCTGAACAGGGGTGGAGTTGCCGCTGAGTCCACTGTAACTGCAGGTAACCCTGAGTCTGTACCACGTGGTTGAGGTCGGGTTCACCGTTGTTGTCAGACCTGTAGCTCCGGCAATGTTCGACCATGTGACATTATCCGGAGAAGATTGCCATTGGTACGTCAGACCACAGCTCGCAGTCTGGGAAGTGCTGAGTAAGACCGGATCCCCGGAACACACACCGCTTGAAGGGTTAGCCGTGGTGGCACCGGGTGAGGGTGTTCCGGAACAGTCCGGCTCAGGATTATAAACGCATATTCCAAATGTTCCGTTTGCATCTCCACCATATTCCCAAACCCTGATATAAACAGTCGATCCGGGGGTCAATCCGGTTCGGTCGATGCGTGGCATCATCCCGTTTGGGCTGTCATCATCATCACACTCTATCTGAGTGAGCGATCCGCAGTTTCCTGAATAAATCGCCATACCTCCGTCAGTAATTACATCATCATCCGTATCAAAAACAAGGT
>CALGYY010000062.1 GCA_937934705.1 uncultured Bacteroidota bacterium
CGTCACCTTCGTCACCTCCGTCACCTTCGTCACCTTCGTCACCTCCGTCACCTTCATCACCTCCGTCACCTCCGTCACCTTCATCACCTCCGTCACCTCCGTCACCTTCGTCACCTTCGTCACCTCCATCACCTCCCTCACCGCCTCCTCATAACCTTCTCCACCCCCAGCCCATCCAGAACAAAAAAGTACAGGCCGTTTTCAGTTTCAGAAAGATCAATGAAGGTCGTCTGCCGGCTGATGGTCAGGGAGAGCAGGCAGCGGCCCGTAAGGTCAAAGACTTTCAGGTTTACAGGTGTGATGGGTTCCTCTGCCAGTTCCAGGAGAAAATGCCCGTCGGTCGAGGGATTGGGACTTAGACTGAAACGCCCTTCCGGAGAACTATTCTCCTGTCCGACGGTGGTGGCCTGAAGGGAAATATCGTCGAGGTAGAGGTTGAACATGAGGGCGGGACTGTAACATTTCCAGCCCAGGTAATAATGGCCGCCGGCAGGTACCGTGAAAAGATGCTGGCTCTGGAGGTAAGTCATATTGAGCAGGCCGGGCATATCGGCGATCAGCAGATCCATATGCTGCGACATCGGAGCATTTCCGGCCCAGACAGAAAGATCCTCATGCCACTGGTCGGATTCAACCTTGTACCAGAAATCCAGGCGGTAGGTCGTACCGGCTTCCAGGTAGACACATTTGCTGAACAACCAGTCGTCGGCAGCGATCCAGGAGCTGTATTCATAAATGGCGCACCAGGGGGCAGTCCTCCCGCCGAATGAGCGGCAATGCCAGGCATAGGCATCGGCATTGGTGTTTTCAATGCTCCAGTCACTAAGGTCTTCAGCGGGTTCAAAACCCATGCTGTAGGGCATTAGCGGGCTGATCACATTGCGTACCCACTGCCTCAGGGTATCGTTGGTATTCAGGCTGTCGCCGGCCAGCTCCGTCCACACAAGGATCTCAAAATCGCCACCGGCACTCAGGTCGGCCAACTGCTGAAAACTGAAAGTAACCGCCTCTCCCATCGACAAGGTATCCCAGATTGTATCGTTGGTCACGGGACCGCCATTAAGGCGGTAAGATAAAGGAACTGAATACATCACCTGGGAAGAAAAGTTTCTGACTTCCACCGTCAGGGTTTCAGCGGAGAGATCACAGGCTGCCTGCGGAGAGATCAGAGCGGTGATACCCGCATCCGGTGCCTCGCAGGGGCTTATGCTGAAATCGTCAAGGAGTGATCCCGGGGCAAAGGCTGGGGCAGCCAGATGCCAGCCTGCATAGTAATGCCCGTCCACCGGAACGCTGAAGTAATACGCAAGCTCCTGATAAGCGCCTCCGGGCGCACAGTGAATGCTGTCGACAAGGTTGTTCATGGCGGATGCAGAAGGGGACTGTCCCATCCAAAGTTCAAAATCGGATGCCTGAGATAAGGAGTTTGATTTGCACCAGAACGACAGCCTGTACAACTGCCCGCTGTCGAGATCGAGGCAGCGCGAAAAGAGCCAGTCGTCGGCAGGCTGATCATATACAAAGCTGTAAACCAGACCTGTACCGCTGTGTCCTCCGCCGGTTCCGAAATACCAGCAGTTTCCGTTGGTCTGGATATCCTCCATGGACCATCCGCTGAAAGATTCTGTGCTCTCGAAACCCATAGTGTAAGGCGGTAGCGCGCAAACCACATTCTCTGCGAGGAAACGCAGGGTGTCATTTTCCCTGAAGGCATCTGTAGTTTCGGCTACAACAACTTCCATCTGATAAAAGTGTCCCGGGGAGGCACTCAGATCACACGGATTTCCGAATTCAAAAACGATCTCCTGCAGAGGAGGTATGGTATCGGTAATGGTGTCCCACACGGCAGTTGCGCCATCAATGCGGTAGTACAGAGGAATCCCCCAGTGTGCCGCAGTATCATAATTAGCCACGCGCACCCTCAGTGGGACAGGGTCCGTGAAAGTTGCTGCTGCAGGAAACAATGACTCTATTACACAGATATCCGCCTGCTGGACCGGCATGATGCCCGTTACCGCGAAATTGCTCTCAGAATAAACAAAAGCCCCCATCTGGAAGTAGCCGTCGAAAGTCCCGTCCCACCCCCAGTTGAAGTGCAGGAAACCATTCATATCGTATCCGTCGCATACCCAGGCATGTCCGACAGGTGGCATAGGCGGCTTGGGGAAACCAACGTAAAGTACCGGACGCCCTGCATCCATTTCATGGATGATGGTCTGTACCCAGTCTGCAGAATCCATTTCTGAACGATACTGCAACTCAGCATTAAGAGAATACCGAAAATATTGCTCCCAGGATTCCGCATTGACCAGGCCACCCGAACTGCCCGGACCATAATCCATATCGGTCGCCACACCGCAGTGATAATTCAATTCGGCCACTTCCGCATTGTGTCCCGCGAGGCTGTCACTCATCGATGCCCAGTCGTATGTAGCCGCTCCGAAATCTGCAGAGAGATTTCCATACATATAGTGATTATATGTGTGAACACCTGAACCATGAACAGGGTATTTCCAGTAATACATGATCTGGGCCATGGCTGTAGCCACGCAGCCTGTCACCGCGTGATCGCAGGGGCCCAGAGTGTCGTAAGGACATTGTTCATTATAAAAACAGTTTTGCCCCCACCTGGACGTACAAAGCGGATTCACCGATTTGCTGGTACTTTTCACCGGAAGTCCTGCATCACCGGCAGGAGATGATAAAGTTTGTTGAGCCTGAGCAGCGGCATAGCGGTCGAGTACGTACGCCACATGCGCAGGGATGCGGGAGGCATCAAAGTGGCTACGGGTGGAATAGGCCAGTATTTCCGCTCTTTGATCGGCTGATGTAATCACAAAACCGCCTTCCGTGAATGTAGTAATATAAAGGGCTTCCCTTCCCTGAAAGGAGTAAGGTGTAGTGGCAGCATACGTATATACAGGCCTGGCACCATCGCAGCTTCGCAGGTATGCAAGGGCCTTGTCCGCGGACGGGTGGAGATTCTGTGCTTCGGCAGGCCGGCCCGGCAGAAGCCCGGCCAACAGGCAGATCATAAACGCGATTCGGAAGCGGGGGAATTTAATCATTGTTCAGGTTTTATGGCTTTAAAGGATTAAGCAGGCTGGTCAGCGCATCTGCAATCTCTTTCATGACCCAGTGCGGTGTTGAGGTGGCGCCGCTGATGCCCGTACTTCCGGCGCCGATGAACCATTCCGCCTTCAGGTCAGAGGCGGAAGAGAGAAAATATGAACGCGGGTTGGCTTCCCGGCAGACGTGAAAAAGATAAGTTCCGTTAGAGCTCTTGGGATCACTAACAAAAAGCATCACATCATGAGCGGAGGCAAAGTTCCGCAGTTGTTCTGTCCTTCCTGAAACCTGCCTGCAAATCGTATTATAAGGGATGAAGCTGAGTTTTGCCTGATGGCCGCTATCCTTTATCTTTGTCCTGATGGCATTTGTCAGTTGTGAAAATGCTTCTGTGTTCATCGTGGTTTGCGCATACAGCAGGATATCCCGTGAAAAATCAATGCGGTCGAGGTCCTGTTCTCCTGAGATGATGATGGCCCCCCCTCCGGTTTGTCCCACGAGGCCGTTGACCTCGGCATGCCCCTTTTTCCCGTAGATGACCACCTGACCCTTCTTTTCCCTGCTTTGTTCGAAGCCTGATCTTATGCTGTTCTGCAGTCGGAGAACTACCGCGCAGGAAGCATCAATCAGTTCGATGTTATTTTCAAGAGCCACACGATATGTTTCAGGCGGTTCACCATGTGCCCGGATCATGACCTTGCAATTGTGCAGGCTGCGGAAAGTTTCATGGTCGATGATCCTGAGTCCTTTGCCCTTCAGGCGCTCCACTTCCCTGTTGTTGTGGACAATGTCGCCCAGACAATACAAGGATCCGGAACGTTCCAGTTCTTCTTCAGCCGCCATAATGGCACTGACTACTCCGAAACAAAAGCCGCTGCGCTCATCAATGGTGATCTGCATATGACTGCAATTTACCATTTTCTCAGTATATAAGCCGGTTTGAGGGAACCCGGGGGACAGATATCCAGGGCTTCCGCCACCAGGCCCGGACAGGATTTTACACTCTCATAAAAATCACCGCTCATCAGTATCTCGCCATGATCCGCTATATCCTCGCCCAGTTTACTGGCAGCATTCACCTCGGCTCCGAAGATATCATCATTGCCCACCCTGAGGCATTCTCCGTAACCAAGGCCGATGCAAAGCAATACCTGCAAAGCCGGATCGCGGTCGTGATTGTAATCCGCACAGACCTGCTGCATCTCGATGCTGCATCTGAGGGCATCCACAGGCTCCCTGAAGACCACCAGCATACTATCGCTTTCTGTCATCACTAACTCAGCCCGGTGACGCGCCAGGCTGTCGGCCAGAATGCGTTGTGATTCAAAAATGACCTGAAGAAAATGAATGATCCCGAATTCGGTCACCCCCCGCGAAAAACCAGCCAGATCCGTGAACATCACGGCATAATTCCCGGCATAACGCTCCCGTATCGCCTGGTCGAGAGAAGCCATATCAGCCCCTTCCTCCATGCGTTTTAGCACCATTTCTTTCAGTTTCCGGAATTCCGGTGAGTGTTGATAAATCATAACAGCCAATCAGGATATCAAAGGTAGTCAATTTTTGCTTTCAGAACGCAGGGCAGTCATCATGGATCTCACTGCTGTGGCTGATTCAGACGGTAAACCGTCAATCCCCGGAAAGTACCCGCTGGTCCCGCGATAAAATGCTTCACCACTGGCCGGTCGAGTATAGCTGTATCTGCTGTCACCAGAAAATCACAATCCGACAGCGCGTCATAAAAGGTATCGTCGCGGTAATCCGGAGCAAGGTTCCATCCGCGCCGGTTCATCAGATAAAGAGAGATGTTGTAACTCACATCAGGATACGATGCAATCTGATGTTGCCTTGTAACACCCATTTTTTCGAGGGCAGGTTCCGCCTTGCCCCAGTCAGGGTGGATCAGTCCATGATTGAATGCCAGCGTGCGGAACTCACGTGCGCACTGTACGCTCTGCCAGGATGCAAAAACCAGGAAGACCAACGCAATGATGATCACCGGGGTTTTCCGGATCCTGAAGCGTTCCAGTCCGGCAAAAAAGCCCAGGAAAATCAGCATGAACATGATCTGGAAGGGATAATGATAATAGCCATGGTGCCAGGCCTGGCGCGACATCAGGGTGAAGAAGGCGATCCACGACAGGAAGAGGAGAAGTGCCGCCAGACCGGCGAAGCGGTATTTCTTTGGGGCCATGACCCATGACGGGATCAGTAATAAAGCGGAAAGCAGGAAAAAAGCCAGTGAATAATACTGTTGCGAACGCTCCCGGAAATTATTCAGATATATCTTCAGTTCTCCGGCTGTTTCCGGCAGTTTGGGCTTCAGCAGGAAAATGTAAGAATGGTATTCCCGCTGCAGGTATCCTGCATATGCGATCCAGGCGCCCGCGAACAGCAAAGGAATCAGCAGCAGCAAAGATGAAATAACAAACCGTCTTTTGTTCTCTGCACTCCTGAACATCACGATCAGCAAGGGCAGCAGCACGGGATAGATCACCATCAGCATACTGGATTTATTAAGTGCCGCGAGACTTGCACAAATTACAAAACCGGTGATACTTTTCCAGGTGAGTACAGGAAAGGAGGCCGTAAGAAACAGAAAAGCCGCGAGGCCCATGCAAAGTGCTAAGGATTCGGGAAGAAATCCACTGCTATAATATATAAAATTTGGCGAGATCAACCAGAGCAGGGATGCCATTAAAGCAAATATGGAATTGCGGATGAAGCGCCTGCAAAGCAGAAATCCCAGAATCGTCGCAATCAATGCGGATAACATGACCAGGAGGCGGTAAATCACCTCATGCGGTCCCACAATATGATACAGCAGTGCTGCCAGATATGGCAGCAGCGGAAACTCACCCGCTGCGATGCCGGTGGGGTTATACATATGGTTGTGTGTTGCGGGCCGGAAGAAATTCATATCATATTCATAATAGCACCTGGCCACCGATGCCCGGTCACACTGTGCCCAGGCATGATCGCCCATGGGTCTTTCGTTCAGCAGCTTAAAAGCACCGCAGTACCAGAACAGCAGAATGACCAGCAGCAGGAAAACCGCCAGCGTCAGGTTGCGGCTGAGGAATCGTTTAAATGACTTTGATTCTTCCATTATTGATCAAATATGCTTTATCAGCCATTCGCAGGTAATGCAGATCTGCCTTTTCATTTCCGTAGGCTGTGATCCGGGAGAACTGATGTTCATCCAGGAATGCCTGAAGCATGATCCTTTTGTTGATTCCGTAACAGTTCGGTCCGCTGATCTTCCCGCTGATGAAACCGTTCAGCACTTCGAGTCTGGTTCCGATGAAAATGATTCCTTCCTTCCGGCACCAGGGCTCCGCCCAGAGGTCGCAGGCAGCCGTGAGCAGAACGACGGTGTCGCCCTGATCACGGTGTGTTTGCAGTGCCTTATAAACAGCGGGATACAGAAAGCCAGGCATCTGTTTCTCCGCGAAATCCGCTCCCCTCTCCTGAAGAACATCCAGCGGTTTTCCGCCCAGGAAGCGCTTCAGCAGAAGTTCCTTGACATAGCGGACAGTAATCAGGCGAATGAACATCAGGATGATTAATGGCAGTATCAGCATCAGATAGAATATCACACGCCATTTCCCTGCTTCGCTGAAAAGAAAGCGAAACATGGTATCGTGGCGGCTCAGGGTGCCGTCGAGATCAAATACTGCCAGTCCCGGGCTCATCGGCTTTTCCATGTTCTTTTCTTGTACATGGATTCCGGAATATGACGCAGCACAAACATCATCAGTTTCCATTTCGCGCTGCTGTAAACCACATCCTTTCCTTTCACCATTGCCTTATAAATCCGCGAGGCCATCTGTTCAGGCGACAAGGTCATGTCATGCGGAAGATCCAGATGGGCAATCATGGGCGTGCGGACATACCCCGGCTTCACGGTCATCACCCGTACCTGGTCGTGAAACAAAAGATTCCGCAATCCGTCGAGATAGGCGGTAAATCCGGCTTTGGCAGCACTGTAGATAAGGTTTTTGGATTTGCCTCTTTCCCCGGCGACGGAGGAAATACCGACGATAGTACCCGAGCGTCGTTTCCGGAAGGCGTCAGCAAAGACCTGCAGGAATCGCACGGAAGCATTGAAGTTGATGTTCATGATGCGCTCTGCTTCAGATTCATTGATGAGTGAAAGCAGGTGATTGCCGAGAAAACCAGGGGTGAACACCAGCACTTCGGGAAGTCCGCCGGCCTCACGGATCAGGTTCTCCGCGCTCCCGGGAGAACAGATATCGAGGGTATGAACCCTCACGGGGTCCGCACCGGCAGATTCCATGGATTCCCTGAGTTGAGTAAGTTCAGCGGTTCTGCGCGCAGCGATCAGCACGCTCCAGCCGCGACCGGCAAATTCACGGCTGAGGGCCTCCCCTATTCCACTGCTGGCGCCAATAATCCAAACGGTTTTCTTCATATCAGGAGGGTTAAAATTCAGTCCCAGGCGCTGTGACAGCCCTGAAACGAAATATGCCGATTGTGTTTTTCCGGGATAAGATCTCTGAAAGAAATCCCTTCCCATGCGTGCATCCTTGGCCAGGTAAAGCCTGCCACCGGCGCCTTCTACGATCTGATCAAGCCGGTTCAGAAATTCCGGTAAACCTTTTCTTCTGCGGAGATCCATCGCCAGGGTCACCCCCTCGCGCGGAAAGCTCATCTGAGCATCAGGGTTGGCGGAACCGAAAACCTTAAGCACAGCCAGGAAGGAGGCCTGGCGGTGCAGGCGGCATTGCTGAAGAATTTCATGCAGTGCCTCTGTCCCGGCCGGATCTGAAGGCAGAAGACACTGGTACTGGAGAAATCCTTTGGTTCCGTACAGGCGGTTCCAGTTGCGGATGCCGTCGAGCGGAAAGAAGAACCGGTTCAGGTGCTGATATTGCGCTCCGCTGTCTTTATGCCTTGCATAATAGAAAGCATTAAACAGCCGGATGCTGAGATGATTCAGAATAAAAGAAGGCAAGGGAAAAGGAATGTTCAGAACCGCTTTCTTCCCGGGCTTCAGTGTGACTTTTTTTCCCTGCTTTTCCAGTTCCGCCCGCGTGGCATGCTCACCGAGCAGGAGGACGCCTCGTCCGCTGTACTTCCCGCTGCCAAGGGTATCAATCCAGGCGACACTGTAGGTCGTAGCGCGATGTTCAGCAAAAGCCGCCAGCAATGCTTCTGTATCAGGAAGCCGGATGCTTCGTGTGCGTATTCTATCCGTCTCCACCGGGCGTATCCTCAAGCCTGCCCGGATGATCAGTCCGCTGATTCCCATCCCGCCGCAACAGGCATTGAAGCCTTCCCTGTTCTCTTCACGCGAACAGCGCTGTACCCTTCCCATTTCATCCATCAGGTCGAGATATATCACATGACAGCAGAAACTTCCGGCAACATGGTGATTCTTACCATGGACATCCGCGGCGATGGCACCACCCAGGGTTATATCGGCAGTTCCCGGGACCACCGGAAGGAAAAAGCCCCGGGGAAGCAGGTAGCGGATCAGTTGTGAGAGCGTGCAGCCGGCCTCCGCTTCAATGCGGTACTGTGCGGCATCAAGGGCAAGTATGCGGTTCATTCCCCGCATATCCGCGACAAAAGATCCCAGGGAAGCATCTCCGTAAGAGCGACCACAGCCACGCGCAATGAGAAAAGAAGATGAGCGAATAAGATCGCGGCATTCTTCTTCACTCCCGGGTTGATCTATCCCTGCCTTGACACGTGGCCAAAGGTTCCAGTTATGAATGCGCTTCATTCTCATGCCTGCACAAGCATCAAAAACGGGGGCAAGTTAACAAAAATCAGGGGTATGGTTTAATGGCAGTATGGTCTTCATTCGGGCTCACCACCCTTCTCCGGTATGAAACCACCATTGCAGGGCGATCCACAACAGCAGGGGAATCCCGATCCAGAGGTTTCGTGCAAGCAATCGTACAGGAGAACCGAGACCATGACTTTTCAGGAACGACTTTGCATAGGCAGCCAGGGCGGTCCAGACCGGCAGAGCCGAAAGGAAATAATACTCCCGGTGGTGACTTACGCTGACGGCAGGGTCAAGGGTATAGACCAGGTAGAGCAGGGCCGTCAGGGGAATGCAGATAAACATGAGAATTTTTAAAAAGCGCAGGCTGTAATCCGGACGTTTATGCTGCTCGTGATCAGTTCCGATAAGGGCAAGGTCATCCCTGCGTTTGCCGATGCTTATGATGAAAGACAAGAGGGCTGTCATCATCAGAATCCAGTTTGAGACCGGGACTTCAGCGGTATATCCCCCGGCGTAAACCCGAAGCAGATAGCCCAGGGCGATGATGATGAGGTCGATAAGAAGTATTTTTTTCAGGATGAGGGAGTAGAAGATATTCTGGAAAACATAGATTCCCAGGATGAGCATGATGACGGGATCTGTCAGACCCGCGAGGAGCATTCCGACCGCCAGCAGAAGCAATGACAGGAGGACAGCCGTCCGCGGGCTGATCGTAACCGCGGCCAGGGGTCTTCTGGCTTTTATTGGATGACGGCGGTCCTGACCGCGGTCGAGGAGGTCGTTGAAGATGTATACGGCTGAGGCGCAGGCACAGAAGGCGGCAAAGAGGATCAGGAGAGGCGGCCAGGCTGAAAGCTCTCCGGCGCCTCCGGCGAAGACCAGGGGTGCGAATACCAGGAGGTTTTTCAGTGCGTCGGCCGGGCGCAGCAGGCGGAGGATTTCGCGCAGGATCATGAGCAAAGATAAACCGAAAAAGCATCCCTCACGGGACATTCCACCCGAGCAGGAAAAACAACTGCCCCGGAAGTTGAAATAATACTTCCGGGGCAGTGCTGTGTCATCTTGCTGCTCAAAGAGGCAGAATTCCTGAAGACTTACTCGCTTAACTTTGAGGTGCCGTAATAGAATTCCGGCAAACTCATCATTTTATACTTGAGTCCGGCCATTACAAATTCCTCATCGCCCATGTATTCCGTCATAGAGGGTAAACCGAAAATCTTGCTCTTCGTCGGGTCATTGACCACCCTGATCTTAATATCACCCGATGCATGAATATTGGCAATCGCAGTCCCGAGCACGGTATGAGATCCGGCCAATACCAGTTTTCCCTTCGGACGCGTAACATTCAGGGGGTGATCACTGTAATGTATGGTGACTACATCCCCCTCTTGTGACCATGACCAATCAAGCATATCTTCATAGCCTTCCTTCACCGAAACTTTCTTGGTTATCATTTTAAGCCATTGAATTTTTCCGGAAAAATCAAACTTGATAACAGAAAAGCTGTAGGCCTTATAGCTCGTCTTTTTAGCAGAACCATAATCTGATGAATAGGTAACAGTTACCTTCTCGCTGTTTTCCGAAACATAAAGAACACCGTCGCTGCATGTGGCTAAAAGGGAAGGCCAGGTCAGATTCAGAATCAGATATTTTCCTTGCAGAAATTCAGGATACTGGTTATAAAAAGCAGGATTGAGTTCATAGGTTGTGGCCTTTGCCGGACTTTCCTGATTCAGGTCCTGCATCATGAAAAACAGAAGCCTGTTGTTGTTTTTTGTGAAAGATGGTATCAGGTTACCGATGCTGGAAGTCCCGGCAATATACACATCATTGTCTTCACCGTAGGACCATTCATACGCCGGACTCTCGTAAGGGAGTTCATATTTATAGACCGTCGGCTTTTGTCCTGCTTCTTTAAAATGAGCCATACTGAAGCGGGCCTTGCCGGCTTTATGCATATACCTTGAAAACAGAAGCAAACTCCCGTTCGGTGTAATATCAGGTTGCAGCGAATTAATGATGGCATCCTCTCCGAATACGTTTTCAACAATGAAGGTTTCACTCATCGCAATTTCACCGTCCTCACCGAAAACATATACAATGATCGAGTGATCCTTATCCGCTTTTTTGGAGCCCTGCTCGTCGCGGTATCCCCAAAGCAGGAGGTAATCCTGGTCGGTGGATTTGAACACGGGAACTTCCACCTTGATGTTGGAATAATCATTATTCATAACCGCGCTCATGATATTTCCGGTTACGATCTGGTACTTGTATGAATTATCCAGCACATGCTGTTTAATGATCTGTCCCTCTTTATCGTAGAAGGTCATCGTATTGCCGTCTTTGGCGCCGGGTTTTGCGGAGGCTAAATCCTTGATCCATAACATTTTTCCAAAACCACCCATTTCAAGAGTCTGGGGAACGGCTCCCTGAACTTTGGATTCACCCAAAAACTGCATCTCCTTGTTGTACTTCAGGACTCTGGCTTCATTCACCGGTTTCATGAAGGCACCGACAGTGACACCGGCGACAAAGCCTTCTTCATCGGCTACCAATGCCCATAATTTATAATCCGTTTTTCCTTTGTTTCCCTGGACCCATTTGACCGAACCCTGTGCGATCAATTGGCTGCTGATCAACACAAAAGCGAAAAGCAGTAAGAAGCCCTTTGCTGTGATGTTTGTTTTCATGCTTATTTAATGTTTGAATTGGTAATGTGGAATTTCTGCAACAAGCAAAAATACAAATATTTCATATCAGATCAGGTTTTCTAAAACAGATTTGATTCAAGGGGCATAAAATCAGTCCAAAAGAATGAACCTGATCAGTGTTCCGGACGGAGAAGGGATGTTCTCCGCAGGTGATAAGCCGGGAATGAGCAGGGTCCAATTCAAAAGGAGATCAACAAGCTTATTAAGACGCTGGATCGCTTAAGCTGAGAGGAGATGAGGAAGGCATTGTTTGGCAGCTTAACAGAACTTAGACGTCATTTATCAATAATGACTGATTGATTCTGTCAGCGTTTCAAAATTTCCGTAATTTGTCTTGAAAACTGTCAATGACTTATGAAAAAAAAACAAGCACCGGTTAAAGAAGGCTTCAATGAGATTTTGCTTTATAACACCCCCAATGGCAAAGTAAAAGTTGAAGTATATCTGCAGAATGAGACCATTTGGCTTAGCCAGCAGAAAATTGCAGATTTGTTTGGTGTGCAGCGCCCTGCTGTCAGCAAACACTTGAAAAATATATTTGAGACGGGTGAATTGACAGAGGACGTGGTTAGTTCCATTTTGGAACATACCACTCAACATGGCGCTATTGAAGGAAAAACACAGGAAACAAAAGTAAAATATTACAATCTTGATGCAATCATATCTGTAGGATACAGGGTAAACAGCAAACGTGCAACCGCCTTTCGTATCTGGGCCACCGAACGACTCAAAGAATACATCATCAAGGGCTTCACAATGGATGATGAGCGACTGAAGAATCCTGCTCATATTTTCGGTCAGGATTATTTCGAAGAGCAGCTTGCCAGGATTCGTGATATACGTTCCAGTGAACGACGTTTCTACCAGAAGATCACAGATATTTATTCACAGTGCAGCGCTGATTATGATGTAAACGACCAGATCACCAAAGATTTTTTTGCAAAAGTTCAGAACAAACTGCATTGGGCCATTACAGGGCAGACGGCGGCAGAGATTATTGCTTCAAGAGTTGACAGCACAAAGAAGAATATGGGACTGACAAGCTGGAAAAATGCGCCTCAGGGAAGCATTAGAAAATCGGATATCGGTATTGCCAAGAACTACCTTGACGAAAAAGAATTGGATGGACTGAACCGTATTGTTTCAATGTACCTCGACTTTGCTGAAAGTCAGGCCAACAAAGGTGTATTGATGTATATGAAAGATTGGGTAAAAAAACTCGACTCATTTTTACAGTTTAATGAAGTAGCTATACTCAGTCATCAGGGACAAGTAACACACGAAGTTGCTTTGGCACTGGCCGAAACCGAATTTGAAAAGTACCGGCATATCAAGGATAAAATGACAGAGTCTGATTTTGACCGGGAAATAAAAAAATACTTCAAAAAAAAATAGCCTGATATCGAGAAATGCCAACCTCAATCACGGGTATGTACCCCGGGGCAAGCCCCGGCCCCTTATTCTCCCGCCTGAGGCGGGAGGATTACTCGGCCTGCGGCCTCATGAGGTCGTTTCGCTTTTTGTTCGACTAGTATTTTCCCGAAGGGACGCCTTTGGCGCAATTCGCCTTCGGCTCATGAAAACACAGTCTCACGAATAAAAACTATCGCACAAAAAATCCGGAAAGAAAGATCATATTATATATGGTTCTAATCTGTATTTCTTAAATCTAAAGTTTATCATTTAGGTTCACAACAAATATGTAGACATACATATACAGGAATTATAATTATTAATCCATGCGGGAAGAAAGGTGAAATTGTATTGCAAGCTCCGGATCGCGTCAGGCAGGGATGTTATCAGCGGTGTTGGTGATGCACTTGCAGTACATGATTCCACATTTTTGCTGCAACTGAAAACAGAGGGTATTTGTTGAAAGATCAGGAAAATGGCTGGATTCAGGTCAGTACAGGCATTCCCGGGCTAAGCATCCAGTATATGACAACCGATGGAAGATGTCTTTACTCAGGAAGATTTTCCAACGGGGTTTGGAGGCGGCTGCTGTCAGAAATGACTGGAGGAAAATGAATGCTGAGCAGTCAGTAAAAAGGCTGTTGTATGCAGGTTTGCATCAAAGCCAAATCCAACAAACTTTTAGCTGATAGCTTGTAACACAGTGTTCAACTTACCCAATTCAATTCTTCGATATTTTCGTTGCCGATTGGTTTGTATTCACGATATTTGTCATGGAAAGCAACCCATTGTATCCCGGTCATGAGCAAATCTTTTTATTCAAAAGCCCTTGAGGCGAACCTTTCAAAAACCCTTCAAAAGGAGGTTGCATTGCATGAAGACCACTTATGGCTGCTGCAGCTTTCTAAAAACAGCTGGGGCATACAAGAGCGAACCAGGAATTTCTTCAATGAGTACCATCATACGTATGCTAATTATGGGGTGGTCAGCAATGAGCTGCGGCGATTATCCCTGGGCGACTTCTGGTTCTATGATCAGAATCCCGACAGGGAAAAAGCGCATGGCATCATTCTGAGTTTTTTCAGGGACACCCTTGAAAAAACAAGTAAACTGGATGATTTCGAAAATATCTATACCACCCTGATTGAATATATCGCCCTGATGCTACGCCATCAGACGCCTGACCTGAAGCTGATCAGTGAAGGTCTGGACATTCTGAAGCTCTGGATCGGGAAAGACCATCCGGCAACCTTACGAACATCCTCATTTTTCAAAAATCAACTGGAAATTCTCTGCTCTTTCCAGGCACTGAAAGACGATTTTTTTGATTTGCTGCATGCTCTGATGATTAAAGTCATACGTTTTTGGGCAGAAACATCCAATGCTGAGAATTGGTACGAGGGCAACCGGGAATATTTCAGCGCTGATTTTCACAACACCCTGAAGTCCATCGGCCAACCTTATTTCGCCAAGCTATTACGAAATGTCGAGAAAACCAAGACCCTTGAAGACCTTAACCGGAATATACCTCTTTATGCTGAAATCACCGAGTACTTCATCAGCCTGATTGACACCTGCCCGGTAATCACCGACCGCTTCTATTACATCGTTTACCTGCTTCACATACAGGGCATGGCTCAGGCGAGAAACACACTTCTTCTGAAGTTGAACAGTCTGATTAAAACAATATTTGCGGAAATCAAGGCTTCGCAGGTAAAGCCATTTATTAAAAACCTATTTGAGCTTTTCGGCGAGATGCAGCAGGATCACAGCTACACCGTGCTGGATTGCATCGCCACCTTCGGGAAAGAGATTATCCAAAGCAAGCATGCGAAGCACACGAAGGATTTTGTCGAAAAAATGATAGAGTTGCCATTCGTCGTGCCCGGCCCGCTAAAACTCAGTTCCGAATGGCGTACGCGGGTTGACACCAATCATATCAAAAACATCCGCATCTGGCTGGAACTTTTTGAGGCCTCACCTGATCATTACAACGGCCTCATCACTGCGCTTATCGTGAACCTTAAATTGAAAGGGATTTTCATTTTTGATACGGATCTGTTCCAAAAGGATGTGAGCGCGTTGCTGAACTCTGATTTTCATCCGTATTTCAGGCAGGTCAAACAACTATGCCGGATATTTCCAGTTTATTTCAACGAAATCGGTGCTGAAGGCGAGCTGCGCGATATCACCACGGAAATTGATGAACTGACAAGCCGGCAGGACAGGCTGATCTATTTCCTGCGCAAACAGGTTCATATTGAAAGCAACAATACCCATATCGGCCTTACCCGCAAGATATTTGATTTCTGGACTACGGGCGACCTGCAACCCCTGCTGCCTCTGCTGCCCGAGGATATCGCGGCTACTATTGACCCAATAGGAAAATGGGTAACACCAATGAAAGACCTGATCAGGAAAGTGAGCGAAAAAGCTAAAGTCAGTTCGGCCCTTCTCATTGAGCAACATCCCGACCGAATAGACAAATGGGTACAAAGCATAAGCGACCACACTGAGGTCAACAAGAAACGGCTTGTAATGCTGTGCCGCCTGTACAACATACTGATTGAAAAGTATTCCTTTTCCGCAGCCGATATTGTGAAGTGTATCAGTAAATATCATCACATTCCCGCCTCAAAAGTCCGGGAACTGGAAGCCGCACTACAAAAAAAGAACAATGAAGAAGCCCTTAAGCTTATCTACAGTTTCATCGGCGAACTCAATAGTATCATACTCAGTCCCGGTAAAACCGAAGGATGGGAGAACATTTACCACAAACGTCATGTGGCTTTTGGTATTCCTTCGATGTATGGCGAATACCATGAACGCCGCTTCGAAGCACTGGGACTGATCTTCAAACTCGAACAAGCCGCCAGACAAATCACCCATGAACTGGATAAGTCCATTAACCTGAATTACATCACTGCAAAAACCCTAGAAAGAATTGCCTCCATACTACAACTGTATAAGGAAGGTCTTCTGCTCGACGGCATAGACAACCATGTTTTCAACTCCAACCTCGACATGTTCTATTACAGCCTGAGGTCACAGAGTTTTTCGCTGCATCAGTACATCAACATTTTTAGTTTCATGGGCGGAAATATCCGCGAGATTATTAAAAAATACTTCTTTATTCCCTACGAAGAAAACCTGGGGATCATCCTCAAACAGACAACAGGCGCAAAAACAAAAAGGGACAACGATCCGGAGCAATATATTCACGGCCGTTCTGAAGCATTTTACCGTGACATGCTGGCTTCATCTTTCCTGCTGCAAAGCCTTGATAATTTCATCACCATGGTCCTGACCACCCTGCGCAATATGGTGGACAATTACAGCATCCAGAACCTGCGCGACATCATGACATACAATCCCGATATGGTGATCAGCCCGTTGTACGAGCCAACACCCTTTCTTGACAATCAGGTTTATCTGGGCTCCAAAGCTTACTTTCTGAAGAAGCTTTATTTCCTCAAATATCCTATTCCTCAGGGATTCGTGATCACTACCGAAGTGTTCCGCCGTAAAGAAACCATCCTGCAACACAAAATCCTTAATCGGGATATTGACAGCATGATTATAATGCAGATCAGGAAACTTGAAAAACTCACCGGAAAAGAACTGGGAAATCCCAAACATCCCTTGCTGCTCTCTGTCCGGTCGGGAACAGCCGTTTCCATGCCTGGTGCTATGAATACATTTTTAAATGTCGGCATTAACGAAAAGATCATTGAATCGCTGAGCCTTCAACCCAATTATGGCTGGACTTCGTGGGATTGCTACCGCCGCTTTTTGCAGAGTTGGGGAATGGCTTCAGGCATCTCGCGCGACACCTTTGACCAGATCATGATTGACTTTAAGCTCCGGTATGGCATTGAACAAAAAGTGCAGTTCACATCACAACAAATGCGAAAGATGTCCTTTGTTTACAGGGAGGTGCTTAAACAACATGACATTCATATCGAAGAAGAGGTTTTTCCCCAGGTCAGGCAGGCGATATTAAAAGTATTCGATTCTTGGAACACTGAACGCGCACAATTTTACCGCAAGCATCTGCAAATCGCTGATGACTGGGGCACCGCCGTGATCGTACAGAAAATGGTATTGGGCAATATCAATTATACATCCGGCACTGGAGTGGTATTCACGCATCACCCCAAAATGCGCAAACCCGGAGTGCATCTGTACGGTGACTATTCATTAGTAAGCCAGGGCGAAGACGTGGTTGGAGGACTGGTGCATGTACAGCCGGTTTCCATTAACCAAAAGCAGACCGGAAGTAAAGGTCTTTCACTTGAAGAAAAATTCCCCCTGATTTACCGGCGCCTTTACAATATTGCCTGCGAGCTGACCGAACGACACGGATTCGGGCATCAGGAGATCGAGTTCACCTTTGAATCAGAGAAAGCTGAAGACCTGTTTATATTACAAATCCGCGATATGGATGTCAGACAAGAAGACAAGATCAGGGATTTTGCCGTTTCACGTGATAAGATGAAATTGCTGGGCAGGGGCATCGGTATAGGCGGCGGGGTAATGAACGGAATTCTGATTTTTGATCAGGAAGACCTCAGCAACATGCGGAGCCGATTTCCCGACAAACAACTCATACTCGTAAGGCCCGATACCGTGCCTGACGACATTGGACTCATTTTTCACAGCGATGGCTTGCTGACGGCCAGAGGCGGTGCTACATCCCATGCAGCGGTAACCGCCGCTCGCCTTGGGAAGATATGCATTGTCAATTGTGTTGACCTGATAGTAAATGAAAAAGAGAAAAAATGTACCATCAAAAAGCAATCACTGTCAGTCGGCGATGAGATCGCGATTGACGGGAATATCGGAAGCATTTACAAAGGATATTATCCGCTGGCCGATAGATATGTACACCGCGATGAAAAATAACGAAGTATCCTCTGATTATTAAACATAAAACACAGCATATGAAAACAGTACTGAAAACAAAAAGCTATTTGGGTATCAATGGCCTGGGCAGAATTGGAAAGCTGATGTTGTGGCACCAACTGGTGACCAGGAATTTCGACGGCATCGTAGTGAACCTTGGCCGAAAAACAGGCAAAACAACAGAAGATCTGGTACAGACCCTCATCACGGATTCAACCTACGGCAGCTTAGGAAACTTTCTTTACGGACAAAAGAACCGGCATCATATTCTTAAGGTGGTCGACGCCGGAAAAAACCTTTTCGAGATTGACGGAATGCCGGTGAAAGTGCTGACCGAAGAGCGCAATCCATGCGCCATCCCCTGGAGTGCGGAACAGGTCCAGATCGTGCTGGACTGCACCGGCAAATTCGTGGACCCCACCGTACCCGCCTCCGATACGCGAGGCAGCCTGCGCGGCCATCTCGAAGGCGGGGCGCGTAAAGTGATCTGCAGCGCACCTTTCAAGATCAAGGATGCTTCACAATCAACTCCCGCTGACAGCATCATGATGGTTTTTGGAATCAATCATATTGAGTACGACCCGAACCGTCATCATATTATCTCCGCTGCAAGCTGTACCACCACCGGGCTGGCACATTTGCTGATGCCCCTGATGGAAAACAAGCATACAGCCAAAATACTCACCGCATCCATGTCGACCGTGCATGCAGCCACAAACACCCAGAGTGTGCTCGATGCTGTTCCAGGCTCCGGTGCCGGAGATTTGCGAAAAACACGGTCAGTTTTGAATAACATCATACTGTCCACAACCGGCGCAGCCAAAGCACTGGAGTCCATCATGCCGCAGATACTGGAGATTGGGTTCATGGCCGATTCGGTGCGCGTACCCACTTCTACTGTCTCGCTCATCACACTCAACATCACCTTTAACGAAGGGCTGGACGCAAAAGGCAATCCTGTTATCAACAAAAAATTAATAAACGACATTTACAAAAAAGCTTCTCATGGGTCACAGAAAGACCTGCTCGTGTTTTCGGAATGCCAGAACGTATCCTCCGACCTCATGGGCTACAAGGCTGCCATCGTGGTGGAGGGTTCCGAGAATCACACCCGTACCGGATTCATCCGGATTCCCTCCGAAACATTGAAGACATATGGAATCAAGCAGCCTGTGGATATGAATATACCCGTGACACATGCTAAGATCTTCGGCTGGTACGATAATGAGTACGGAAGCTACGTGAATTTGCTGGAAAAACTCACTGCACACATCAGTAAATACTGATTTCAGTGGCCTGAGATACTGCACCATTCATGTAAGCTTATTCCACAACAAGCTGATCCGGCATTTCAATACATATGAGGCAAATTCCACTTGGCAAATCAAAAGTGCTGATCTCAAGATACTTTTTGTTATCTATGCCAACATCGACTGTCTTTTGTCGATGCTATCGGACAACAGATACCTTTTTACTGATGACCTTATCCTGCAATTCGATGCGAAGAAGATAAACTCCATTTGGCAAATCAGAAATGCTCGTTTCTATGTGCTGTGTGTACGTTTCCCCCGCGTCAATCGTTTTAATTGTATTGCCAGACAGATCGACAAGCAGGACTTTTATGCTCCCATTCGCAGGCAACGAAAAAACAATGCTTATCTTATCCTTTGCAGGGTTGGGATATACATTGATTTTCTCATTGTCGCTTACAATATCTGGATTTCCCAAATCCGTGAGCCGGCGGCGCCAAACACCATTACCACCCGTAGCTGCAAAAAGATAAGTGCTATTCATAGAAAAACATTCTACTCCACCCGCAAAATCCAGCCCCCCTTGATTGTAGTCTTGCCAGGTATTACAGCCATCAGCAGTAATATATGCTCCATTACCACCACCGATCAAAATACTATTTCCAAAGTTGGACAAGCACTTGTAATAGAACCCAAAGCCAATTGGAAGCCCGGATGCAAACCAGCTCTGGCCAAAGTCATTAGATATAAAAATGCCACTATCACCGAAACAACAAAAAAGCCAATTCTGAACTTTTAGAATGTCGAACAATTCTTCATTAGGTAAGCCATTGTCTGATAATACCCATGAATTGCCATTATTATAAGAAATAAACACCCCTCCCTGAAACCATGAAGTGCCCGCATAAATTATTGAATCCTTCACATAAATCTTTTTTACATATGGGTTGGTTAACCCCGTGTTCGCCGGAGACCAGTTTAATCCATAATCCGAAGAAACAAATACTCCTCCGCTATAAGTTCCTGCTAATAGCGTTGTTCCACAAATAGCTAAAGATGTGATATTGGTATCTGATAAGCCACTATTCATAAGCTGCCAGCTTGCCCCCCAATCCGTTGACTTGACAACACCAAAACCACTCGCTACATAGAAAGTGCTGTCGATAATAAGAATTGAACTTGAAACGCCACAATATGCTGGGAGTGATGTCAGATTCCAGGTATCGCCATTGTTTGAAGATAAATAAACTCCACCCGCAGAGCCAGCAAGTATTCTTGAGCCATTTGTAACAACACACCGTACAGCTCCGCCTGGAGGGCCACTGGTCGCCTCCCACTGAGCATAAATAACATTCGAAATGCTTACAAGGAGTAAAACAGAAAACACTTTTTTTTAAAGTGAACATATATATTTGCACTTAGAATTAGAGAATATTTTGTGAAGGTCTATTTACTTAATTATCAACACCTTTTCAATAGAAATCCTATTTTCCGATTCTATCCTTAGAAAATAGTTACCAACGGGCAGATCCGAGGCATCCACCGATATCACTTTTGTTTGAAGGGAGCCATCAAAAATCTTTTTAATAAGATTTCCCTGGGCATCATACAGCAGAATTCTATTGTAATTGATGCCAGATGAAAACTCGATTGAGAAACTATTGCTGGCGGGGTTAGGGACGATTTTGATTACGCGTTCCTCCGCTATTGGTTCCATAGAACTTCCCTGCAGTTGCTGACGATATTGACCCTGGTTCACAAGATCCTGGAACCTGGCAATAAAAGCATCAGTCGTGTACGGGTAGGTTGGATAGGGAAAAGAATACAGAGTAGAAGATCGGAAGAGCACACGTCTGAACTCCAGTCACATTCCTTTATCTCG